>NZ_JAMYQC010000014.1:0-154952 GCF_040320645.1 Mesorhizobium sp. M0633
CAACTGGCCCATCTGCTTCACTGCCATCGCGATTCCCTCCGAGCTTCGTCTCAGAGAATCACAATCAGCGAATTACGCAACAGGCCCCCTGTGGGAGAAGGTGTCGCCGAAGGCGACGGATGAGGGGTGTTCCAGGGAACGCCGACGCCTCATTCCGTCCAACACCCCTCATCCGTCTCGGCGCCGCGCGCCGATCCACCTTCTCCCACAAGAAGGGGAGAAGGTCGGGTGCTCCTATCTCTGCGCCAGCCTGGCACTCTCCACGGCAATGCCGAGCAGGGCCTGGCGTGCCAGCGCGATCGACAGATCCGGCCGCCGGCGTGTCTGCAGGACCGCCGTCTGCAGGCGGTTGAGTGCGCGGCCGAGCGCTTCGCTGCTCCAGCGTTCGAGGGCTTTCTCGACCAGCTTGCGCCTGGAGAAAAAAACCGGCGGGCGCGCCGCGGCAACGACCGAAGCGGCATTGCGGCCGCCGGCGTCCATCAGGCCGCGCATCGCCTGGATCGTCTGCAACTGCCGCATCGCCGATGAAAGCACCAGAAAGGGCTGGCCGCCGGACTGGCAATGGCGGGTGAAGGCGGTATCGAAATCGGCGATCCTGCCTTCGAGCAGGGCGTCGACCGCCGCATCGAAGGAGAGGCCGGAGACATCGCCAGATGTCGCCTTGACGTCGTCGAGGCCGATTTCGGGCTGGCCATGCGCATAAAGCACAAGCTTTTCGATTTCGCCGCGCGAGGCCAGCCGGTCGCCGCCGAGATTGCGGCGCAGCGCCTGCCGCGCCTCCAGCGTCATCGACATGCCGGCCTTGCGCAATTCGTCGTCGATGACCGTATCGATGTCCCTGGCCTCATCGGCATAGCAAGGCAATGCCATGGCATTGTCCGCCGCCTCCACCACGGCGCGCAGGCCGACGCCCTTCTTCAGGTCGCCGGCCTCGATGAGAATGATGGCGTCCCGCGCGGGCTCGACGGTCAGCGCCTTGACGTCGTCGGCAAGCGCCTTCTGGGCGCCGGCATTGCGCACCCATAGCAGGCGCCGCTCCGAAAACATCGGCACGGTGCGGGCCTCGTCGAGCAGGCGGCCCTCGTCGCGATCGACCTCCGAACCGTCCAGCCTGACGACCGAGAACGGATCGTCAAGCGGCAGGCCGGTCTTGCCGGCAAAGGCCTTTGCCCGCTCGGCAACCAGCCCGCGATCGGGACCGTAAAGCAGCACGATCGAGACGCGCGGATCCGGCTTCGCGAGCCATGCATCGACCTCGTATGCTTTCTTTTGTGCCATGGGTGCTGATTAGCATGACGCGGGCGCGGGGTGAACGGAGGGATGGCGGTATTGTATCGAGACGCCGACGGGACAGAGGGGGCGCGAAGGACGACCAGCCTCTCAAGACGTGGGTTCCTCGCCCCCGCAAAGCGGGGGAGAGGTGGCCGCGAAGCGGCCGGAGAGGGGGCGGTCCGACTGGCCTCACCGGCTGGGCTTCAGCAGCGTCCAGATCCAGCCGATGAATGTGAGCACCAGGAAGGGATATCCGGCAGCGGGCAGCGGCTCCGAGGTCGGCAGCAACGGCGCCCCCCAGAGGATCAGGCCCGCCGACGCAACAAACAGCAAGGCGGCCACGACAGCCGTGAGCCGCATCCACAGCGCGAAGGTTTTCGGCGCGCTGACCATGACCAGCGCCGCCGCCCAAAGCGAGATACCGCCGATATAGGAGGGCACGCTGGCCTCAAGCCCCGCCGCATTGCCGGAGAGCAGCAGGCTTTCGCCGGCGAGAAAGGTCAAAAATCCAGCCGCCACGCAGTCATTGCCCTGGCGCTGATATTTCATCGTCAACAGCGCGGTCGCCACCACGAGCGCCACGCCGTCGATCGTCCAGAGCGTTTCGCGAAGTTCGGCGCTCTCGACGAAGGTGCCGGCGAGTCCGAAAGCGCCGCCGATGGCGAGGCCGATCGCGGCGACGAGGTCCAGAGTGGAGCGCATGTGATGTCTCCCCCGAAGCCGCAAGGATACTTCAAGGCGGGACATTCTCCAATGATGGTCCGCTGTCCTGAAGGGTCGCAATGGCCGGCGCGTATCCAGCTTGCTGACCTGTCGCACTCTTCTGCCCAATCTCCACCATGCAGCTTCAGCGCCGCGCTGGCGGGGGGCCCGCTGCCTCCGGCAGCTCCCCCGCTTTCGAAGCCTGCCATCGATTCACTGGATCGATGGCTTGGCGCGCTGTGCGCGCCAACCGGCTTCTCAATCGCCCATCTTCAAGGCCTGGATAAACGCCTCCTGCGGGATATCCACCTTGCCGAACTGCCGCATCCGCTTCTTGCCCTCTTTCTGCTTGTCGAGCAGCTTGCGTTTGCGTGAGACGTCGCCGCCGTAGCATTTGGCGGTGACATCCTTGCGCAGCGCCGAGATGGTCTCGCGGGCGATGACCTTGCCGCCGATCGCCGCCTGGATCGGGATCTTGAACAGATGATGCGGGATCAGCTCCTTCAGCTTCTCGCACATCTGGCGGCCGCGCTTTTCCGCCGCCGTGCGGTGGACCAGCATCGACAGCGCGTCGACCGGCTCCTCATTGACCAGGATCGACATCTTGACCAGGTCGCCTTCCTTGTAGTCGGTCAAATGATAGTCGAACGAGGCGTAGCCCTTGGAGATCGATTTCAGCCGGTCGTAGAAGTCGAAGACCACCTCGTTGAGCGGCAGATCGTAGATCAGCATGGCGCGCTTGCCGACATAGGACAGGTCGGCCTGGATGCCGCGCCGGTCCTGGCAGAGCTTCAGGATGCCGCCGAGATAGTCGTCGGGGGTGAGGATGGTGGCGCGGATCCACGGCTCCTCGATGGCCTGGATCTTGACCACGTCGGGCATGTCGGCCGGGTTGTGCAGTTCCTTGACCGAGCCGTCGTTCAACAGCAGGCGGTAGACGACGCTAGGCGCGGTGGCGATGAGATCGAGATTGAACTCGCGCTCCAGCCGCTCCTGGATGATTTCGAGATGCAGCAGCCCGAGGAAGCCGCAGCGATAGCCGAAGCCGAGCGCGGCGCTGGTTTCCATTTCAAAGGAGAAGGACGCGTCATTGAGGCGCAGCTTGCCGACAGCGGCGCGCAGATCCTCGAAATCGGCGGCGTCGACCGGGAACAGGCCGCAGAACACCACCGGCTGCGCCGGCTTAAAGCCGGGCAGGGCTTGCGCCGTCGGCCGCTTGTCCTCGGTGATGGTGTCGCCGACGCGGGTGTCGGCAACCTCCTTGATCGAGCCGGTGAAGAAACCGAACTCGCCGGGGCCGAGCTCGTCGACATTGATGCGGGCTGGCGTAAAGACGCCGGTGCGCTCGACCAGGTACCTGGCGCCAGTGCCCATCATGCGGATGGTCTGGCCCTTCTTCAGCACGCCGTCGATGATGCGGACCAGCACGATGACGCCGAGATAGGCGTCGTACCAGCTGTCGACCAGCATCGCCTTCAGCGGGGCCGTGATGTCGCCCTCGCGCGGCGGCGGCAGATCGTTGACGATCGCTTCCAGCACGTCGGGAATGCCTAGCCCGGTCTTGGCCGAGATCAGCACGGCGTTGGAGGCGTCGATGCCGATCACCTCCTCGACCTGTTCGCGGATGCGCTCGGGCTCGGCGGCGGGCAGGTCGACCTTGTTCAGCACCACGACGATCTCATGGTTGTTGTCGATCGCCTGGTAGACATTGGCCAGCGTCTGCGCCTCGACGCCTTGCGAGGCGTCGACGACCAGCAGCGAACCTTCGCAGGCAGCGAGCGAGCGCGACACTTCATAGGCGAAGTCGACATGGCCGGGCGTGTCGATCAGGTTGAGGACATAATCCTGGCCATTGTTGGCGCGGTATTTCAGCCGCACCGTCTGCGCCTTGATGGTGATGCCGCGCTCGCGCTCGATGTCCATCGAGTCCAGCACCTGCTCCTTCATGTCGCGCAGCTCCAGCCCGCCGGTCGACTGGATCAGCCGGTCGGCAAGCGTGGATTTGCCATGGTCGATATGGGCAACGATGGAGAAGTTGCGGATGTTTTTGATCGGCGTGGTCATGCGGCGCGCTTTAGCAGGGGCACGCTACATCGGCAAGCGGCGGGGCGCGGGTGCGGCGGCGGGGCGGCAAAGTCGTTAAACTTTGATCCATGAGATTAGAGCATAGTTCGCGCCCGGCGTGGTAGCCCACCGGCCGTCGCCGTTTCGGGGGGATCGGAATGCCGTTGTCAGCACGCAAATTTCTCAAATCGGTGAGCGGCTCGTTCGCGCCATTGCTCGCCATCTTGCTTATCCCGATGGTTGCCGCATTGGGTTTTTCCATCGACTATACCTCTGCGGTTTCAACCAGGGCATCGATGCAGAACGCCCTCGATGCAGCGTCGCTGTCGATCACGACGCTTGCGACGGACACCTCACTGGCGGACCGCCAGGTAAAACTGCAGGAGGCATACCTGGCCAATGGCGGGCAAGGCACGGCCAAGCTCGACAGCTTCGTCGTCGCCACCGACGGCGCCGCCAGCATCAAGGCTTCGGCCGGCTTTGCCATGCCGACGAATTTCATGCAGATCGCCAGGATCAACACAGTGCAGGTCGGCGTTGCGTCGGCAGTGACAAAGCGGCCGGCATTGGTGCAAGCCACGTTCAAGGTGACCAAGGTCTCGGGCTGGTGGGGCAAGACAATGACGCTCTACGGCACCAAATTCGGGGACACGGTGGCCAACAAGCTGATGAAGATCACCTACATATACAACGGTTATGGCGATCCGAAAGGCTATGGCACGGCGACCGTCTCCACCATCAACGGAGCGACGATCACTATGGTCCAGCAGCAGGTGTGTACGACCACCACGGTGCTCAGCTTCTACGCCTTGCCTAGCACCACGATCGTCCAGACTGACTCATACGGCAGGAAATACACGACCACCTGTGTCAACACAATGTATCCCGCGACCGGTGCCGGCGCGGTGATCGACGTCAGCCAGATGGACCAGCTATATCTGCAGATGGATGTCCCGTCAGGCAATCCAACGGTGCTCAAATCGAACGATCCGGCAACATCGAACCGCCTCTACGCGAACGGCGTCGAGATCGCCAGTGGCCAAACGGTCGATATCTTTACGCTGGTGCCGTGCGGCCAGACCAGCACACAAGCGTGGGAAGACGGGGGATCGTCGGTGCCGACATCTCCGACCATCACCGATTCCAACGCGGACTTTTTCTACACAGTAACCGGCAAATGCGCCTTCAATCAGCGGGCATCCGAAACGCTGTTGACACAATAGGCCGCCGCAGCTGAGTGCGAGGGCATATCGGCCCGCTTAGGCTGCCGTCCATCACACCGCCGCCCCGGTCACACCGGGTGGCGTGTTGGTTGCGAGCGACCGTCTTCCCTTCGCCCCCTGTGGGAGAGCTGCGAACGATCACGAAGCGGTGATGCTGTAACGAACCGTGTGTCGGCGGCGAAGTGTGGACATGGAACCGCACAGGAGAACAGCGATGACCGGATCGGAACGAAGCACAGCCCTGATGGGGCTCGCCGCGGCACTGTTTTCCGCGACTGTGCTGTCGGCAACCAGCGCGGCCGCCGGCCAGACGCTGACCGTCGTAGAGCTGTTCACCAGCCAGGGCTGCTCGTCCTGTCCGCCGGCCAACGCCAATCTGATCAAGGTCAAGGACCGGCCCGACGTGCTGGCGCTGTCCTTCAACGTCACCTACTGGGACTATCTCGGCTGGAAGGACACATTCGGCAAAGAAGAATTCACCCAGCGCCAGGTCCGCTATGAACCGTCGCTCGGCCGTTCCGGCCCGTTCACGCCGCAAGTGGTGGTCAACGGCAGGGCCGATGCCGTCGGCGCCAGGCCGGGCGAGATCGAGCAGCTGATTTCGAGCGGCGGCCACGCTGACGGACCTTCGTTGTCGCTCGCCGGCGGAAAGGTCAGCATCGGCGCCGGTCCGGTGCCCGGCGGCAGGGCCGATGTCTGGCTGGTGCGTTACGGCAAGGGCGTCGTCGAGGTGCCGGTGGCGCGCGGAGAAAACACCGGCCGCACGCTGCCGCACGCCAATGTCGTGCATTCGCTGACCAGGCTGGGCAGTTGGACCGGCGACGCCACCGCACTGCCGCTGCCGGCGACGACGGGCGGCCTCAGCACAGCGGTGCTGGTGCAGGTGCCGGGCGGCGGGCCGATCCTCGCTGCCGCAGCGAATTAGAACCCGTTCCGAAATTTGCGCAACGCCGCAGCGGCGCCGCTGCATGCCGTCAACCCCTGCCAAACCCTAGGAGATCATCATGACCAATCCTTTGACCAATCGCCCGACCCTGGCGGCACTCGCCTTCGCACTTTGCTCGACGGCGCTGTTCGCAGGAGGCGCGGCGCGGGCCGAAGATGCGATGAAGCCGGCGAACGCCATGGCAACAAACGCCATGAAACCGGCAACGGACGCAATGAAGCCGGCCGGCGCCATGGCGGCTGACGCGATGGCCACGACCGCGATGAAGGCGACAGATCCGATGAAGGCCGACTGCATGGCCAAGGCCGCCGCCGAGACGGACGCCATGAAGAAAGCCGAAGCGACCAAGGCCTGCGATGCCATGGCTCCGGCCAAATAGGCGATGCGCACAGCAATGTGAGAGCCCGGCGGACCTATCCGTCGTATAATCCACACCAGCATCATGGGAGATCAGACATGACCGGAGCCCTGAAACGATCGTCGATTTTCGCAAAAGCAGCACTTGCCGCGCTCATCCTCACGGCCGCCGCGGCCGTGCTCTGGCAGACGCCGGCAGTCTCGGCCGAAGACGCGGTGGTGATCCCGCCGCCGGCATTGGACGAGAAGGCCACCGCCGGCACCGAAAAGGCGGTCTTCGCCGGCGGCTGCTTCTGGGGTGTGCAAGGCGTGTTCCAGCACGTCAAGGGCGTCACCAGCGCCGTTTCCGGCTATACCGGCGGCGACAAGGACACGGCCATCTATGAAATGGTCGGCACCAGCCGGACGGGCCATGCCGAATCCGTCGAGATCACCTACGAGCCGTCCGAGGTGACCTACGGCCAGCTGCTGCAGGTGTATTTCTCGGTGGCGCACAACCCGACGCAACTGAACTACCAGGGCCCGGACAGCGGCACCCAGTACCGTTCGACGATCTTTGCCGAAAACGACGCACAGAAAAAGATCGCCGAAAGCTACATCGCCCAGCTCGACAAGGCCAAGGTGTTTCCCAAGCCGATCGTGACGACGCTGGAGATCGGCAAATCCTTCTATCCGGCCGAGGACTATCACCAGGACTTTCTGACGCTCAACCCGACCTATCCCTATATCGTCTACAACGATTTGCCCAAGGTCGAGAATCTGAAGCGGCTGTTCCCCAACCTCTACAGCGAAAAGCCGGTGCTGGTGCTGGCCGCCAACAAGAGCTGAGTTTTGCGGGGGGCCTGCTGATCTCCCCCCTTGAGGGGGAGATGGCCGGCAGGCCAGAGGGGGTCGGTTCGGTTGGCGCGACGCGGTCCGGCATATCGAGGAAGACGAAGTTGGCACTCCACGCGCGGCGACCCCCTCTGTCGCTTTCAGCGACATCTCCCCCTCGAGGGGGGAGATCAGCAGTTTCCGCGCTTCGCACTACTCCCCCTTTTTCCAGGGCAGGCTCCAGCGCACCTTCTCCAGCGTCGCCTTTGCCTCGGCCGAGTCCGGGTCGGGCTCCGTCTCGCGATAATGCGCCGAGCCCTCAGGCGGGTAGGCAAGTGTGTTGTTGAGGGCGAATTTGTCGATCTGGCTGAAGTCGGGGAAAGGCAGGTTTTGCGCCTCGCGCCAATCGCTGACCCTTTTCTCCGCGGCGATGCGTTTTTCGTCGTCGACCGGAAGGTCGGTGGCTCTGTATTCCAGTGACGAAGGGAAGGCGAACTGCGCGCCGGCATCATCCATGATGTTGATCATGGACAACAGGATGTCCTCGCGGATGGCTTGAAAATCGGCCACGTCGGCGGTTTTGATATAAGTGAACACGTCGATATCGAGCGAATAGGCGCCGAAGCCGGCAAAGCGCACGCGGCAGGGCTCATCGGTGACGCGCGGATGGGCAATCAGCAGCTTGCGCAGCTCGGCCAGGACGTAACGTAGCTGATCGGGCGTCGTTTCGTAGCGCAGCTGCAGCGTCGTCGCGAACCGGGTGCGATCGCGATGCGCGTAGTTCTCGATCTGCATGCCGGCGAAATCCGAGTTTGGCACCGAGATGATCGTGCGGTCGAGCGACCGGATGCGGGTGGAGCGCATGCCGATATGCTCGATCGTGCCGGACTGGTCGCCGAACTTGCAGAAGTCGCCGACGCTGACCGGCCGATCGGCATAGAGCGTCAGGCCGGAGAGGAAGTTCTGCAGCGTCGGCTGCGCGGCCAGCGCCACCGCCAGACCGCCGATGCCGAGACCGGCGATGACGCCTTCGTAGGGGATGGCGAGCACTTCGGCCAGCAGCAGGAAGGCGACGACCAGCACGGCGACGCGCGCCACGCCGGTGGACAGCGAAATCAGCGTGTCGTGATAGCCGGGCACCTGCCACAGTCCACGGTAATGGTCGGCGACCTTGCCGATCAGGTGCCAGACCACCGGCACGGCGCCGATCACGACCAGGCTCCAGGCGATTGCCTTGACCGGGGCGGCGACCACTTGCGGCAGACCGAGCGGGCGCAGCGTCAACAGCAGGAAGAAGCCAAGCACGATCGAGCGCACCGCCCATTCGACAATGCGGAAGAAGGCCGGGCTGTCCGTCCTTCGCACAAACAAGGAAATCAGCGCATTGGCGATGAAGCCGAAGACGATGCCGGCCAGTGCGGCAAGGCCGAGCATCGACCATTGCCAGCGCTCCATCGGGCCGGCGCGGGTGAGCAGGCCGGGGCTGATCTCGCGGGCGAGGCCACGGGCGATGAAGAACGGGTCGGTGCTGGCGAAGGCGGCGAATTCCGGCGCCACCGGCACGTCTTCGACATCGGCGTAGAGCGCGCGGATGTGGGCGAGCGTCTCGGGCGTGAACTGCCAGATCTTGCCCTTCTCAGTCTCGACCGGGCCGATGACGATGTTGCCGACGGGATGCTCGAAATAGACGAAGGGGGTGTTGCTCTTCGGATCGTCGGGGATCTCCTGCCAATAGACGTAGCCGATGCGGTCGATGACCTTTTTGAGATAGCGCTCGAGCAGGAACGCCTCGTCGCCACGCACCGCCTGACTGTAGTTGCGCAGGTCGAGCGCCGCCTGGGCCGGGTCGCCGGCTTCGGTGAGGCCGCTCAACAATACCTTGAACGTGTCGCGCGGCGAGGCGAGCCTGCTCGGATCGTCGACCATGTCGACGGCTTCGCCACGCGCTTCCTGGAATTCGGCGAGCTTGGCCTGGAGCTGGGCAAGTGGCGGCCCGACGATGAACCAGTCGCCATTCTTGCGACGAAAAGTGACGTCGAAGGAGATCCTGGTGCCGTATTGCGGCAGCGTCGCCGTCACCTCGTCTCCGGAAATCGCATCATGCGGCATGCTCCACAGACGGAACGTCGCGTTGTCGATGACGGTGAACAGAAGCTTGGTGTAATCGGGCATGTTGAGGCCGCCGCGGTCGGCCTCGGTGACGTCGACGAGACCCGCTGCCAGACCGGCAAGACCCATGCCGCCACCGGTGGCGCGCGGCACATTGTCGGCGCCGCTCTCGTTCATTGTCTGCAGGAACGAGCGCATGGTGCTCATCGGGCTCGACTGGTCGACACGGACGTCCTCGACGGCGCTGACGCGCACACCTGTCCACCATTCGGCGGTGGCGGCATCGAAGCGGCCCATGAAGCTGCCGCCGTCAGGCGATTGGACGAAGGTGAAGGCGCCCTGGCGGTCGCCTTCGAACCAGTGGCCGACAAGCTTGTCGCCTTCGGCCTTGGCCTCGATACGGCCGTTATAAAGCGGGTACACGCCCTTTACGTCAGTGCCCGTCTGCTCGAACTTGATCTGGGCGCCGCCGCCGCGCCACTTCGTGTCCCACACGCCCGTCCAGTTGGCCGCGTCCTGGGCATGCGCCTGCGGCATGGCCGGCAGCAGGCCGGCAAGCGCGAGTGCGCCGATCAGCGCGACCGTCCGGATCAGCAAAAGCAGCAGCCGATCCTGTCCTGCCGCAGAAAAGGGGTTCATTCTGTTGCCCTTCTTCTTGCCGGCGATTCTGCTGGGCCGGCCAGAGAAGGTTATTCCGCTTGAAGATGAATATTCTGTTTCAGGCGACGGCGATACCGGTCAGTCATAGGTCAGATCCGTCGCCTTGCCGGCGAACACCCGGTAGGCAAAGAACGAATAGAAGATGATGATCGGCAGCACGACGACCGTCCCGACCAGGATGACGGCCAGGCTTTCGGGTGCCGAAGCAGCCTGCCAGATGGTCAGCCGGTCGGGCACCACGAAGGGGTAGAACGACCAGGCGAGGCCGGCAAAGCCGAGCGTGAAGATCGCGGCCAATGTCAGGAACGGGAGCAGCGCGTGGCGGTCGTCGGGCTTCGGCAGATGGAAGGTCTGGCGCCACAGCCACAGGAACAGCACTGCCGACAGGATCGGCAGCGGCGACAAATAGAGCATGGCCGGCCAGACGAACCATTTGTCGAAGATGCGCGCGCTGGCAAAGGGCGTGGCCAGCGATACCGCGACCATGCCGAGCGCGGTCAGCACCAACGCCGTGCGCAGCCACAGCACCGCCTTCTTCTGCAGATCGCCTTCGGTCTTATAGATGACCCAGGCCGCGCCCATCGCCGCGTAGGCCGCGGCAAGGCAGAGCGCCACCAGCGCGCCGAACGCCATGCCGCCAGGGCCGACGTCGAGGCCGAGCACATAGACGCCGAGCATATAACCTTGCGCCAGCGAAGCGATGACCGAGCCGAGGAAGAAGATGCGGTTCCAGCGGTGCTTCCTGCCGGCCGGCACCTTGGCGCGGAAATCGAAGGCGACGCCGCGCAGGATCAAGCCGACCAGCAGCACGAAGACCGGAATGTAGAGCGCCGTCAGAATGGTGCCGTGCGCCAATGGAAAGGCGACCAGCAGCAAGCCCACCGCCAGCACCAGCCAGGTCTCGTTAGCGTCCCAGAACGGGCCGATGGCGGCGATCATCGTATCCTGTTCGGTGTCTTCGGCTGCGGCGAACAGGATGCCGATGCCGAGATCGAAGCCGTCGAGGATGACGTAGATCAGGATAGCGAGGCCCATCAGGCCGGCGAAGATCAGAGGCAGCAGGGTCGGCCAGTCGAAGCTCATGATGTTTCTCCTGGTTGCGCAACCGGCTGCGACAGCGGCCTGTTCATGACGCCCGGTAGCGGCGAGGTGTCACCATCCTTCGCCGCCTTCAATGCCAGATGCACCAACACGCCGAGATAGGCGATCAAGAGCAGCACATAGAGGATGAGATAGACCGCGAGCGACAGCGCGATATGGCTGCCGGCGACCGGCCCGACAGCATCGGCGGTACGCAGCACGCCGGTGACCAGCCAGGGCTGGCGGCCGATCTCGGTGGTGTACCAGCCGGCCAGCGTCGCCAGCCAGCCGGACAGCGCCATCGGCACCATGACAAGCGCCAGCGGCTTGGGCAGGCCGTGGCGGCGCTTGAGGAAGAAGGCCGCCGACCAGGAGACGGCGAGCATCAGGAGGCCGGTGCCGACCATGATGCGAAAGCCCCAGAACACCGGAAATACCGGGGGATGGTTGCCGGCATAATCGTTCAGCCCCGGTACGATGCCGCCGGCGCTGTGCCTGAGGATGAGGCTGGCGCCATCGGGAATGATGAGCTCGAACCTGTTCTCCTTGGCCGCTTCATCGGGAAGCGCAAACAGCACCAGCGGCACGTTGGGACCGGTGTTCCAGTTGGCCTCCATCGCGGCGATCTTCTGCGGCTGGTGTTCCAGCGTGTTGAGGCCGTGCTGGTCGCCGGCAAAGATCTGGATCGGGATCAGGATCGCGGCGGTGAAGACGCCGGTGCGCAGCGCCTTCCACATCGATTCCGAGCGATCGCCGTAGAGATAGCGCAGCGCCGACAGGCCGGCGACCAGGAACGAGACGGTCAGGCCCGAAGCAAGCAGCATATGGACGAGCCGGTAGGGCATGGACGGATTGAAGACAACGGCCCACCAGTCGGTGGCGTGCGCAACACCATCGCGCATTTCGAAGCCGGCCGGCGTCTGCATCCACGAATTGAGCGCGATGATCCAGAAGGCGGACAAGGTGGTGCCGCCGGCCACCAGCACCGTCGCCAGTGTATGGACGCGGTTCGAGACACGGCGGAAGCCGAACAGCATGATGCCGAGGAACGCCGCCTCGAGGAAGAAGGCGGTCAAGATTTCGTAGGCCAGCAGCGGGCCGGCAATGTTGCCGACCGTCTCCATATAGCCCGGCCAGTTGGTGCCGAACTGAAAACTCATGGTGACGCCGGAAACCACGCCCATGGCGAAGGACAGCGCGAATACCTTAACCCAGGTGAAATAAGCGCGCATCCAGGCGGAATCGTTTGTCGCGTTGTAGCGGAGCTTGAAGAACAGCAGCACCCAGCCGAGCGCGATGGTGATCGCCGGGAACAGGATGTGGAACGAGATGTTCGCGCCGAACTGTATGCGCGACAGAATGAGCGGGTCCATGGCGGCTCCGGCTGCTGCTTGTTTGTTGAAGGATAGGCTTGATGCACCGGACGGTCAAAGCGGCGTCCCGCCGCGAGGCGGAACGCCGCAGTGCGGTTAATCTGCTTTTACGAGGCAGGTGTTGCCTATTCCGGCGACCTCGATGGTCCAGAACTGTCAGGAGCGCCATTGACATCCGGATTTGCGAACCGACATTCAGCGGATTAAATCAACAACTCTGTTTCAAGCAGTCGTTTTCAGCCATGCAGCCGATCATCTCGATTTCCGGGGTCACCAAGACCTACGCCACCGGCTTCAAGGCGCTGAAGGAGATCAATCTCGACATCGTGCGCGGCGAGATCTTTGCGCTGCTCGGGCCGAATGGCGCCGGCAAGACAACGCTGATCTCGATCGTCTGCGGGATCGTCAACCGCTCGTCGGGTTCCGTCACCGTCGACGGCCATGACATCAACCGCGACTACCGCGCCGCGCGCAGTCTGATCGGGCTGGTGCCGCAGGAACTGACCATCGACGCCTTCGAGAGCGTGTGGGCGACGGTTAACTACAGCCGCGGCCTGTTCGGCAAGCCGGCGGACAGGGCGTTCGTCGAAAAGGTGCTGCGCGACCTGTCGCTCTGGGACAAGAAGGACGCCAAGGCGATCACGCTGTCCGGCGGCATGAAGCGCCGGCTGATGATTGCCAAGGCGCTGTCGCACGAGCCGCGCATCCTGTTCCTCGACGAACCGACGGCAGGCGTCGATGTCGAGCTGCGCCAGGACATGTGGGCGATGGTGCGCCGGCTGCGCGAAGACGGCGTCACCATCATCCTGACCACGCATTACATCGAAGAAGCCGAGGCGATGGCCGACCGCGTCGGCGTCATCAACCGCGGCGAGATCGTGCTGGTGGAGGACAAGGCCGAGCTGATGCGCAAGCTTGGCCGCAAACGGCTTGTGCTGGAACTGCGCAGTCCCCTGGCCACCGTTCCCGATGCTTTTTCGCACTACGCGCTGGAGCTTTCGCCGGATGGCGGACAGCTGACCTATACTTATGACAACCAGAGCGAACGGCCGGGCGTCGCCTCGCTGATCCGCGAGCTCGAGGCGGCCGGCATCCAGTTCCGCGACATCGATACGGAAAACAGCTCGCTCGAGGAGATCTTCGTCAATCTGGTGAGGAAACCGGCATGAACCCGCGCGCGGCCATGAATCTTCATGCGGTATGGGCGATCTATCGGGTGGAGATGGCGCGCGCCCTTCGCACTGTGCTGCAGAGCATCGTTTCGCCGGTCATTTCGACGTCGCTCTATTTCGTCGTCTTCGGTTCGGCCATCGGCTCGCGCATCACCGAGATCGACGGCATCAGCTACGGCGCCTTCATCGTACCGGGGCTGATCATGCTGTCGCTGCTGACGCAATCGATCTCCAACGCCTCCTTCGCCATCTATTTTCCGAAATTCGTCGGCTCGATCTACGAATTGCTGTCCGCGCCGGTGTCCTATCTGGAGATCGTCATCGCCTATGTCGGGGGCGCGGCGACAAAGTCGATCGTGCTTGGCCTGATCATCCTGGCGACGGCCTCGCTGTTCGTGCCGCTGACGATCGAGCATCCGTTCTGGATGCTCGCCTTCCTGGTGCTGACGGCGGTGACCTTCAGCCTGTTCGGCTTTATCATCGGCATCTGGGCGAAGAGCTTCGAGCAGCTGCAGCTGGTGCCGCTGCTGATCATCACGCCGCTGACCTTCCTCGGCGGCAGCTTCTATTCGATCAACATGCTGCCCGGCATCTGGCGCACGGTGACGCTGTTCAACCCGGTGGTCTACCTGGTCAGTGGGTTCCGCTGGAGCTTCTACGGCAAGTCCGACGTTTCGGTCGGCGTCAGCCTCGGCATGACGGTGGTCTTCCTGCTCATCTGCATAGCGATCGTCGCCTGGATCTTCAGGACCGGCTACCGGCTGCGCAACTGATCGAACGGGCCTCGTCCAGGCGAAGCAGCCTTATCGATCGACCTTTCCTTGCCGAAGGCGACATACGCCCGATGCCTGGAACCCGCGCTTGAATGCCTCGATCTTGCTTTTCATGCATTGTTATATATCATGTTATCGATGTTCATGGGATGAATCGACCTATGGAAGACGTCATACGATCGCTTGGCTTCCTGTGCCTGGGCAGCAGGCTGAAGCGTATAGGCGAGCAACTGCAAGCGGAGGCGCAGCGCCTGCTCGACAGGCTGGATGTCCCGGTTCAGGCGAGCCAATACCCGCTGCTGGCCGCGCTCGACAGGCTGGGTCCGCTGTCGGTCGGGGAACTGGCGCAATCCCTTGGCATCGCGCAGCCGGGTGTGACGCGAAGCGTCTCGCTTCTGGCCGGATTGGGACTGCTCGAGGTCAGTCCGTCGACCGATGACCAGCGGCGCAGGATCGTCTCGCTTACTCGGGACGGCCGGCGGCTGGTCGATGTCGCAAAGCGCGACGTCTGGCCTTGCATCGAGAACGTGGTCGCGGATTTGTGCGCAGGTTTTTCGGGGCCGCTTCTTGAGCAGCTGGCTGCCATCGAGGACGGCCTCGCCGCTGCCCCTCTCGACCGTCGTGTAAATAAGCCTGAGGGTGCCGCGCAATGAGACATCTGCTCGACCGCCCTATCTGGAGCGCGCTTCAGACGCGACATCGGGCCTTCGCGGAGGGTGACAACCTCGCCATGCGATATCGGCCGTCGATCGTCCCTTTCGCCGCCACTGGCGCGGACGACCCGGAAAGCCTGCGGGCGCTCGAAAACCTTGTCTCCCCGGGCGAGAGTGTGATCCTGCTTCAAGCGGACGCGATTGCTCTGTCCACGGGGCTTTTCGCGACTTCGACCGCAGCCGGGGTTCAAATGATTGCCGAGCAGCCGTTGCAAACCGTGTCTGACAAACGTGTGCAACGTCTGACCCGAGACGATGCTGCTGAGATGCTCGCCCTGGCATTGCTCACCAAGCCTGACCCATTCACGCTCGAAGCCTTGAGCTTGGGCGATTTTTGGGGTGTGAAAATCGAGGGCAGGCTTGCGGCAATGGCCGGCGAGCGCATGAAGCAACCTGGCTATACCGAACTCAGCGGGGTGTGCTCACATCCGGAATTTCGCGGCGGTGGCCTAGGAAAGCTGCTGTCCCTATTCGTGGCAAACCGGATAGTGGCGCGCGGCGAAGTTCCCTATCTCCACGCCTATGCCAGCAACGCCGCGGCCATAGCGTTATACGAGTCCATTGGCTTCAGGTTGCGAAGCACAATGAATGTGGCCGTGGTTCAGCGCACCGAATGATTAGTCGGCGCATGATGCGCAGCATGGATGCATCCCGTATCGGAAGGAAGGATTTCGTATGGCCGAAATCCTTCCTTGAGACTGCAAGACCTTGCTGCGTGTCAGACCGCGATCTTGCCGCCGCCTTGCCTGGTGATGGCAACGACCGCCGGGCGCACCGGCATGTCCGGCTTGAAGTCGGGCCAGCGCGTCGACAAATCCTCATAGTAGGACGGACGGCCGAAAGCCTCCCAGTCCTCGCCGCCGTCGCCCGGATGCTGGACGGCAACGAAGGCGGTCTGGTCGTCCGGCGCAAACAGGGGACCGCACATTTCGGCGCCGATCGGCACACGGAAGAACAGTTTCGAGGTCGCCCGCGCCGGCCCTTCCGTATCGACCGCCCACAGACCGTCGGTGCGGCCAGTGGCCTTCGGACCCTGACCGTCGGTGGCGACCCAGAGGCGGCCGGCCGAATCGACCGCGCAATTGTCCGGCATGCCGAACCAGCCATTGGCGGTGGTTGCGGTCGAGAAGGTGGCGCCGACGTCGGCCACAGCGGGATCGCCGCATTTCAGCAGGATTTCCCACCTGCCCTTTGTCGCGGTGAAATCACCGCCGTCCTCGACGATCTCGATGATGTGGCCAAAGGCATTTTCGGCACGCGGGTTGGCGGCGTCGACCTGGTCGGCCTTGCGCTTCGAATTGTTGGTCAGCATGACATAGACCCTGCCGTTGGTGGCATTGGGCTGGATGTCTTCCGGACGGTCCATCTTGGTGGCGCCGAGCAGGTCGGCGGCGCGGCGCGTCTCGATCAGCACGTCGGCCTGGCTGGCAAAGCCGTTCTCCGCCGTCAGCGGCCCTTGGCCGAAGACGATCGGCAGCCATTCGACCGAACCGTCCTCGACGAACTTGGCGACATGCAAGGTGCCGTCGTCGAGCAAATCCATGTTGGCGGCGCGGTTGTCCGGATCGAACTTGCCTGTGGTGACGAACTTATAGACATAGTCGAAGCGCTCGTCGTCGCCGAGATAGAAGACGACACGGCCATCCTTGGCGGCGATCGATTCGGCGCCCTCATGCTTGAAGCGCCCCATCGCGGTGCGCTTCCTCGGCGCCGAAGTCGGATCCTGGACGTCGACCTCGACGATCCAGCCGAAGCGGTTCGGCTCGTTCGGCTCCTTGCCGATGTCGAAACGGTCGTAATGCGCTGCCCATTCATAGGCACCTTCGGGAATGCCGAGGCGCTTGTAATTGGCGGCTTCCTTATGCCCCTGCGGCAGCTCGCCCGAGAAATAGCCGTGGATGTTCTCCTCGGCCATGACATAGGTGCCCCATGGCGTGACGCCGCCGGCGCAATTGTTGATGGTGCCGATGATCTTCGTGCCGGTCGGATCGGCGCTGGTCTTGACGCGGTCGTGGCCGGCGACCGGGCCGGAGAGCGTGATCTCGCTGTTGGAGGTGATGCGGCGGTTGAGCTTGCCGTCGCGAACGACCTGCCATTTGCCTGATACCTTGCGTATCTCGACGATAGTGCCGCCATGCGCCGTCATCTCGACGTCGACTTGTTCCTTGCTGAGGGGCGCCTGCTTGGCCTTGCCGTCGACGATGGTGACGAGGCCCGGAAACATCAGGTGCGGATTGGTGTATTCGTGGTTGACCACCAGCAGGCCGTGCTCGGCCGAGCCGTCGATCGGGATATAGCCGACATAGTCGTTGTTGTAGCCGAATTGTCTGGCCTGGGCTTCCGCCGACTGTTTTGTCGGATCGAATTCCGGCGAATCGGCGAACAGCGGATCGCCCCAGCGCAGCAGTACATCGGCGTCATAGCCGGATGCAACGTGATGCTTGTCGTCGATGCCGGCCTCGAGCTCGTCAAAAGCGAAGGCGGAGCCTTCGGCGGCGCGGGCGTTGTCGGCGGTGATCAGCGCCAGCGGGCTGACGGTAGCGGCTATGGCCGAGACGGCAAGCGAGCTCTTGAGGAAGCCGCGGCGCGAGAACCGCGCGGCGATGATCTCACCCATGGTGCGGTTGTCGGTGGGATTGGCTCCTGGCCCGTCGTTTTCCTCGAGCAGGCTGGTTCGGAAATGGGCGTCAGGGGTGCGATGTTCGGTCATAGGGCCTGCCTCTGGCTGGATGGATTGCTGGAGCGTGTTGCCTGGCCAGTCCGGTATCGCCGGCAGGTCACAGTTTGATGACATGCCGGCTAATTGCCACCTGCGATTTCGTATCCAACATCGGCCCCGCTTGACCGCGACCGGCGCTTCGGAAACAAGAGCTGCGGCAGGCGCGTAGGGACCGCATCGGGAGGAACAAAAGTGAGTTTCTGGGGACTTGGGCAGCTCTGCGTTTCGACGGTGATCTTCCTGCTGGCGGCGATGGCCGCAAAACAGTGGGGGCTGGCGCCGAGCCTCGGCAAGATTGTGCTGACGTTGGCGCTCTATTCGCTGGGCAATCTGATCATGCTGAGGCTGATCCGTGAATTCGGCATGTCGGTGTCGTTCAGCCTGTCGGCGGTGATCCAGCTGGTGTCGGTGAATGTGGTGGCGCTGGTCTTCTTCGGCGAGCGCGTCAATGCCTTACAGGCAACCGGCATCGTGCTTGCCATCGCAGCTGTGGCGCTGATCACGCTCGGGCCCTATCTGCAAAGGCTGTAACTGCGATCGGGCCGATGAAGAAGATTGCAAGCAGACTGCGCAACTGGCTGGAGTTCCCGGTTCTGCTGGCCGGGCTGGTCATTGCCGGCGGGCTGTGGGGGTTCGAGGAGCTGATGGAGCTGGCGCGGGCCACCACGCCGCATGCCTTCGACACCGAAATCCTGCTTGCCTTCCGCAAGGCCGGGCAGCCCGACAATCCGATCGGACCGGCGTGGCTGGAAGGGGCGATGCGCGACATCACCAGCCTCGGCAGCGCCAGCGTACTGGTGGTGATCACGGCAGCAATGATCGTCTACCTGCTCCTTATCCGCAGGCCAGGCGCGGCGCTTCTCATGTTCGTCGCGGTAGCGGGCGGCCAGCTCCTGTCAAGCGTGCTGAAATTCGACATCGACCGGCCGCGCCCTGATCTGGTCTCGCATCTCGCCGATGTGGCATCGCTTTCGTTTCCGAGCGGCCACGCCATGCTGTCGGCGGTGACATATTTGACGCTGGGCAGCATGGCGGCGCGGTTTTTGCCCGGGCGGACAACGAAGATCTATGTACTCGGGCTGGCGGTGCTGACGACGGTGGTGGTCGGCATCAGCCGCATCTATCTCGGCGTCCACTGGCCGTCCGACGTATTGGCCGGCTGGTGCGCCGGCTTTGCCTGGGCGATGCTGTGCTGGCTTGCGGCACGGTTCCTGCAGCGATGGCTTGGGCGGGCCGACGGCACCTGACTCAAATCAGCCTGTTGATCAGGCCATGACCGCAGCCTGCCAGCAGGAAAACCATCGACAGCAAGGCTGTCGAGGTCGCCAACGCTTTGAATATCTTCACCCGCTCATCCTTTTGAAGTCGTGCCTGTGAAATCGGGATCGCAGTGGATGTCCCGCCAAACGATGCCGAGGTTTGTAGCATGACAGCGCATCGGCTGGCAAAGAGTGCTGCATGTTTGGAGGCAGACCATCAATCCTTGGTGCAGGAAGACGTCGCCGACCGCGCCAGCGCAGGAACTTCATCCTCGACTGTTCGGCGGTGCCGTTCTTCGATCAACGGCGGCCAATGTCATCGAGGGTGCGGCCCACAAGGCGAGCCGCGCCGGCGTTCGCTTCATTATATCAGGCGCTTCGCCGCAGATACGCCGCATGCTGATCAACCACGGCGTCAAGCGGCCGCTGGTGACTTATGCCGCCTCGATCACGGATCGCGGGCGCAGCTGAAGAAAGCCGCGCCCGCCGCCTGAGCCGATGGCTGGCTTAGTCGAGGCCCAATGCCGCGATCTCGCCGTCGTTCATCAGCGGCACGAAGATTGTCGACTTGCCGTCGGTGCCGATGTCGGCGCTGCCCGGCTTGAACGTCGCAACCGCTTGCGGCGTGCCGCCGGCTTTGTAGCGGTAGAGCGTGCCGGTCATATACGCGGTGGCGTAGATGCTGCCGCCGATGGCAACGACGCCATCGAGGTTGGCAAACTTTTCCGCGCCGGGCAGTGGCGAAACGGCCTTGGTAGCAAGATCGACCGAGAGCAGGCCGCCCGGCTCCGCGGTGCTGAAGTCGGGCTTGATGCCCTTGCCCCAGGAAGCGACGATCAGCCGGCCGCCATCGGCGAAGATGCCATTCGGCGAAGCAAGCGCCGCATCCCTGACGAACAGTTCGGGCCGGTCGCCGTCGATGCGATAGATCGTATCGGCAAGCATATCCGTGACGTAGATCTTGCCGGACGCGTCGGCGGTCACGTCGTTGAGGAAGACCGCGTTCGGCACGTCGATCGTCGATGTTAGCTTGCCGCTTGCGAGATCGACGACGCGCACATGGGTGATGTCGGCGACGTAGAGTTTGCCGCCGGCAATCGCCATGCCCTTGGGCGCGTCCATGCCGTCGGTCCAGTGTTGCGTGACTAGCTTGCCGTCCATCGACAGGATCGACAGATAGCCGTTGCCGTCGGCTTCGCCGGGATTACCGACGATGTTCGAGACGATAACGCGCTGGCCGGCGGCGTCGAACAGCGCCGATTCAGGCTGCTCGAGGCCGCCGGTGCGCCAGAGTTCAGCGGCCTGAACTGCCGGCGCGGCCGCGATGCCGACCAGGGCGAGAAGTATCGAGGTGAAGAGGCTCTTCATGGCTAGTCTCCTGTAATGGACTAGCGGAGAGCTAGGCCTTTCGATACTTTTCGGGAAGATCTATCAGGACTAGTACCGAAGGCTGATACCAAATCGTGCAAAAGAGGTGCATCCCATGAACGGCCTGATCTTCGAAGCGCTGAAGCGGACGCTTAAGGCAAAGGGCATCACCTATCGCGTCCTTGCCGAGCGGATGGGTGTTTCCGAGCCGACGGTGAAGCGCATCTTCCACGAGCGCAACTGCAAGCTCGACCGGCTGATGGAGATCTGCACTGCCGCCGGCGTAGAGTTGGAGAACGTGCTCGGCTCTATGAACAGAGGACCAGGACCCGCCAACCAGATCGCGCCGGAGATCGAGCGCAAGCTCGCCGGGCAGCCGGCACTGCTGTTCGTCTTTGTCATGCTTTCCGAGAAATTCACGCCCGAAGGCATCATGCGCTCACAAGGGCTGAGCGAGGCTTCGATGTTCCTCTATCTGCGCGAGCTCGAGGAACTCGGCCTGGTCGCGCTCGGTCGCGGCCTGTCGGCAAGGCTGCTGGTCGAGGCGCCGATCCAGTGGAATTTCGACGGGCCATTGCGGCCGCTGTTCGAGACGACCAACAAGAATTTCATCGGCTGGGCCATCACCCATCTTGAGCGCGAGTCGACGTTCGTCAGCTTCTCCAGGCGGATGCGGCCGGAAACGGCGGAAATGGTCAGGCGCGAGGCGGAGGAATTGGCGGAGCGCGCCAAATTGCTTGCTCATCACGACCAGCACACGACGCCCGAAGACGGACTGGTCGGCTACAAATGGACGTTTGCGTTCGGCGCAACGCCGTTCCCGGTGATCATGCCGATCGGGCCGCATCCGCGCGACGCAGGCGCACGGACGGACGATCGAGTTGCGGCTGCCGCAAACGGACGACGTCTGCCGGCCTAGGTCTAAATGCAGAACGACCGAGTCCGGGCTGTTGGCGGCAGCCAGTCTGACTGAGCTTCTTACCCCTGAGTATCGGCAGCAAACCGGTTCTCAGAGGGTCCCCTGCTCAAACACAAGATCGAGCGGCTATTCGGCGGTCTTGTTCGCCACCTTGTCATCCCAGACCATCTGCCGGTAGTCGAAGCCGTATTCCAGCGTCGGCTTGACAATACGGAAATAGGGCGACAGGTCGAAATCGCGCGGAGTGTAGAGCGAGTGATGGCGGATGTGCAGGATTCCCTGCGCGAATAGCTCGACTGGGCCGAGGCACGGCCAGGCGCCCGCGTAATCTCCGGCAGGATCGGGTAGCGGATCAGGCCATAGGCCTCGGCAATCAGCGACGAGCAGATGGCACGCGTCGGGTCGCCGGAACCGAAAGCCAGCATGCGGCGGCGCCAGCGCACCGGCACCGGCGGCGTCGGCAAGAAGTAGCGCAGCATGTCGAATATGTTCTTGAGATCGTATCTGAGACCGAGCCTGCCGATCATGAAGGCGACGACCGCTTCGCGGTCATCCGGAGCCAGGCCACTCGCACGGCAGATGCGGGTGTTGTAGCTGCGATAGCGCGATAGCGGCACGGCGATGCAGCCATCGCCGAGCGTGACCTCGATCAGGCGCCGCCGCTCCGATCCGTCCTCCGGCTCCGGTAATGCATCGCCGACATAGAAGGCGGCATGCGACCAGGTCGACTGGGTGAGGTATTTGATCGCCGCCGAGATCTTCTGGTTACCTTCGATGAGCAGGATGTCGCCGGGCTCAAGCGTGCGGCGCAGCGTTTCGGCATCCGACGGCGTGTAAGGCTCGTAGCCGGACGATTCCTCCTGCAGCCGGCCTGCAAGCCAGCGGCCAAGTCGGTCAGAAGCGTGTCGCCGGGCTCGGTCATGCCAGACGGCGATTACCACAGGGCGGCAAATTAGACCATGATCAGCCCACGCCAGGCGCGCCGGCGTCTTCGTGCTGCGGTGCCGCTGTGAGATCTTCGCGCACCTTGCGGGCGAGCTTCCTCGTCGAGCGCTTCGGACTGTCGCCGAAAAGCTCGGCCGCCTCGGCGAGGCAGGTCTTTTTCAGGCCCTTTTCCGAGCGCTTCAGCAGCTTGGCAAGCAACCGCGTCTCCTCAGGGGGGCCGAGCGGTTGGTCCTCGGCATCTAGAAGCGCGCGCATGACGAACACATCGTGGAGCTCGCCAAGCCGCTCGCCCAATTCGTCGACGGCCTTGCGCCGCGTCTTGATCGGCGTCGGCCACAGCCTGCCGAGCAGCGACAGGTGCATGCCATGCGTCTTGGCCGCCTTGCGCAGATCGTGAAAGTCATCGGCTTCGCCGCGCGAAGCCGCCTTGTCCAGCGCTTTCCTGGCGCGGCGCAAAGTGGTGCGCGCGCCTTCGGCGAGCACGTCGGCAGCCTGCTCCGGCTGGTCGGGCAGAGCGAGCTTGTCGATCCGGGCGACACCTTTCTCGCAAGCGGAAATCGCCGCGCCTATCGCAGCATCGAGGCCTGCTCCGCCATGCAGTTCATGCTGGCGCGCGACGAGCCTGTCACGCACGGCACCGAGGCCATCGCCGGCACTTTGCTCGGGAAAGCTTGCCGCCAGCCGGTCGATTGTTTCCACCAGTGCGGTCGCCTCGCGCGGGCCGGCAAGCAGGGCCGCCACCTGGCGGTAGCACTGATTCTCCGTCACGCAGAATGTTTCGTCTCCGGAACGGACAAGGCGCAGCAAGGCGCGGACGTTCTTCAGCCGTTTGCGGCATTTGTGCAGCCCCTGTTCGGGCCTGTCACGCGCGGCGTCCAGATGGACAAGCGCCTTGCCGATCTCCTCGGCGAAGATGCGCCTGACCTCTCCGGTCAGCGACATGCGCGGATCGATACGAAAGCTCATGCGACGATCTCCGGAATCCCCCCAAGGGCGAGCGACGCGTTGTAAAATCTCGGCTCGCCGGTGACTTCACGGCCGAGCCAATGTGGCAGCATTTCGTCCTGTACATCATCCGGCGTCTCGAGCTCGGCGATCACCAACCCCGCAAGCGTCCCGCCGAAGACATCGACTTCGTAGCGATAGCCGCGGTGTCTAACATGGTGGCGTGTCTTCTCGATGACATGTCCGATGGCAAAGGCCTGCATCTCCTGCGCCTCCGCCAAAGGTACCGGATATTCGAATTCATCGCGCTCGCGTGCCTGGCTGCCGAACTTGAGCGTCAGCTTGGCGGCCGCATCGTTGCTGATGCGCACACGCACCGTGCGGCTGGGTTCGGCGACTAGGTAGAATTGACGGATATGAATGTCCGCCTCGACCATTGCCCGCCATTCGTCACCTGAGACCAGGAACTTACGCTCGATTTCCTTGCCCATGGCCAGGCACTAAAGCGCGCACGGCCAGAGTTGGCAAGCCGCTTGACCGCACTTGACTTTAATCATTCGATTGATTAAATTGTTGGCCATGATCAAATCGCCCAGCGCCAGCGGCCTTCCTCATGAGGCGCCCAAGACCGCCGCGGATATGACGCGGACGGCACTCGTGCGCGCGGCGCTGAAGCTGTTCGGACGCCAGGGTTTCGACGGCACGTCAACGCGCCAGATCGCGGCTGAGGCCAAGGCCAATATCGGCTCGATCGCCTATCATTTCGGCGGCAAGGAAGGGCTCCGCAACGCCGCGGCCGACTACATCGTCGACACCATCCAGACCGTTGCCGGCCAGGCGATCGGCAATCTGCAAGCGCCGGCCGCGGCATTGGCGGACACCGAGGCCGCGCGGGCACATTTGGCCGTCGCACTGGAGCGGATGGTCGCCTTCATCGCGGCAAGGCCGGAAGCCGGCGAGATTGTACAGTTCGTCCTGCGTGAGCTGTCGCATCCAACCGCCGCGCTCGACCGTATCTATGATGGCGTGTTCGAACCGGCGCATCACCGACTCTGCCTGATCTGGGAACAGGCGACGGGCGAGCCGGCCGAGAGCGAGCGCACTAAACTCACCGTATTTACGCTGATCGGCCAGGTCGTCTATTTCCGCATCGGCCGCGAGGCAGTTATGCGCCGGATGGGCTGGCGCGAGATCGGCGACGACGAGGCCGGCAAGATCGCGGCAACAATAACCGACAATCTCAGCGCGATTTTAGCTCGGCGCGATTTGGCTGTCCGGAAGGATCGTGGATCATGAGCCTGCTCTGTTCTTTGCCGTTTGCCGCCCAGCTTTTCAGCGCCTGCGCGCCGGCAGCACCGCTCGCCGTCGGCTACGTCGAGGGCGACTACGTCCTGCTCGCGCCGATCGAGGTGGCGCAGGTCGAGACGATTGCGGTCAAGCGCGGCGACCGCGTCGCGCCCGGCACGCCGGTGGTGACGCTGGAAAACGCCGACGCCAAGATCGCCATCGCACAAGCCGAGGCGGCCCTTGCGCAGGCCCAGGCGCAACTTGCCGACCTACAGGTCGGCAAGCGGCCGGAAGAGATTGCGGTGCTCAAGGCGCAGGTCGACATGGCCAAGGCGCAAGCCGCCGACGCCAAACGCCGTTACATCCGCGCCAGCGATCTGTTCAAACGCGGCACCGGCACACAGGCCGACTACGACACGGCTTCCGCGACGCTGGAGACGGCCAACGCGCAGGTCGGCCAGGCGGAGGCCAATCTCGCGGTCGGCGGCCTGCCGGCACGGCCCGAGACTATCAAGGCCGCCGACAATCAGGTCAGGCAGGCGCAATCGGCGCTGGAGCAAGCACAATGGCGGCTGTCGAAGCGCGTGCTGACGGCGCCTTCGCCCGGCCGGGTCAACGACGTGATCCGCAATCCCGGCGATACGGCCGGGCCGACGGCACCGGTTATCTCGATACTGCCGGACGGCGCGGTGAAGCTCAGCGTCTATGTGCCGGAAAGCGCGTTCTCCTCGGTCGACGTCGGCACGCTGCTCAACGTCCATTGCGACGGCTGCGGGTCGGGCGTGAAGGCACGCGTCAGCTATGTGTCGCCCGATCCGGAATTCACGCCGCCGGTGATCTACTCGCTCGAGACCCGGCAAAAGCTGGTCTATCTGGTCGAAGCGCGGCCGGAGGGCGACGCCAGCGCCTTGCAGCCCGGGCAGATCGTCGACGTCGATCTGGCGGACATCGGAAAATGAACGTCATCGACGTGCACGGCCTGGTCAAACGCTTTGGCGACAAGACCGTCGTCGATCATGTGACTATGGCTGTGGCCGAGGGCGAGATCGTCGGCTTCCTCGGGCCGAACGGCTCGGGCAAGACGACGACCATCCGCATCATGTGCGGCTTGCTGACGCCGGATGAGGGCGAAGGCACGGTTCTGGGCTTCGACATCCGCACCGACAGCCTGCGGATCAAACGCGAAGTCGGCTACATGACGCAGAGATTCTCGTTCTACGAAGATCTGACGATCGGCGAGAATCTCGAATTCGTGGCTCGGCTGTACCGGCTGAAGCCGCTCGACGAGCACGTGGCTAAGACGCTTGAGGAGCTCGGCCTGACATCGCGCAGGAACCAGTTGGCCGGTACCCTGTCCGGCGGCTGGAAGCAGCGGCTGGCGCTGGCCGCCTGCATCATGCACAAGCCGAAACTGCTGCTGCTCGATGAACCGACGGCGGGCGTCGACCCGAAAGCGCGACGCGAATTCTGGGACGAGATCCACCGGCTGGCGAGCGGCGGCCTGACCGTGCTGGTCTCCACCCATTACATGGATGAGGCCGAGCGCTGCCATCGCATCAGCTACATCTCCTACGGCAAGATGCTGGCCACCGGCACGGTCGAGGACGTGGTGAGGAATGCCGGGCTGACCACCTTCGTCCTGCAAGGGCCGCGGCTCGATCAGGTCGCTGCCGCACTTCATGGCCGCCCCGGCGTCGACCAGGTGGCGCCGTTCGGCGCGACGCTGCATGTCGTCGGCTCCGACAGGACGGCACTTCAGGCAGCGCTCGCCGATGTCGAGAAAGAGCACGAGGGCGTTACGGTGACGCCCGGCGAGACCAGCCTGGAGGATGTGTTCATCCAGTTCATGTCCGGTTCGAAGGACAACATGGGATGAAAAATGGGATAAACAGCATCTTTTCGTTCGCCAGGCTAGGCGCGCTGCTGATCAAGGAGTTCATCCAGATGCGGCGCGACCGCATCACCTTCGCCATGATGCTCGGCGTGCCGTTGATGCAGCTGGTGCTGTTCGGCTATGCCATCAACAACGATCCGAAGAGCCTGCCGGCAGCGCTGGTGGCGATGAGCAGCGATCCTTACACACGAGCCATGGTTTCGGCGCTGCAGACCACCGGCTATTACCGCTTCGACCACGTCGCGCAAAGTGCCGCCGAAGCCGAATTCCTGATGGCGCGCGGCGACGTCGCCTTCGTCGTCACCATTCCCGCCGATTTTGCCCGGCGGGTCGAGCGCGGCGACAGCCCGCAGATTCTGATCGAGGCGGATGCGACCGATCCGGCCGTCGCCAGCGGCGCCATCTCGACGCTCGGCACCGTCGCCAACCAGGCGCTGCTCAGGGCACGCGGCATGCAGGAAACGGCGGCCGAGGCTGCCCGGGGCCAGCTCCAGGTGGTGGTGCACCGGCGCTACAATCCGGAAGCCGTCTCGCAATACAACATCGTGCCCGGCCTGCTCGGCGTCATCCTGCAGATGACGATGGTGATGATGACCTCGATCGCGCTGACGCGCGAGACCGAGCGCGGCACGATGGAGAACCTTCTGGCGATGCCGTCAAGCCCGCTCGAGATCATGCTGGGCAAGGTGCTGCCCTATCTGGCGGTCGGCGCCGTGCAGGTGCTGGTGGTGCTGGCAGCCTCGAAGCTTCTGTTTGCCATCCCCTTCACCGGATCGATGTCGCTGCTGTTGACGGCGGTCCTTATCTTCGTCTTGGCGCTGGTGCTGCTCGGCTACACGATCTCGACGATCGCCCGCACGCAAATGCAGGCCCTGCAGCTCACTTTCTTCTTCTTCTTGCCGTCGATCATGCTGTCCGGCTTCATGTTCCCCTATCGCGGCATGCCGGACTGGGCGCAGGTCTTTGGCGAGGTGCTGCCGCTGACGCACTTCCTGCGCATCATCCGCGCGGTGATGCTGAAGGGCGCCGAACTGCCGGCGGTGGCAACGGAAATCGGCTGGCTGGTGGTGTTCGTGGCGCTGTTCGCCGGTATTGCGCTGGTGCGGTTCCGCCGGACGCTGGATTAGGGTCGAACTCGATCCGCTTGTGCAAATGATCGAGATTCACACGGACTTGGCCTGGCCCGGGACCGGTGTCAATTCAGGCGCATTGAGCCCTTCGAAGGGATCGCGCCAGGCGTCGATTTCTTCGAGTTGAAGATACCAGCGACTGACAGAGGGATAGTCATCGAGCGGCAATCGGGCGAGATCGTTGAAGGGCAGAAACGTCGCCATTCGAAAGTCGGTATAGGAAACCGAAGCGCCGACCAGCCATTCTCGCTGGGAAAGCTCGGCATCAAGTATGGCAGCGGCCGTCCGGAAGTCGCTAAGGCCCTCCTCAACCCGCGCCTGATCTATCGGGCCGAGCCCATAGCGCTGTTTGGTCCCGCGTTCGAAATGCACGACATCGCAGGCTCTTGCGAAGTTCTCTTTCCCCCAACTCAGCCATCGGATCATCTCGGGCTCGTCGTCGCCAGCGCGCCAGAAATCCGAATGCATATCGTGCGAAAGCCGACAGGCTATGGCGTCGGCCTCCCAGAGGCTTTTTCCCGAACCTATAAGGATGGGCAATGAAAGATTTGGATTGAGCGG
The DNA here is from genome assembly GCF_040320645.1 of Mesorhizobium sp. M0633. Classification (NCBI taxonomy): domain Bacteria; kingdom Pseudomonadati; phylum Pseudomonadota; class Alphaproteobacteria; order Hyphomicrobiales; family Phyllobacteriaceae; genus Mesorhizobium; species Mesorhizobium sp. M0633. The sequence continues at coordinate 28,285 of NZ_JAMYQC010000014.1, forward strand.
CCGAAATCGCTCGGCCTGGCCCGGAGCGAAGGGAGAGGCGAATTCAAACTCGACCTTGGCGTTGAGATACCGTGCCACCGCGACCGCGAGGCGAGGATTGGGATTGCGGCTGAAGAACAGTTTCATTGATCTCAGTCTTTGAAGGGTACCGGTTCGACCGGGTGCAACGGACGCTTGAGCACCTCGAATCGGCACATGAGCTGGAACTGGTTGCTATCCTAGCCGGCAGCAATGATCTCGGCATAGGTGCTGAGATCGACATTGCCGCCGGAGAGCACCACGGCAATGGATTTCCCGGCAAGGTCGATCTCGCCTGACGACAGCGCGGACAAGCCGACGCAACCGCCAGGTTCGACGACCAGCTTCAAGCAAGCCATCGCATCGCGCATCGCCTGTGCCACCGCCTTGTCGGAAACGGCGATGGCGCCGGCGAGATTCTTTCGGTTAATCTCGAAAGTGATGGCGCCCGGCTCGGCGACGAGAAGGGCATCGCAGATCGAGGTGTGGCCGGGCGCGTTCGACACCCTGGCGCCTTTGATCAGCGAGCGGCGTGTGTCGTCGAAATGCTCGGGTTCCACGGCCCAGACGGCGGTGCCCGGCGAGGCGTCCTTGACCGCGATCGAAATGCCGCTGCTCAAGCCGCCGCCGCCGCAGGGAACCACTACCGCATCGAGGCTGACGCCAAGCGCTCTTGCTTGGCGCATCAATTCGAGGCCGACCGTGCCCTGGCCGGCGATGATGGCCGGATCGTCGTAAGGCGGCACCAGGACCATGCCCTTTTCCACGTAAGAACGGACGACGGCAGTGCGATCGTCGCGGACCCGGTCGAAGGTGATCACTTCGGCGCCCATCTTCCTGACATTGCCGACCTTCATCGCCGGCGCGTCGGCAGGCATGGCGATTACGGCCTTGACGCCGAACATCCCCGCCGCGGCGGCAACGCCTTGCGCGTGATTACCCGACGAGAAGGCGACGACGCCGCGGGCGCGTTCTTCCGCCGAGAGCGAGGAGAGCTTGTTGTATGCACCGCGGAACTTGAACGAGCCGGTGCGCTGCAACGTCTCCGGCTTGAACAGGATCCTGGCGCCGAAGCGATTGTTCAACTCCGGCGATTCGATCAGCGGCGTTTCGACGATCCGTCCGGACAATCGCGCTGCTGCGCTGTGAATATCGGCGATGCCGGGAGGGGTGGTCATGGCTAGGTCCTACAAGAGATGAGACCGCCTATGCTGCACGGAAAGGGAGGCGGCGCACCAATGAAAAAATGTGACCGTTACAATTCGTCCTTGGAGGCAGGAGAGTGGGGCGTGACTGTCCCCACCGCCTCCTCGGCCCTCTGCCATGCGTTCGCCGCTTCAGTCGACAAATCGTTGTCGATTGACCGGCATAGCCTGCCGCTCCTCACCCCAACAGCGTCTTTTGCCGTTTGGGGCCGCCCATCTTGCGCCACGTGTTGAAGCGGTGGGTGGCGGCGGCGAAGGAGATCTTCATCTGCTGGGCAACCGAATAGCGCGACTTGCCCTCGTCGAACAGCCGATAGCAGCACTCGACGCCCTCCTCGGTCAACTTGCCGTCGGGAGCCTTGTTGTGCGGATTGGCGGGATCAAATTTTTCGACCTGCTGCTCGACCAGGCCTTTCAGGCGCTGCAGATCCGCCTCAATATTAGCGATAAGGTCGAGAACCGGTTTGGGATCAAACAGCTGCTGTTTTTCCGGCATCTGCGGCGTTCCTTTCTCTTAGTTGAGATTCGGTTATATAAGTGAACGTTTGCCGATAGCAACGGCGATGTGTTCGGGATTTTGAAGCCTGTACCTTTTGAGCATGAGTGGAGCGCACACGATTGACCGGCGACGTGCGAGGTCATAGTTTAGAACTATTCTAAACTAGGGTGAATTTCTCATGCTTTCCCGCGTTTTCGGCTTCGGCCGCCGTCCCTTTGAATCGCTCTCGGAACAGGAGATCCTGGCGCTCGCCATCTCCTCCGAGGAGGATGACGGGCGCATCTATCGCGCCTATGCCGACGGGCTGGCGGAGAGCTTTCCGCAATCGGCCAAGGTGTTCGAGGAGATGGCGGAGGAGGAGGACGGCCATCGCGATTCGCTGATCGAGCTTTACCGCAAGCGTTTCGGCGAGCGCATACCGCTGATCCGGCGCGAACATGTGAAGGGCTATTACGAACGCAAGCCGGACTGGCTGGTGAGGCCGCTCGGCATCGATCATGTGCGCAGCCAAGCCGAGGCCATGGAGCGGCAGGCCTACCTGTTCTATATCGAGGCGGCCAAACGCACAGGCGATGCGTCGACGCGAAAGCTGCTCGACGACCTGGCGATCGCAGAACAGGGCCACGAGACACTGGCGCAGCGGCTGGAGCAAAAGCATGTGCCGGGCGCGGTCAAGGACGAAGAAACGGCAGCCGAGCAGCGCCAGTTCATCCTGACCTATGTCCAACCGGGGCTGGCCGGGCTGATGGATGGCTCGGTGTCGACGCTGGCGCCGATCTTTGCCGCCGCCTTTGCCACGCATGATACGTTCCAGACCTTTCTGGTCGGGCTTGCCGCCTCGATCGGCGCTGGCATCTCGATGGGTTTCACCGAGGTGGCTTCCGACGACGGCAAATTATCGGGCCGCGGCTCGCCGGCAAAACGCGGGCTGACCGTCGGCGTCATGACGACGCTGGGCGGGCTCGGCCATGCGCTGCCCTATCTAATCCCGCTTTTTTGGACGGCGACCATTGTCGCCGCCGTGGTGGTTTTCTTCGAGCTGTGGGCGATCGCCTTCGTGCAGAACCGCTACATGCAGACGCCATTCTGGCGCGCCGCCTTCCAGGTGGTGCTGGGTGGCGCGCTGGTGTTTGCGGCAGGGGTGCTGATCGGGAATGCCTAACAGTCCTTAACCATTTACCGCCTGGCTGTCCTGAGGCGCCTCGGCGCGTTCGGTCAGGCCGTAATCGCGCACGACATGGGCGATGCGCAAACGATAGTCCGCAAAGATACCGCCGCGCCCGGCCTTCTGCGCCTGCCGATGTTCCTGCGTGTTGCGCCAGGTCTTCACCGCGTCCTCGTCGCGCCAGAAGGACAGCGACAGGATGCGGTTCGGATCGGCAAGGCTCTGGAAGCGCTCGATCGACAGGAAACCGTCGATGCCGTCGAGCAGTGGGCGCAGGTCGGCGGCGATGCCGAGATAGGCATCGCGCTTGCCCGCCGCCGACTCGACCTCGAAGATGACGGCGATCATGGCTTCACCAAAGGAGCATGCGGCCCGGAGGCCAGCTTGAGGAAGATGCGGTCCTCCTTCAGAATGAATTTTTCCCGTCGGGCGAACTCGTAGTTCGCCTTGCCGGCGGGATCGGCGGCGAGCCGGGCGCGGTAGGCTTCGTAGGCCGCAAGACTGTCGATGTTGTAGGCGGCATAAGCCGTGGTGGCCGAGCCTTCGCGCGGCGCGAAATAGCCGATCAGATCGGCGCCGCAGCGCGGGATCGCCTGCCCCCAATTGCGTGCATATTCCTCGAACGCCGCCTTGCCGAACGGATCGATCTCGTAGCGGATGAAGCAGGTGATGGTCATTTTCGCCTCCTTGGCGGTGGATGTTTTCTTGCGGTCACAGTTCGAGCCGGATCGAAACGTTCCGAAGATCGATATGCTAGGCAAATCCCTCGCTGATCATGCCTGCCAGAACGATTTCGCGCATTCGCGGCGGACGTCTTCAGGTGTCAGGCCAAGGTCACGCAGCAGATGATCGTCGATCTCGGCGAGGTCGAGACGCTGCAAATGACGGTCGTACCACCGCTTCAGGAGCCGCAGCCGCAAGCGGCGCAAGACAATGAACGGGAACGGCCGGCGAGCAGGCGCGGCGCTGAGAATGGTCCTTGCAGGCATCGTTGTCTCCTTGATTTGCATCGAGACTAATGCTTTATCTGACGAGGATGCTTCGATGAGGAACGAACTATGCGCGAAGGACCTGACATAGCCCGCACAGCCAGCCTGGTGGGCGATCCGGCGCGGGCAAACATGCTGTCCGCACTGATGGGCGGCACTGCACTGACGGCGAGCGAACTGGCACTCGAAGCCGGGGTGTCGCTTCCGACAGCGAGCTCGCATCTGTCGAAGCTGATGGAAGGCGGGCTGCTGACACTGGCGAGCCAGGGGCGGCACCGCTATTATGGCCTCGCCTGCCCGCAGGTGGCAGGAATGATCGAAGCTATCACCGGCGTTGCCGCCGCGGTCGGGCCGCAGAGGGTGCGACCCGGCCCTCGCGACGCGGCCATGCGCGTGGCGCGGGTCTGCTACGACCACCTCGCCGGCGAGCAGGCGGTGGCGATGCTGGACCGTCTCGTCGCTCGACAAGTGCTCCTGCGCGATGATGAGGAGATTCAGCTTGGGCCGTCGGCCACCTCGCATTTCGCCGCGATCGGCATCGACATCCATACCAAAGCGCGGCGACCGGTGTGCCGCGCCTGCCTCGACTGGAGCGTGAGGCGCTCGCACCTCGCCGGCACGCTGGGCGCCGCCATTCTCGACAAGATCCTCGCCGAGAAATGGGCACGGCGCGAGAAGGACAGCCGTGCCGTGATCTTTTCACCGGTAGGCAAGCAGGCCTTCGAGACGACGTTTCTCGCCTGACGGCTCGCTTCAATGCGCTAGAACGGTTCGTCGTTTCACGGAAACGCCGAACCGCTGTAACTTTTTGTTTTGAAGCATGTCGTTGTCGCAAACCGCTGCACATTTTTGCGCGACATGCATTAGCCGCGCTTGAGCGGCTTGGCCTGCTTGAAAAAATCCGCCCAGGGATCGGCTTGCCCGAGCCGCTTCAGCGTCGTCTTGTCGCCGATCGGAAAGGCGTTCGGCGGCAATCCGGCCTCGATTTCCGCCCAGGTCACTGGCATCGATATCGTGGCGCCTTTTTTGGCGCGCGACGAATAAGGCGCAACCGTGGTGGCGCCGCGGCCGTTGCGCAGATAATCGACGAAAATCTTGCCCGTGCGCGCCTTCTTCGACAGCGTCGCCGTGTAGCGGTCGGGTGCGGCTTGCTCGAGCGCTCGGGCGAACTCATGGGCGAAGCCTTTGACCTCGTCCCAGTCCGCCGACGGCTTCAGCGGGACGAGGACATGATAGCCCTTGCCGCCCGAGGTCTTGACGAAATTAGGCAGGGACAGTTCGTCGAGCCGGCTGCGGATATCGAGCGCCGCGGCACGCACTGCCTTCACGTCGACACCCTCGTCGGGATCGAGATCGAAGATGATCTGGTCGGGTTTTTCCAGTTCGTCCGTGGTCGAGCCCCAGATGTGGATCTCGACGACGCCGAGCTGCACCAGGGCCACGACACCGTCGAAATCGCGGATGAACAATATCTCCTCGCCGTCGGTGGGATCCTTCATCACTGCGATCTTGTCGTGCATGCCGGCCGAGGCATGTTTTTGGAAGAACCGTTGGCCGCCAACGCCGTCCGGCGCCCGCACGAGGCTGAGCGGCCGGTTGATGACGAATTGCTTCATGCGCGGCCAGACCAGCGCGTAGTGATCAACCAGATCCTGCTTCGATACGTTCTCCTCGGGCCACAGAAGCTTGTCGGGGCGGGACAGTGTAACCGAGGTTTTCGCCGCGCCGGCGGGTTCGGCGGGCTTTGGCCTCGGCTCGGCCGTGGCTGAGCGTGCTTTCGGTTTCTCCTGCACGACTTCCTCCGCCGGCTTGTCCTCGCGCAATCCCTGGAACGACGCGTGGCGTATTATACGGTCCGACGTCCAACTGCGAAACTCCACTTCGCCGACAAGTTCGGGCTTGACCCAGACCAGCCCCTTGCCCCTTGGCACCGCCCTGTCGAAGGGCGAGGTTGTCGTCTTCAGCGCATCAAGCCTCTTCTTCAGCTCGTTGGTGCTTTTGGCCGTGAAGCCGGTGCCGACGCGGCCGGCATAGCGCAGCTTGCCGCCCTCGTGATAGCCGACCAGCAGCGAGCGCAGGCCCCGCCCGGTCTTGTCCGACGGCATGTAGCCGCCGATGACGAATTCCTGGCGCGCCGTACATTTCGACTTCACCCAGGACGGGACACGGCCGCTGCGGTAGGGCGCATCGGCGCGCTTGGAGACGACGCCTTCGAGCCCCAGCCGGCAAGCATGCTCCAGCATGATCTTGCCGGGCTCGGCAAAGTGGTCGCTGAAGCGCACGGCCTGATCCTCGGCCTGTCCGGCGAGCAAAGTGCGCAGCCTTTCCTTGCGCTCGACCAGCGGCTCGGAACGGATATCCTCACCGTTGAGACGCAACAGGTCGAAAACGTAGTAGATGAAACGATCCGTGCGGCCCGCCGACAGATCTTGCTGCAGCAGCGAGAATGACGAGACGCCGTTATCCGCCAGCACGACGATTTCGCCGTCGATGATCGCATCGGTGCATTTCAGGCCGCCAAGTGCCGCGACAATTGCGCCACCGAATTTGTCGGTCCAGTCGAGGCCGGCGCGTGTCAAAAGCCGCACCTCGGTGCCGGTAAGCTGCGACTGCATGCGATAGCCGTCGAACTTCACCTCATGCAGCCAGTCCTTGCCGGGCGGCGCGTCCCGCTCCAGCGTTGCGAGCGCCGGTTCGATGAATTCGAGCCGCCTTGCCGCGACTGCCTTCTTGCCGGTAGCCGGCCTGTCGGACTGCCAGACCCTTGGCTTCTTGCCGTCGGCGGTCTTGCCTTCGCCGACCTCCTCGATGGTCAGGCCGGATTTCACCGATTGCGGCGCCTCCTGCAAAATGTCCTCGCCCGGACGCGCGGCGGCATCGTCGGATTTGATCAGCAACCAGTTGTCACGCTTTTCGCCCGGACGCGGCTTCAGCCGCACCAGATGCCATGCGCCATGCAATTTGTGGCCATGCAGTTCGAAACTGATATGGCCTTTCTTCATCGCCTTTGCCGGGTCGCCATCGGGGACCCAAGTTCCCTCATCCCAGACAATGACCGAGCCGCCGCCATATTGGTCCTTCGGGATGGTGCCTTCAAACGGCGCATAGTCGATCGGGTGGTCCTCGACATGCACGGCGAGCCGCTTTTCGTGCGGGTCGAGGCTCGGGCCTCGCGTCACCGCCCAGCTCCACAGCACGCCGCCGTGCTCGAGACGAAGGTCGTAGTGAAGCCTGGTGGCGGCATGCTTGTGGATGACGAAGATGCCACCCGGCACGGCTTTCTTGCCGTGCGAAACCTTGCCGGCTGGTTCGGCCGTCTTCTTGAAATTGCGCTTGGCGTGATACTGCTCGAGGCTGGCCATGGGCGGATCCTAAGCAGATTTGCGCCGGGCGGCTTTGGACTTGGCGCCTTTTGCCGGGCGTTCGGTCTTTGCCGGCGCACCGGCTTCCGACGAAAGGCTCTTCTTCAGCGCATCGAAGAGGTTGACGACGTTGGAGGGCCGTGGTTCCGCCTTGGTCTTCGGTGCCTTCTTGCCGGCCTTCTTGGCGCGGACCAGCTCGATCAGGGCGTTTTCGTATTTGTCCTCGAATTCGGAAGGATCGAACTTCGCCTGTTTCTCATCGACGATGTGTTCGGCCAGCCTGATCATCTCGGCGTCGGTCTTCACCGGCTTGATGTCGCCGAACACCATCTCGGGCCTGCGAACCGTATCGCCATAGCGCAGGGTCGTCAGCAGCAGACCCTTGCCCAACGGCTCAATGACCACCGGACGTTCGCGGCGATAGAGCACGATGCGGGCTAGCCCCGCCGTCTTCTTGGCGGCCATGGCGTCGCGGATGACGGCGAAGGCCTCTTCCGAGACCTCGTCCGCAGGCGTCACATAGTAGGGCGCATCGAGATAGATCTGCTGGATCGAGGATTTTTCGATGAAACCATCGAGGCTCATCGTATGCGAGGATTCGATCTGCACGGCTTCGATCTCCTCCTCCTCGATTTGGACGAAGTCGCCGTCGCCGATCTCGTAGCCCTTGATCTCGTCGCCTTCATCGAGCGGCTTGCCGCTTGCCGAATCGACATAGACGCGCTTGACGGTATTGCCGGTCTTGCGGTTGAGCACGCGGAACGAGACTTTCTCGGCCTGGGTGACGACATTGGTCAGTTCGACGGCGCAAGTGACCAGCGAAAGCTTGAGATACCCTCTCCAGGCCGGGCGCGGCGCCATGACAAACTCCCTGCGCGACAATGTTCAACCGAGAACGGGCAAAGTCCGTTCCGGTTCCGGCGGCGCAAAAGGCAAGTCCGAGCTTTCAACCCAGCCTTGCCTTGTTCTCGCTCACTGCCCTACTCGACGGCTTGCAGGTTGACCTTGCTTTCCGCTATTTCGGTAAGCTTGCGGTCGGTTGCCTGCTCCTCCTTGAGGTTGTTGGCCAACACATTGGCGCAGTCGCTGCGGCCCAGTTGCTTGGCCCAAGCAATCAGGGTGCCGTAACGGGTCATCTCATAATGCTCGACCGCCTGGGCGGAGGCGATCAGCGCAGCGTCGAGGACCTCCTTGTCGGCGATGTCGCCGCTGACGTCGTCGGCTTCTTCGAGAATGCCGTCGATGGCCGGGCAGTCGACCTGCTTGGCCTTCACGCCGTGCAGTTCGAACACCTGCTCGACACGCTGGATATGACCCTTGGTCTGAGCGAGATGTTTCTCAAAGCCCGCTTTCAGCTGCGGATCACTCGCCTTGTCGATCATCTTCGGCAGCGATTTCTCGATCTGTTTTTCAGCGTAATAGATGTCGCGCAGCGTGTGCACGAAGAGGTCGTCGAGGGTTTTGATATCCTTCGAAAAGAAACCCATGGCCTTTGCCTTTCCATTGCTCTTGCAGTTTCGGATTTTTTGGCTGCGGCCCACCCGAGCACCACAGTCTGCGAAGCCGGTTCGTCCCGGCACTGGGAAATCAACGTGCGGCTGACGGGCCGGTTCCTGGTTTTCCGGCCGCGTGCACGGAAATTTCGCGGTCCGGCAAAACCTGAAACAAAACCGCGCCTCTGCGACATTCAGGCGAAACATATGTGATGCAAAAGTCACACTGGACGAAATGCCGACGGACTGCATGGAAACACCGCGAATCAGCCGCATTCCAGCCATGAACAAAGGCATTTTCGACCAGAGATTAACATCGCGTTCACCGACTATTCACGCCTGGACGCTATGATCCCCGCAATTCGGAAGGGACATCCGAAACGGGACAGGGACCGAGTAAAATGAGCTTCTGGAATCAAATCGCCGGCTATGCCGCCGCCATCCGCGAATTCGTCGCGCCGACCTATCGGCCTGAGCGCTATTATATGCGCGGCCCAGGCCCCGCCTGCGCGCGCCGTGGCAACACGCTTGGGATCAGCGTGCGCTGATGATGAGCATGGAGAGCCGTCACGACAGCCGTATCTGCCGGCCCGACGCCGACAATCGGTCAACGACCTATCGCGCCGAGCGCCCTGCGCTGACCGGCAGACGGCGTGCGACAACGCCAAGCCTCTAGCATTCCGGGCTTTGATCCAGCCGCCGGCAGGCCTAGTGTCGCCTGACACCAGCTGCCGGGCGTCACGTGATCGTCAAGCCGAACCATTCTCCTGAGCCGCCAGAATTCGAATCAAGTCGCCCGTTGATCGTGTTCGACGGTATTTGCGTGTTGTGCTCGGGCTTTGTGCGCATGGTGGTGAAGCTCGACCGCAAGGGCCGCTTCCATTTCGTAACGGCGCAGTCGCCCTTCGGCGAGATGCTGTTCAAGAAATACGGGCTGCGGACGGATCGCTACGAGACCAATCTCGTCATCGTCGATGGCGTGGCTTTCACCCGCCTGGACAGTTTCGTTGCCGTCATGGCCGAACTCGGCTGGCCGTGGCGGGCGGCGCGGATCCTGCTGCTGTTGCCGCGCCCGCTTCGCGACTGGCTCTACGACCGCATCGCAAAGAACCGCTACGCCCTGTTCGGCAAGAAGGACAATTGCGAAATCCCTTCCGCCGAGGTGAGGGCAAGATTGATCTGCTAGGTTCGTTGCCGTGGCCGGGAGCGGGCGGGGCATTTTGGGGGAACTGCGGATGAAGGTTCTTGTCGTCGGCGGCTATGGCACCTTTGGCGGTCGCACCGTCGAGCTTTTGGAGGGCGAGCCGCATCTGATCCTCTTTGTCGCCGGGCGAGGCGGCGCGAAACGCCGGCGTCTTCGTGCTGTCCGGCGTCTCGAGCTTTCCGGTGCTGACGGCGGCGGTGGTGCGTCGCCTGTCTTCGGACCTGACGCGGGTCGACGGCATTCGCGGCGGCATCGCGCCTTCGCCCTTTGCCGGCGTCGGCGCGAACGTCATCCGGGCTATCGCCGGTTATGCCGGTCGGCCGGTGCGGCTTGTTCGCAATGGCCGTCCCGAACAAGGCCGTCCGTTTACCGAGCAGCTGCGCTACACTATCGCGCCGCCGGGCCGGCTGCCGCTTCGAAACGCGCTGTTTTCTCTGGTCGACGTTCCGGACCTGCGCGCCTTGGCCGCGCTTTGGCCGGAGGCGAGGACCATCTGGATGGGAGCCGGGCCGGTACCCGAGGTGCTGCACCGCGCCCTGATCGGCCTCGCCTGGCTGGTGCGCGCCGGATTGATCGGTTCGCTTTCGCCACTGGCGCCGCTGATGCATCAGGCAACGAACCGGCTGCGCTGGGGCGAGCATCGCGGCGGCATGTTCGTCGAGGTGGAGGGATCGGACCGGGCGGGCGCCATCGTCAAGCGCTCGTGGCATCTCTTGGCCGAGGGCAATGACGGGCCGCTGATCCCGTCGATGGCGGTCGAAGCACTGGCCCGCAAAGCGCTGGCCGGACATCAGCCCGCGCCGGGCGCACGGGCGGGGGTGCGCGATTTGGAGCTCCGGGATTATGAAGCCCTGTTCGCCGGGCGGACAATCTACACCGGCTTCAGGAACGGGGCGGCGGACGAGGACAAGCCGCTTTATGCCGAGCTGCTCGGTGCCGCCTGGCAAGGCCTTCCCGAGGCAATTCGGTCAATGCATGACCGTACGATCACGGCCGCAGGCCGCGCGCGCGTCGAACGCGGGCGCAATGTTCTTGGCCGGCTAATGGCCTGGACGGTCGGCTTCCCCGGGGCAAGCGAGGACATCCCGGTTCATGTCCGCTTCGACACCGACAAGGACGGCGAGACCTGGACCCGGACATTCGGCAAGCACAGTTTTTCGAGCCTACAGTCCGCAGGCCGGGGTCGATCGCAGCGCTTGCTGTGCGAACGCTTCGGCCCGCTGACCTTCGCGATGGCGCTGGTTGCCGAAGACGGCCGGCTGGCGCTGGTCTTGCGCCGCTGGAGTTTTTTTGGCCTGCCGCTTCCGATGTGGCTCGGTCCACGCTCGACTTCCTACGAAACGGTGAAATGGCCGCTTCCGCTTCCATGTCGAGATCTCGCATCCGCTTGCCGGCATGATCGCCCGCTACCGCGGCTGGCTGGAGCCCTCCGGCCCGCACGGCTCCAGCGAGATCGTGCCGCCTGCCAGCTTGGCCAGTTCGCGACAGTCCTGCGCCGTGCACAGCGTCCAGCCCTGACCCGTGGCGCCCGAGGCGGCGAGCGCGAGGCGCCGCTGTGGCCCGACCTTGGGCGCATAGACCCACCAGCCGTTTCTCAGCACCGAGCCTTGCGGCGGCTCCATCCCGGCGCCCGATCCCTTGATGCGGGCCTCGACCAGCTGCAGGCCGGACGGCAGCACCTTCCAGTCTTCCTGCCACTGGGTCTTCTCCACCGAATGCACCCAGGAGAGCGTGAAGGCAGCGACCGCGAGCGTCACCGTCTTGCCGGCCGCGACGATGCAGAGGCTCATGCTGAATTAGCCAGCGAAGCCTGCCGCGCGCGCCAGCAGTGCCAGCCGATCCAGGCAAGGGACAGCGCCCAGCCCGCCTCGTCGGTGAGCGGCAGCGCGGCAACCAGCAGCACGCCGGCGGCGAAGGCGACGAGACGTTCCCACCAGGCCATGCGCCGGGCGAGGAACCCGACAGCCGCGGCGCCCCACAGGACGATGCCCATGCAGGCCTTGGCAACGATATAGACGACCTCGACGGGATAGCCGAACTGGGCGGCGATCGGGCCGGGGTCCTGCAACATCAGCGCCGGGGTGTAGACCGCCATGAACGGCACGACGAAGCCGGCGACGGCAAGCTTGGTGGCCTGGATGCCGATCTTGAGGCCGCTCTCCTTGGCCATTGGCGCGGCGGCGAAGGCGGCCAGCGCCACCGGCGGAGTGAGGTCGGCCATGATGCCGAAATAGAAGACGAACATGTGGCTGACCACCAGCGGCACGCCGAGCGAGAGCAATGCCGGCCCGGCCAACGACGAGGTGATGATGTAGTTAGGGATGGTCGGGATACCCATGCCGAGCACCAGGCAGGTGAGCATGGTCAGCAACAGCGACAGGAACAGATTGTTCTCGCCGATGGAGATGATCCAGCCGATGAAGGTCGAGGCGATGCCGGTAAGCGTCAACGTGCCGATGACGATGCCGACAATGGCGCAGGCAATGCCGACCGGCAGCGCGTTCTTTGCTCCTTCGGCAAGGGAATCCACGCATATGCGCAGCGTCTCGCGCCCGCCCTTGAAGGTGAGGCAGGCGGCGACCAGCACGGCGATGACCAGGCTGAGGATGTTGACGCCGAATTTCATGAAGGAAGCCGCGGCAAGCCCGAGCGCCAGCCAGAAGACGATGCGGAAGGCGAGCGGCCCGATCGATGCTGCCAGCGGCGTGCCGAGGATAAGCACAATGGTCAACGCCAGGCCCATGGTGCCGGCGAACACCGGTGTGTAGCCGGCAAACAGCAGGTAGATCAGTGCTGCGAGAGGCAGTACCAGCGGCCAATGTTGTCTGACCGCATCCCACGGATTGGGCAGGTCGGCCTTGGCCATGCCGTGCAGGCCGGCCTTGCCGGCTTCCAGGTGCACCTGCCAGAAACAGGCGCCGAAATAGAGCAGCGCCGGAATGATCGCCGCCTTGACCACCGCGGCATAGGGGATGTTCAGGGTCTCGGCCATGATAAAGGCAACCGCTCCCATCACCGGCGGCATGATCTGGCCGCCCATCGACGAGGTCGCCTCGACGGCGCCGGCGAAAGCCGAGCGGAAACCGAAGCGCTTCATCAGCGGGATGGTGAACTGGCCGCTGGCCACCACATTGGCGACGCCGGAGCCGGAAATGGTGCCCATCAGCGCCGAGGACAGCACGCAGACTTGCGCCGGGCCGCCGCGCCATGAGCCGACCAGGCCAAGCGCAAAATCGTTGAACAGCGCGATCATGCCGGCGCGCTCAAGAAAGGCGGCGAAAACGACGAAGATGAAGATGTAGGCGGCCGAGACATAGATCGGCGTGCCGTAGATGCCTTCGGTGCCATAGGCGAAGGTGTCGACGAGCTGGGCGAAATCATAGCCGCGATGGATGAACGGCGGCGGCAGATGATTGCCGGCAAATGCGTAGGCGAGAAAGATGAAGGCAATGACGGCGAGCGGCAGCCCCATTAACCGCCGCGCCGCCTCGAAGACCAGCACGACCAGCACCGCGCCGACGATCAGGTCAGGCGTGGTGAGAAAGCCGGAGCGGCGGATGAGGTCGGCATAGAACACCCAATTGTACAGACCGGTGGCGAAACCAAGCAGGCCGAGCGTCCAGAACACTGCTTTCGCCGGGACGCTTTTGGCGCGCAGATTGGCGATTAGGACAAAGCCGAGCAGCAGCAGGAAGCCGACATGCATGGCGCGTATAACCTGGCTCGGCAGGCTGCCATAGACGGCGATGTAGATTTGGAAGATGGAGAAGGCGATGGCGATAAAAAAAGCCGCCTTGCCGGCGATGCCTTCGCCGAAGCCAGGCGGCAATCCTTCGACAGGAGCTTCCGCTGTGGGGGAAAGAGCGGTCGGGGTTACGGTCATTAGCGGGGTTCCTGGCGGGGCGGTCCCCTCCTCGAGGGGAGGGTGCCGAGCGAAGCGAGGCGGGTGGGGTCGGTGCGGCAGTGCGCGACCTCAACCGACCCTACCCGTCCATTCGCCTTCGGCAGCTGTTCACCTTCTCCTCAAGGGGGAGGGATGGCTCCTTACTTCACCAATCCCTTTTCCTTGTAATACCTCTCGGCGCCTGGATGCAGCGGCACCGGCATGCCGTCGAGCGCCTTGGCCGGGTCGATCGCCTTGGCGGCGGCGTGGGCAGCGGTGAGCTGGTCGAGATGCTCGAACAGCAGTTTCGTCATCTGATAGGCGGTCTCGTCGGAGACATCGGCGCTGGTGATCAGGAAATTGCCGACGGCGGCGGTCGCAACATCCTCGGTCTGGCCCTCGTAGGTGCCCTTGGGGATGACCACGGAAAGATAGGGCGAGCCGATCTTGGCGACGTCCTCCGCCGGCACGGCAACGATGTTTACCGGCACTGAGGTGGCGAGGTCACGGATCGACGCGACCCCAAGGCCAGCCGACTGCAGCGTGGCGTCGAGCTGGCGGTTCTTGATCAGCTCCACCGATTCGGCGAAGGGCAGATATTCGATCCGCCCGAGGTCTTCGTATTTCAGCCCGGCAGCGGCAAATATCGTGCGGGCGTTGAGCTCGGTGCCTGAGGCCGGCGCGCCGACCGAAAGGCTCTTGCCCTTGAGATCGGCGAGCGTCTTGATGCCGGATTCCTTGCTGGCGACGATCTGGATGTAATTGGGATAGATGGCGGCAATGCCGCGCAGCTTGTCGAGCTTGCCTGGGAAGCCTGCTTCGGTATTGCCTTCGGCGGCCAGCTTGACGGAATCGCCGAGCGCAAAGGCGATCTCGCCCTTGCCCTGCTGCAGCAGGTTGAGGTTTTCGACCGACGCTTTCGTCGCCTGCACCTGGGTGCGCGCGCCTTCGATGCCCTTGCCGTAGATTTCCGACAGCGCGACGCCGAGCGGATAGTAGACGCCGGACGTGCCGCCGGTCAGCACGTTGATGAATTCCTGTGCCTTGACCGATACCGCGCCAAGGCCAAGGGACAGCGCCAGCACGCCGGCTGCAACAAATTTCGTCCTGAAATTGAGCATGCGATTTCCTCCCTGAAAATTCGCCGCCGTGCCCTCCTCGGCGGCACGAAGCGAAGCGAGTTTAGACAGCGGGCGGGAAATGCCAACCCGCAATAGCAGCGATTAGACGAACGGCTAAGCAGTGCCGCAACACGTTGGCGCTTGCGCGAGGTCGCATCGCGGCAGAAAGATTTTTCCAGCGCTTGTCGAAATCCGGCAGGGCCGCGCGACATAAGTCCGGCTCGCAACGATGCGGCCTTCGAGAAACGGGAGAAGACCATGCGATACATGCTTTTGATCTATGGAAACGAAGCGGGGATGGCAGCCGCGCCAGCAGATGCGGTGACACAGATGTCGAGCGCGTACGTCGCCTACACCGAAGCGTTGAAGAAATCCGGCGCCTGGCTCGCCGGCGACCGGCTGAAGCCGACGCAATCCGCTACCTCGGTGCGGATGGCCAATGGCAAGACCAACGTGCTCGACGGCCCCTATGCCGACACCAAGGAGCAGCTTGCCGGCTTCTATATGATCGAAGCGGAGGACGTCGACGCCGCCATTGCCTGGGCGGCGCGCTGCCCGGGCGCCAGCACCGGCACGGTAGAGGTGCGGCCGATCTGGGAACTCACCATGTGATGCCGGAATTGCCCGATACTGCGCGGGCGGCGGCGGAAGCGGCCGCCCGGCAAAGCTACGGCAAGCTGGTCGCCTATCTCGCCGCACGCACGCGCGACGTGGCCGCTGCCGAGGACGCATTGGCCGATGCCTTTGCAGCGGCGCTCGAGCGTTGGCCACAGGCGGGCGTGCCCGACAAGCCGGAAGCCTGGCTGCTGGCGGTGGCACGCAAGCGCCGCGTCGACGCGGTCAGACGGCGGCTGACACGCGAGGCGGGCCGCGACCACCTGAGACTGATCGCCGAGGAGATGGAGGCGCGCATGGCCGAGGAAGACCTGCCGGACGAGCGGCTCAGGCTCATGTTTGCCTGCGCCCATCCCGCGATTGAGGCCGGCGTGCGAGCACCGCTGATCCTGCAGACGGTCCTGGGCTTCGACGCAGCGACCATCGCCTCGGCTTTTCTTGTCTCGCCAGCCACGATGAGCCAGCGGCTGGTGCGCGCCAAGACGCGAATTCGCGAGACAGGCATTCCGTTCCGCGTGCCGGAGCGGGCCGAGCTCGGCGAGCGGCTGGGCACCGTTCTGGAAGCGATCTACGCGGCGTTTGCCGAAGGTTGGTCCGACCCGGCCGGCACCGAAACGCGGCGCCGCAATCTCGCGACCGAAGGCATCTGGCTCGGCCGTCTGATCGCCTCGCTGATGCCGGATGAGCCGGAAGCACTCGGCCTGCTGGCGCTGATGCTGTTCGCCGAGGCGCGGCGTGCAGCCCGGCGCAATGCGGCGGGTGACTATGTGCCGCTGGCCGAGCAGGATCTTGCATTGTGGGACGACACCCTGATCGATGAAGCGGAGGCGCTGCTCGGGCGCGCGGCCGCCGAGGGTGTTGTCGGCCGCTACCAGCTCGAGGCCGCCGTGCAATCCGCCCATACGACACGGCGGCTGACCGGTTGTACCGACTGGGTCGCGATCAAGGAGCTCTACGACGCGCTGTCGGTGATTGCCGGCTCGCCGGTGGTGTCGATCAACCGTGCGGTGGCGATTGCCGAGGCCGAAGGTGCTTCAGCAGGATTGGGCGCGCTTGATCAACTCAGCGGCGACAAGCGGCTGTATGACTATCAACCTTACTGGGCCGCCCGCGCGGGCCTGCTGGCCAGACTCGGCAAAGTTCCGCAAGCGAGCGAGGCCTATGACCGGGCTATCGGCCTCGAACGCGATCCGGCCGTGCGCCGGTTCCTGCAGGAACGACGGGCATGGCTCGGCCACGCGGAAAGACACTGAGACAAGGCGGAGTGCTTAGGCCGGCCACATGTCGTGGGAAGCATTCAGCCTCTTTATCACTCGATGTTCCCGCAAATTGGCCCACAGGCGTTCGATATTCGGCCAAGCGGTTGGAACCTTCGCGACCTCCGGATGCCAGGCCACCAACATGACGAGATAGATGTCGGCCAGCGAGAGCCGGTCGCCGGCCAGCCAGTCATGGCCTGCGAGGGCGGCATCGAGAATGGCGAAGCTGCGATCCATTTCCGAGACCGCCGCCCGTTTGACAGCGTCCACGCCGCGGGGATCGGTCGTGTAGCGATGAGCGTAGAAGAACCGCAGGTCAGCCGAATAGATGACGGAGGACATGAAAAACATCCAGCGCAGGAAGTCGGCACGGTCAGCCGAACTTGCTGCGGGCGCCAGTCCTGCTTCCGGGTGGCGCTCGGCCAGCAGGATGCAGATCGCCGCCGATTCGGTCATCGAGCGTCCGTCCGGCAAGATCAGGACCGGCACCTGGTTCAAGGGGCTGATATCTAAAAAGGCCTGGTCGGGTCGGCCCTTCGGAACGTCGATCTGGTCGAAAGGCACGCCCGCCAAAGCGAGCGCCGCCTCGATGACAAAGCCGCCGGTATTGGCACGCGTATAGAGCTTGTACATGAAGTCCTCCACCTGCCGGGCAGCGACGATTTGATACGGAAGGGACCCGCCGCTCAAGCGAACGACGCCCGCCACAGGTGGTTTTTCAGCGGTCCACGCCGACGCGTGATACAGAGTATTTGATGTCGGAGGGCATCGCGAAGGATCGCTACTGACCGGTCAAAAACGCTCGTGTCTAAGCGCCCAATCCCTCGAACAGGATCGTCGAGAGATAGCGCTCGGCGAAAGAGGGGATGACGACGACGAGGTTCTTGCCCTTGTTCTCGGCCCGCGAGCCGACGACGATCGCCGCTTGCAGGGCGGCCCCCGACGAGATGCCGACCGGCACACCTTCGAGCCGAGCGACGAGCCGTGCATTGGCAACCGAATCCTCGTTCGAGACCTTGACGATTTCGTCATAGATCGTCGTGTCGAGGATTTTTGGCGCGAAGCCGGCGCCAATGCCCTGGATCTTGTGCGGGCCTGGCTGGCCGCCCGACAGCACCGGCGAGGCTTCCGGTTCGACGGCGACGACATGCACCGAGGGCTTACGCTTCTTCAGCACCTGGCCGACGCCGGTGATGGTGCCGCCGGTCCCGATGCCGGCAACGAAGATATCGACTTCGCCATGGGTGTCGTTCCAGATTTCCTCGGCCGTGGTGCGGCGATGGATTTCCGGATTGGCCGGGTTTTCGAATTGCTGCGGAATGACAGCGTCGGGCAGCGTTGCCGCCAGCTCGTCCGCCTTGGCGATGGCGCCCTTCATGCCTTTCGGCCCTTCGGTCAGCACCAGTTCGGCACCGAGCAGAGCCAGCATCTTGCGGCGTTCGACGGACATGGTTTCCGGCATGGTCAGGATCAGCTTGTAGCCCTTGGCAGCGGCGGCAAAGGCGAGCGCGATGCCGGTATTGCCCGAGGTCGGCTCGATCAGGGTGGTCTTGCCGGGCGTAATCCTGCCCGAAGCCTCCAATGCCTCGATCATCGACACGCCGATGCGGTCCTTGACCGAGGCGATCGGGTTGAAGAATTCGAGCTTGGCCAGCAGATTGGCGACGACGCCCTTCTCCCTGGCGAATTTATCAAGCCGCACCAGCGGCGTGTCGCCGATCGTCTCGGTGATCGAATTGTAGATGCGGCCGCGGCCGGGCACGTGTGCGGGGGTGGCGGGCTTGTTCATTGATTTCCTCCCAGAGGTCAAGCGGCAAGAGTCGGGCGGGGCCTAGGATAGAGCCATCCGCCGCGCAAGATAGGCTGTCGATCGAAAAATATCCGAGTGAAGTTCGTGCTGAGTACCCCCGCCCTTGCAAGGCGTGGCAATCCTTGGGCGGATTGGCGAAGGAGATCTATTGGCGGGCGGCAATTGCCGCCGCCGCACCGACCATGAAGCCCGCGGCGGTGCGGTTGAGTGCCCTCAGCGCCCGCGGCGACTTCAGGAACCAGCGCGCCTTGGCCGCCAGCGCCAGATAGGGCACCAGCACGACGAGCAGGACGACGATGGTGAGCGCGACGAGGATGCCGTAATCGGCCAGCGTGATCGTCTTCAGATCGACGATGGTCGGGGTGATGGCAAGATAGAAGATCATCGTCTTCGGATTGCCGAGCGTGACGGCGAGGCCGGCTACAAAGCTGGATGCCAAGCCGCCCTTGCCTTTCTTCGCCTCCACTGTCTCCGGCGTGATGCCGCTCGTCCAGAAACGCCAGCCAAGAAAGGCGAGGTAGGCGACGCCCAGCCATTTGATGGCCAGGAAGACCATGCCGAAAGTTTGCGCGACGAAAGCCAGGCCGAGCACCACGGCAGTGAGATAGGTCAGGTCGCCGAGCATCAGCCCGAACGACATGGCCAGCGACGAGCGGAAGCCGGAACCCAGCGCACGCGCAACGAGCGCGGTGACGCCGGGGCCGGGGATGGCCGCGGCGATGCCGAGGGCAGCACTATAGGCGAGAAACCCGGTGAGTGTCATGATTCGCGCTTGTCGCACAATGTTGAAGTTGGGTGAATTCCCTCGGCCCGGATTCGATTGCGCCAGCGCAGCTGGCGACCCCGCCGTTCAGGAGCGGCGGTCTTCGTAGGTAATGCGCCAGATGGTGCCGTTGCCGTCCTCGGTGACGATCAGCGAGCCGTCCTTGGCCATCGCGACACCGACCGGGCGGCCCCAGACGGCGTCGTTCGAGATGACGAAGCCGGTCATGAAGTCCTCATATTCGCCGGTCGGCTTGCCATCCCTGAATTTGAGCCTCACCACCTTGTAGCCGGTCCTGGCGCCACGGTTCCACGAACCATGCATGGCGACGAAGGCGTCACCCTGGTAATCCGCCGGGAAGTTCTTGCCGTCGTAGAAGGCTATATTCATCGGCGCCGAATGCGCCTGCATCAATACATCGGGGACAGTGGCCTTGCCGGCGAGGTCTGGCCGCTCGCCCTGATGGCGCGGATCCTCGTTATTGCCGATGTAGTACCAAGGCCAACCATAGAATCCGCCGTCCTTGACCGCTGTTGCAAATTCGAACGGCACATTGTCGCCGAGTTCGTCGCGCTCATTGACGACGCACCACAATGCGCCGGTGGAGGGCTGCACGGTCATGCCCGTACAGTTGCGCAGGCCGGTGGCGACAGTTCGGGGATTTTTCCCATCCGGGTCAAAGGCGAGCACATCGGCACGGCCGTCCTCGGAGCCCCAGGCCGCCCCGAGCGGCTTTGATTTGGCCCAGGCGTCGAGGCCGCTATCCGGCTCCTTGCCTATATCCTCGGCGACGTTCGAGGCGGAGCCAACCGACAAATAAAGCGTTTTGCCGTCCTGCGAGAAGGCGATGTCGCGGGTCGTGTGACCACCCGACGGGATTTGGGCGACAATGGTTTCTGGTTTGCCGGATGTCTTCAGGTCGCCATCGCGATAGGGGAAGCGGACGATGCTGTCGCTGTTCGCGACATAAACCCATTGCGGTTTGTCTCCTGGCGGATAGAAGGCGATGCCGTAGGGATAATTGAGCCCCTTGGCGAAGATCGCTTTCTCGATGGGCTTGGCGCTGCCCTCGGCGAGACGATAGACGCGTATTTGGTCGGCATGGCTGTTGGCAACAAACAGGTCGCCATTCGGAGCGACGCGCACGACACGTGGATTGACGATGCCGGATGCGATCATTTCAGCCGAAAAGCCCGACGGCAATTCTGGCTTGGCGCTCTCGGGCCGTTCCGCCACGCCGGCGCCGTTCGAAGCGGATTGGGCGGGGTCGGCTGCCGGCATGTCTCGCGGCCCAATCAGGCGTCTGACGCCAGGCCTGTCGGCGTGCCAATCGCCAAACGCGGCTTCGCCTTTGAGCACATTCTGGTCCGCCTGCTGGGCGGCTGCCGGTGTCGCAACAAGGAGGGCAGCGGCAACGGCCGCAAAGCCGCCAGATCGGATCATCAACGTCCTCCGGGATTCGCCTCGAACAGGGCAAACGGCATCAGGTATTGATCGTTCCAAGCGGCCGTCCAGCACACGAGGATTTGAAGCCGAACCCGTTCAGTTGCCCGAGGCGTAAAAGTCGTCGTCGAGGCGCTTTTCCAGCGCGACCAGATCGGCCGGCAGCGGCAAACCCATCGCCCGCATCTCTTGCAGCTTCTCGCGCAACTGCTCTTGCACCTCGTGCTGATCCTCTGGTTGGTTGATCATTTCTTCGAGCAGCAGACTGATCTGGGCCTTGAACGATTCCAGCGCCATTCTTTTCTCCTCCTTGCGGCAGGCCCGCGGCGGCTCCTAGCTCAGCATGCGCGAAATCAGCTGCGCGGTATAGTCGACCATCGGTACTATGCGCGCATAATTCAGCCGCGTCGGCCCGATGACGCCGAGCGCACCGACGACGCGCGCGTCCTTGTCGCGATAGGGTGCCACCACCAGCGAGGAGCCAGACAGCGAAAACAGCTTGTTTTCCGAACCGATGAATATGCGCACGCCTGGGCCTGCCTCGGCGAGGTCGAGAAGCTGGATCAGCCCATCCTGCGTCTCCAGATCCTCAAACAGATGCCGCAGCAATTCTATGTCGGCCTGGGCAGTGACGTTTTCCAGGAGATTGGCGCGGCCGCGCACGATAAGCCGCCCAGGCACGCCGCTTTCAGCGCCTGCCCAGACCGCCAGGCCCTTCTCGACCAGATCCTGCGACAGCGTGTCGAGGGCTGCCCTGGTCTCTTCCTTGATGCGGGCGATCTCGACCCGCGCCTCGGCCAGGGTGCGACCGCGGATATGGGCGTTGAGGAAGTTGGAGGCTTCGTGCAATTGCGAGATGGTGATGCCGGCGGGCAGATCGATGACGCGATTTTCGACGTCGCCGTTCTGCGAGACCAGCACGGCCAGCGCCTTGGTCGGCTCTAGCTGGATGAATTCGATGTGCTTAAGCGCCACCTCATTCTTGGCGGCGAGCACGAGGCCGGCGCCGCGCGACATGCCGGACAGCATCTGGCTGGCCTCGGTCAGCATATGCTCCAGCGTCGCGCCCGAGCCGGAGGCGCGCACCTGGGCCTCGATGGTGCGGCGCTCCTCGTCGGAGAGGTCACCAAGTTCCATGAAAGCATCGACGAAGAAGCGCAGGCCTGCCTGGGTCGGCAGCCGGCCAGCCGAAATGTGCGGCGCATAGATCAGGCCGAGATGCTCAAGGTCGCTCATCACGTTGCGGATGGTGGCCGGCGACAGCGACGACGGCAGGATGCGCGACAGGCTGCGCGAACCGACCGGCTCGCCATCCCTCAAATAGGAATCGACGATGCGCCGGAAGATGTCGCGCGAACGCATGTCGAGCGATTGAAGCGCGGGCGATTGCAGCGCGTGCGACGGGAGCACGTGCGACTGCAAACCGGGATCGACTGCCTTTGTCATTTCGAGCCAAAAACCTCCGCCCCGAAGATATAGACTTCCGCGGTGTCGGCGCAACCGGTCCATTTTCCTTTGCGCCTCACGCCCCGTGCGGCTACAAGCCGGCCAAGATTCCCCGGCCAAGATTCCGAAGAAAGAAAGAAGCCTGAATGCGCCCTTCCAAACGCCAATTCGACGAAATGCGCCCCATCTCCTTCGAGCGCGGCGTCTCCAAGCATGCGGAAGGCTCGTGCCTGGTGAAGTTCGGCGACACGCATGTGCTGTGTACGGCCAGCCTGGAGGAAAAGGTGCCGGGCTGGATGCGCAACTCCGGCAAGGGCTGGGTGACGGCGGAATACGGCATGCTGCCGCGTTCGACCGGCGAGCGCATGCGCCGCGAGGCTTCGGCCGGCAAACAAGGCGGCCGCACGCTGGAAATCCAGCGGCTGATCGGCCGCTCCCTGCGCGCCGTGGTCGATCTGCAGGCGCTCGGCGAGCAGCAGATCACCGTCGACTGCGACGTGATCCAGGCCGACGGCGGCACGCGCACCGCTTCGATCACCGGCGGCTGGGTGGCGCTCTACGACTGCCTGCGCTGGATGGAAACCCGCCAGATGGCGAGCCTGGGCAAGGTGCTGAAGGATCACGTTGCGGCGATCTCCTGCGGCATCCATGATGGCCAGCCGGTCATCGACCTCGACTATATCGAGGATTCCTCGGCCGGCACCGACGCCAATTTCGTCATGACCGGCAAGGGCGGCATCGTCGAGATCCAAGGCACGGCCGAGGGCGAGCCGTTCTCGGAAGAGCAGTTCGCGGCGCTGATGGGGCTCGCCAAGAAAGGTATTCAGCGCCTGGTCAGCTTGCAGCAAATGGCGGTGGCTTAGCTGCGGTCAATATTGATGAGATTGGCGATCCTGTGACCCCTTCTGCAATCCTGGAATCAGCACTCTACGTGACGGACCTTGCTGCCGCGGAACGGTTCTATTCGGGCGTGCTCGGGCTCGATCTGCTCGGCAAGGTCGATGGCAGGCATCTCTTCTTCCGCTGCGGCGACAGCGTGCTGCTTATGTTCAATGCCGAGGCGACCAAAGTGCCGCCGCCGGCCGACGCCAAGCTCAAAGTACCGCCGCATGGCGCGGTCGGCCAGGGCCATCTTTGCTTCGCCGCAAGCGCGGATGAAATCCCACGCTGGAAAGCGCATCTTGAGGCGAAGAAAATTGCCATCGAAAGCGAGTTCGAATGGCCGCAGGGCGGCCGCTCGATCTATATTCGCGACCCGTCGGGCAATTCGATCGAATTCGCCGAGCCAAGAATCTGGGGCATCTGATGCATTCGCCAACTGTCCATTCGCTTGACGGGCATAAGATCGTCGTCGCCAGCCATAATGCCGGTAAATTGCGGGAATTCGCCGATCTGATGGCGCCATTCGGCATAGAAGCGAAGTCCGCAAAGGAATACGGCTTGCCGGAGCCGGACGAGACCGGCACCACTTTCGAGCAGAACGCCCTCATAAAAGCCTTGGCCGCCGCCAAGGCCACTGGACTGCCGGCGCTGTCGGACGATTCCGGCCTGTGTGTCGATGCGCTCGACGGCGCACCCGGCGTCTACACCGCCAACTGGGCTGAGACGCCGGACGGCTCCCGCGACTTCGGCATGGCCATGCAGCGCACGGAAGTGGCCTTGCAAGAAGTTGGCGCGATCACGCCTGCCCAGCGCAAGGGCCGCTTTGTCGCGGTCATCTGCCTGGCCTTTCCCGATGGCCAGGCGGAATATTTTCGCGGTGAGGTCGAGGGCACGCTGGTATGGCCACCGCGCGGCGAGCTCGGCTTCGGCTACGATCCGGTGTTCTTGCCCAACGGGTTCGAAAAGACCTTCGGCGAGATGAGCGCGAAGGAAAAGCATGGCTGGAAGCCCGGCCAGCCAACCACATTGTCGCACCGTGCCCGCGCCTTCCAGAAATTCGCGCAAGCCCGATTGGCCGGCGTATGACCATGCTGCTCGACCGCAGGCCTGGTTTCGGCGTCTACGTCCACTGGCCGTTCTGCGCGGCCAAATGCCCGTATTGCGACTTCAACAGCCATGTCCGCCACCAGCCGGTCGACCAGGAGCGTTTTGCCCGCGCCTTCGAGACCGAGCTGGCGACGATGCGCGGCCGCACCGGACCGCGCGAGGTGACCAGCATCTTTCTTGGCGGCGGCACGCCATCGCTGATGAAGCCGCAGACCGTGGCGGCGGTGCTGGATGCAGTGGCGAAGAACTGGACGGTGCCTGATGGCATCGAGGTGACGCTGGAGGCCAATCCTTCCTCGGTCGAGGCCGAGCGCTTTCGCGGCTATCGCGCGGCCGGCGTCAACCGGGTATCGCTTGGCGTGCAGGCGCTGCACGACAAGGATCTGCGCTTCCTCGGCCGTTTGCACAATGTCGATGAGGCCCTGCATGCGATCGGCCTGGCGCGCGAGATATTCCCACGGCTGTCGTTCGACCTGATCTACGCGCGGCCGGGCCAGACGCTTAAAGCGTGGCAGACGGAGCTCGAGCAGGCGATCGGCCACGCCGCAGACCATCTGTCGCTCTATCAGCTGACCATCGAGGAAGGCACGCCGTTCCATGCACTGCATGCGGCAAGGAAATTCATCATTCCAGACAATGAGCTTGCCGCCGATCTCTACGCGTTGACACAGGAGATCACCACCGCGCGCGGACTGCCGGCCTACGAGATTTCCAACCACGCCAGGCCCGGCGCCGAAAGCCGGCACAATCTCACCTATTGGCGTTATGGCGAATATGTCGGCGTCGGTCCCGGCGCGCATGGCCGGTTCGTCGAAAATGGCCGCCGCGTGGTGACGATCGCCGAGAAAATGCCGGAGACCTGGGCCAATCTGGTCGAGGCCAAGGGTCATGGCGTTACCGGCGGCGAGGTCCTGACGCGGTCGGAAGAGGCCGACGAGTTCCTGCTGATGGGGCTGAGGCTGGCGGAAGGCATCGACCTTTCCCGCTACGAGGCATTTTCAGGGCGCGGCCTGTCGACGGCACGGCTGTCGGTGCTGCAGGACGAAGGCCTGGTGGCGCCGATCGGCAATGCCCGCCTGCGCGCCACGCCGGCCGGCATGATCGTGCTCGATGCGGTCGTGGCGGATTTGGCCAGATAGCACGTTGAAGAACGTTCTCTTCATCTGCAGCCAGAATCGCTTGCGCAGCCCGACGGCGGAGCAGGTGTTTTCCAAGCGGCGGGACATCGAGGTCGCTTCGGCCGGCACTAATCACGATGCCGACATACCGTTGACGCATGAACTCGTCGCCTGGGCCGACATCATCTTCGTGATGGAAAAAACGCACCGCGCCAAACTGCAGCAGAAATTCAAGACAAGCCTGAAAAAGGCTCGAGTAATCTGCCTCGATATTCCCGACGACTATGCATTCATGGACCCGGCTCTGGTGGGCCTGCTGGAGGCGCGTGTCTCGAAGTATCTGGGTTGAATGATACATCGCGGAGCATTCGCAACCGCGCTTCGAGAACTGTCTCGACCGATCGCTAAGGTTTGCGGGGTCAAGCCTCGTGCTTGTGGCGGTGTTTGGCGCGATCTTTTTCGCTGGTCTCTCCGGAACGGGCCGGCTTGATCTCGCTTTTGTCGCGTGAGGCATGGTGCTGGTCGTCTGTGGAATGTGACGCTGCGCCATCGCGGGCGCTTTTTGTTTCGAGGCGGGTGATGAAAATGTCGAAGCGATTGGGCATCGTCCGGTCAGTGCTCCATCGTGCGGTCGGTTTCGTTTGCGGGCTTGCTCTCTGCCGATCGCTGGCGTGCAAGCGGCTTCTTGGCTCTGCCATCTGCGGCTTCGGCAGGCAGGCTCTTGTCGCATGGCGCGGCGAAGCGTTTGCGGCCGGCATAGTAGGGTTCGAAAACGTCCTGTATCGTCAGGCTGTTCATCCTGCTCCTCCCGAGATCAGGGGTAAAATTCGCCGGCAACGGTTTCGTTCCCTACTGTGGCGAAGGCATGGCGGCCGGTTCACGTCGGCATCCCTTTTGGAACCAGGGCCTTTGCAACCCAGGCTTTTGCAACCAAGCGTGAGCCGTGCCAAACAGGGTCGAACGGAGTTGTGCAGGTGACCGGCGAATCGGCCAAACGCAGTTATGTGGTCGGGCAGACCGAAATCGCCGCCCGGCCGCTCGAGCCGGCGCTCTACCTGGTCGCGACGCCTATCGGCAATCTCGCCGACATCACGCTGCGCGCGCTGGAAACGCTCGCCGCCGCCGATATCGTCGCTTGCGAGGACACACGTGTCAGCCGCGTGCTGCTCGACCGCTACGGCATCCGCCGCCGCACCACCGCCTACCACGAGCACAATGCCGGCGAGGCCGGACCGAAGCTGATCGCGGCGCTGCTGGCCGGCCAACGCGGAGCGCAGAACTCGGCTCCCGGCACGCCGCGCATCTCCGACCCCGGCTACCGGCTGGTCGGTGAGGCGCTGGAACGCGGCATTCGTGTCGTGCCGATCCCCGGACCGTCGGCGCCACTTGCCGCTTTGACGGCATCCGGCCTGCCTTCGGACGCGTTTCTGTTTGCCGGCTTCCTGCCGGTGAAGACCGGGCAGCGGCTGACGCGGCTGGAAGCGCTGAAGGCGGTGCCGGCAACGTTGATCTTCTTCGAATCGCCGCGCCGGCTGGCCGAGACGCTCAGTGCCATGGTCGAGGTGCTGGGCGGTGCCCGCAAGGCGGCCATCGGCCGCGAGCTGACCAAGACCTTCGAGGAGATGCGGACCGGCACCCTGCAGTCGCTCGCCAGCCATTACGCCGCAGCTGATACGCCGAAAGGCGAAATCGTCATCTGCGTCGGCCTGGCGGATGTTGTCGCTGATGAACCGGCCGACATCGACCGGCTGCTGCTTTCGCTCGCCGCCGAGATGCCGGCCTCCAAGGCAGCGGCGGAAGCCGCCAAGATGACGGGTGGCCAGAAGCAGGCGCTCTATCGTCGGCTGCTCGACCTCAAGAATGCCGGAAGAGACGGGGCCGGCGGAGACGGCGATGGCTGAACGGCCGAGCGCCAGCCGGCAAAAGGCCTACCGGCGCGGCCATCACGGCGAATGGCTGGCGGCGGCGGCGCTGATGCTGAAAGGCTACCGAATTCTTGCCCGCCGCCACCGCACCAGGTTCGGCGAGATCGACCTGATCGCGCGGCGTGGCGATCTGGTGCTGATCGTCGAGGTCAAGGCGCGCCGCACGCTGATGGAGGCAATGGAAGCCGTCGGTCGCGAATCGGAGCACCGCATCGAAGGCGCCGCCGATTTCTGGCTGTCGCGCCAATCCGACTACGGAAAATTATCGGTGCGCTTCGACATGGTGGCGGTGCTGCCGTGGCGCTGGCCGGTGCATGTCGAGAATGTGTTTTACGGGCGAAACTAGGCCATTCTCGACGTGGGGTCGTTTTGCTGCGCCTGCGGTTCAGATCATGGTTTGCCGATCTGTCAAGCATCCGCCCAGCGCTGACTGGAACAAAAGCGTTCCTGCGTTGTTCCCCAATCGTCCTGATGTTCGACGGGCTGGTTCAAATGCCGGCCAGGGCAGTCCGCGTGGCAGCTATGCGAGGACAAAGGGATGGCGAGGCAAATGGATCCCGACGATCTCAACCCGGAACGGATCGTCACCGTGTTCGGCGGAACTGGCTTTCTCGGGCGCAGGATCGTGAAGCGGCTCCTGGAAAGAGGTTTCACGGTGCGCGCCGCATCTCGCCATCCGGCTCGCGTGGCCCTGGTCTTTTCCTCGATTACAAGGATGCCCGAAGCAGTCGAGGCGGATATATTGGATGCGTCCTCGATCGGGTCGGCCATTACCGGATCACAGGCGGTCGTGAATGCCGTCAGTCTTTACGTCGAGCAGGGCGTCCAGACCTTTGAACGCGTGCATGTGAAAGCCGCGGCCGATCTCGCTGCCGCGTCGCGCGACCGCGCGATCGACCAGTTCGTCCAGATTTCAGGGATCGGCTCCGATCCTCAATCGGATTCGAATTACATAAGGGCGCGTGGGCGCGGAGAAGGTGCCGTGGAAAGCGCATTTCCCGGCGCTTTCATTGTGCGTCCCGCCGTCATGACAGGACCTGACGACGCTTTCCTCACGACCATTGTGAGGATGATACGCCTCCTGCCGGTCTATCCGCTGTTTGGCGATGGTGGCACACGGCTTCAGCCGGTCTATGTGGCAGACGTCGCAGAAGCAGTGAGCCGGCTGATCGACGGGCGAACCCAGGGTTCATCCATATTCGAATTCGGTGGCCCGCGTATCTATACCTATAAGGAACTGCTTCGGGAGATCGCCCGACAGCTCGATACGCACGTCAAGCTGATGCCGGTGCCGTTTGCGGTATGGAACGCCTTGGCTGGCGTCGCGGAACTCCTCCCGGCTGCCCCCATAACGCGCAACCAGATCGATCTTATGCGTCAGGACAATGTGGCAGCAATCGACGCGCCTGGCCTGAAGGAACTCGACATCGAGCCGCGGGATATCGACGAGGTGATCCGCGTGATCGAACAGCGCCGTCGCGTAGGCTCGCTCTCGTCTCCGGCTTAGGACGGCCCCCTGATCCTGGCGGGAACCTATCGCCGCGCGACAGGTTGGTCGAGCTTGAAGCCAGTGAAAGAAGGAGAAGAACTATGGCCAGATGCGATCAATGCGGGAATGACTACGACAAGGCTTTCAACGTGACGATGGCCGACGAGACCTACACATTCGACAGCTTCGAATGCGCGGTCCAGAAACTTGCTCCGACGTGTCCGCATTGCGGATGCCGGATCATCGGACATGGCGTCGAACAGGATGACATCATCTACTGCTGCGCACATTGCGCCGCGGAGGAAGGCGCGAGTGCGCTGACCGATCGTGCGCCTTGACGCACCTCCTTTGGCGTCTCCAGGGCGACCATTCCGAACGACTGCGCCGGCTCATCCCATATGGCCAGTGCTGTCAGCACGACGACGACCAGCCGAGGTCAAGGCCGCCGCACGCTGATGGAGGCAATGGATGCAGCCGCGAATCGGAGCGCCGTATCGAAGGTGCCCGCGATTTCTGGCTGTCGCACCAATGGACTACGGAAAATTGTCGGTGCGCTTCGACAAAATGCAGCGTGCGTCGTCTTGATCGCGCCAGAGCTGTCATGTTCTTGCACGTTCAAGAACCCGCGTTCGACGGCTCGTTTAGACGCCGTTCCGTGGCAAGTCGGCTCCCGCTTGGACAAGTCGCTCCACGACGGCGGCCGCCTCCTCTGGAATGGCCGGTATGGTGCCCGACTTCCGCGTCGATCCGAAATCGAGGCCGGCGAAAAAGAGACCTGGAACAGCGCCGACGCCATCCTCGTGGACGGGCTGGCCGGCTGCATCGAGCGCGCCGGGAAGCCGAACCCATGAGAAATCGCCGGTGAAGCCGGTGCACCAGATCACTGATCTGATGCCGCTCGCCGTCCAGTCGAGGGAGCGGATCGGAGGATCGGGCAAGCGCGGTTCAATCGTCTCGGCCGGATCATCCTCGGCCAGTGGCGCATCGAGGCCGGCGCGCTCGATGTACTCGTCAACCAGGCGCTTGGCATTCGCGGAGACCTCGTCGGCAAATCGCATGTAGTCGTCGAGCTCGTCGCCGAAGACGAGGCTGCCATTCTCCACTCCCCTGAAGCGGCCGAGCAGCACCACGCCTTGCGCACTCAGCGATTGCAAACTGATCGTGTGCGTCGCGCCGACCAGCGCGCGGGCCTGCAGCTTGCCGGAGGGGAGGACGAGTTCCTTGCGCGGAACGTCGAGAAAACCGGACAGCGTCAGCCATTTAAGTATGTTGCCCCCGCGGTAGCGCCGCACCCAACGGCCGTTGCGGCTGGTCGCCAAGAAGACCACACGTCCTGCCAACGCCAGATCCTCGGCGATCTGGCCGCCCGACTGGCCGCTGCCGACCACCAGCACCGCGCCACTCTCGAACTCGGCCGGGTTGCGATAAGCCGAGGAATCGACTTGGCCAATTGCGGTTGGCAAATCCGCCGACCCTGCTGGCCGGACCTGCCGATTCTGGTCGCCGGTGGCGATCACCACGTTGCGCGCCAGAAATGCCCCGTCCGTCGTGGTGATGCGAAAGATCCCGTCGTCTCTCGTCAGCTCTTGCACCGGAGTTTGGGTGCTTACCGGCAGGCGGTGCCGCTCGGCATAGCCTTCGAGATACGCGACAAATTCGTGGTGGGTTATCGCGCCCCACGGCTCGGGCCCCTCGTAGGAATCACCGGGTAAGATGGAGCGAATGGTCGGCGAATTCAGTCGAAAAGAGTTCCAGCGCTGCGTTCGCCACGTTTCGCCGATCCGGCCTCGATCGAGCACACGGTGGTCGCGGTCCTGCCGTTTCAAGAAGTAGCTGACGCCGAGTCCCGCCGGACCGGCGCCAATAACGAGGGCGTCAAGAACTTCGCTCACGCATTCCCCCTGCCAACCATACGTCCACAAGATCGTATGGCTCGGCTTCGGGCAAGAATAGAGTTCCGGCTGGGATTGCGCTATCCGCGCCGGCTCACCCCCAAATGGCCAGTGCTGTCAGGCCGACGATGCCGACGACCAGCCGCCACCAGCCGAACAGCGCATAGCCGTGGCGCGAGACGTAGTCGAGCAGGAAGCGCACGACGATCAATGCCGAGACGAAGGCGGCGACGAAACCGACGGCGATGATGGGCAGGTCGGCGCTGCTCAGCACATTGCGGTTCTTGAACAGGTCGAAGGCGAAGGCGCCGACCATCGTCGGTATGGCGAGGAAGAAGGAGAATTCCGCCGCCGCCCGTTTGTCGACCCCGAGCAGCAGCGCGCCGACGATGGTCGAACCCGAGCGCGACGTGCCGGGGATCAGCGACAAGCACTGAAACAGCCCGATCTGCAGATAAAGCCTGGTCGGAAACCGCTCGACATCGTGGTAATACGGCTTCGGCTTCATGCGATCGACCAGCAGCAGGATGACACCGCCGATGATCAGCATGATGCAGATCAGCCGCGGCGATTCGAACAGCACCGTCTTGATGAAGTCATGCGCCAGTGCGCCGATAATGGCCGCCGGCAGGAATGCGATGAGAATGCCGAGGACGAAATGCCGCGTCAGCCGATCGTAGGGCAGCTCGAGCAGCATCTTCCAGAGACGGCGGAAATAGACGCTGAGGATCGCCAATATGGCGCCGAGTTGGATCAGGATTTCGAAGGCCTTTCCGGTCGAATGAAAACCGAGGAAATGGCCGGCGAGCAGGATATGACCGGTCGAAGACACCGGAATAAACTCGGTCAGGCCCTCGAGCATGCCGAGCAGCAGCGCTTCGACGACGGTCTGGCTTTCCATGGCTACCTCGGCGTTGGAGTGAGGGCTTGAGAAACGGCTTGCTTGTCACGGCGCGGAACTCCCCCTATAGGTCCCAGCACCCTGACAGCCCGCTGAATCGGGCGGCCAAGACTTACCGGCGCAGCCGGCGATTTGCCAGTGCGCTTTATTATCGCGGGACCATGCTGACGCTTTTCCACCATCCGATGTTCGCCAGCTGCCGCTTCGTCCGCCTCGCCTTTGGCGAGTATGGCGAGGAACTGGCGCTGATCGAAGAGAAGCCGTGGACGCGGCGCAAGGAGTTCCTGGCGCTGAACCCGGCCGGCACGCTGCCGATCCTGCTCGCCGAAGGCGACGTGCCGATCGTCGGCGCAGTGGTCATTGCCGAATATCTCGACGAGACGCGCGGCGTACTCAAGCGCGACAAGCGGCTATTCGCCGAGGATCCGATGGAGCGCGCCGAAATCCGCCGGCTGACCGACTGGTACCTCAACAAGGCGGAAAGCGAGGTTACCCGGCATCTGGTGCGCGAACGCGTTCTGAAGCCGGTCATGCCGGAAACGGCAGGCGGCGGATCGCCCGATTCGGCGGCGATCCGCGCCGCCCGCGCCAATATCCGCCAGCACATGAAATACACCAACTGGCTGGCCGGCACCCGTCATTGGCTGGCCGGCAACAAGGTCACCTATGCCGATCTCGCGGCGGCGGCAGCACTGTCGGTGCTCGACTATCTCGGCGAGATCGACTGGCGCGAACACAGCGCCGCGCGCGAATGGTATACAAGGGTGAAATCACGGCCTTCGTTCCGGCCGCTTCTGTCCGACCGGGTGCGCGGCCTGTCGCCGGTGTCACATTATGCGGACCTCGATTTCTGATACGGCAAAGCTGCGCGCGCTGATCGACCGCGAGGCGCGGAATGCCGGCTTCGACGCCGTTGCCGTCACCACGCCCGATGCGATTCCGCAGGCGCCGGAACGGCTGGCCGAATTCGTTGCCGACGGCTTTCACGGCTCGATGGGCTGGATTGCCGAAACGCTCGAGCGGCGAGGCAAACCGACGACGCTTTGGCCAGAGGTCCGCTCGATCGTCGTGCTGGCGATGAATTACGGCCCCGACCACGACCCACGCGACATCCTGGCAAAGCGCGACCGCGGCGCGATCTCGGCCTATGCGCAGAACCGCGACTATCATGACGTGATGAAAGGCCGGCTGAAGGAGATCGCCGGCAAGATCGTGGCGCGCGCCGGCGGGGACGTGAAAGTGTTTGTCGACACCGCGCCGGTGATGGAAAAGCCGCTGGCCGAGGCGGCCGGCCTCGGCTGGCAAGGCAAGCACACCAACCTGGTCAGCCGAACGCATGGCTCTTGGCTGTTCCTCGGCACCATCTTCACGACGGCCGAACTGGTGCCGGACGCGCCTGAGGACGACCATTGCGGCTCCTGCCGCGCCTGTCTCGACGTTTGCCCGACGGACGCCTTTCCGGCGCCTTACCGGCTCGATGCGCGGCGCTGCATTTCATACCTCACCATCGAGAACAAAGGACCGATCCCGCATGAGTTCCGGGAAAAGATCGGCAATCGTATCTATGGCTGCGACGACTGCCTGGCCGCGTGCCCGTGGAACAAGTTCGCCCAAGCCGCTTCGGAGGCAAAGCTTGCCGCCCGCGCGGACTTGCGCGAACCGCCGCTCGCCGAGCTGCTGCGCCTCGACGACGCTGCCTTCCGCGTGCTTTTTTCGGGCTCGCCGGTCAAGCGCATCGGCCGCGCCCGTTTTATCCGCAACGTGCTGATCGCCGCCGGCAATTCCCAGGACTTGTCGCTGGCCGGCGCCGTCCGCGCGCTGCTCGACGACGCCTCGCCCCTGGTTCGCGGAGCTGCGGTATGGGCGCTGTTGCGGCTGGTGCCGAGTCGGGAGTTTGCCGAGCGTGCAGCGGCCGCATTGCAAGCAGAAGATGACGAGGCGGTGAGAGGCGAATGGCTTCTGGCCCTGCCAAAGCCGATCGAGGCACATACATGACCAAACAGCAGATTTTCATCTTCGGCGCCGGTTATTCGGGCAAGGCCTTTGCCCGCGCCAACAAGGATGCCGACACAGCGATCTTCGGTACAACACGGTCGCTGGAAAAATTCGCGGCGCTGCGGCAAGCCGGTATCGTGCCGCTGCGTTTCGATGGCACGCTGACCTCCGAAATCGGCGATGCGCTTGGGAAGACAACCCATCTCGTCGTCTCGGTCGCGCCGGACGAGGCCGGCGACCCGGTGCTGGGTGCGGCTCGCGAGGTGATCACGGCCAACATGCCGGAGCTCGAATGGATCGCCTATCTCTCGACCGTCGGCGTCTATGGCGACCATGGCGGCAATTGGGTGGACGAGGCCGCCGAATGCCGGCCAGTATCGAAGCGATCAGCGATGAGGGTTGCCGCCGAGCAGGATTGGCTGAAACTGGGCCACGGCACCGGCCGGCCGGTGGCGATCCTGCGGCTTTCCGGCATTTATGGGCCAGGCCGCAACGCCTTGGTCAATCTGGAAAACGGCACTGCGCGGCGGCTGGTCAAGCCGGGCCAGGTGTTCAACCGCATCCATTGCGACGACATTGCCGGCGCGCTCTGGCATCTGGCCGAAGGCAATCGCGGCGGCATCTTCAACGTCACCGACGACCTGCCGGCGCCGCCGCAGGACGTCGTCGCCTATGCCGCCCAATTGATGGGCATCGAGCCGCCGCCCGAAATTCCGTTCGAGACCGCCCAACTTTCGCCCATGGCGCGGTCCTTCTACGGCGAGAACAAGCGTGTCGCCAACGCGGCGATCAAGGCGGCCGGCTATGGGTTTCGCTTCCCCGACTACCGTTCGGCGCTCGACGCCATGTGGGCGAGCGGCGACTGGCGCGACGGCGAGGCGCGCAGCCCGATGAAACGGTCATGATCGATACGTTGCGCGGGGCGTGGTATGATGCGGTTCAAATCGCGGAGGGGTCCAGCTTGGGGAAGACGTTAAAGCGAGCCTTGCCCGGCAAAACACTGCTGCTTTCGGCAGCACTGGCCGTCGCCAGCTTGACAGCGCTGGCAACGCAGACGGCGGGCGCCGAGGAACGGGCAAAAGACCTGTTTGGCGCCAAAAGGCTGCCGGCGGTCGCAGCAGCGCAATCGATCGGCTTCTACTCCAAAGGCTGTTTTTCCGGCGGCGTCGCCCTGCCCATGGATGGCCGGCACTGGGAGGTGATGCGGCCGTCGCGCAACCGCCGCTGGGGTCATCCCGCAATGATCGCGCTGATCGAGAAATTGTCGCGCGACGCTGCCGCCGACGGCTGGCCGGGCCTATTGATCGGCGACATTTCGCAGCCGCGCGGCGGGCCGATGCTGACCGGCCATGCCTCTCACCAGATCGGCCTCGACTCCGACATCTGGCTGACGCCGATGCCCGACCGCAAGCTTTCTACCGAAGAGCGCGAAAACATCAGCGCTACCTTGATGGTCGATGAAAAAACTCACCTGGTGAAGGACGGGCTGTGGACGCCGATGCATACGCGGCTGTTGAAGCGCGCCGCGAGCTATCCCGAAGTCGAGCGCATCCTGGTCAATCCAGGGATCAAGAAGAAGCTCTGCGACACGGTCAAAGGCGACCGCGGCTGGTTGCGCAAGGTCAGGCCGTTCTGGGGCCACGACTACCACTTCCACATTCGCATCGGCTGCCAGGCTGGATCACCCGACTGCAAGGCGCAGGAAGCGACGGCGCCGGGCGATGGCTGCGACCAGGCGCTGGCCTGGTGGTTCACCGAGGGGCCGTGGCGCCCCAACAAGAACCCGGACAAGCCGAAGGCACGCGACGTGATGACGATGGCGAACCTGCCCAGACAATGCCAGTTCGTGCTCGACGCGCCGGCTCCGGCCTCGGCCGAAGCAGTCACCTACTATGGCGACGGCGTACCGATCGCGGCAGAACCCGCTCTCGCGGCAGAACCTTCGCCGCCGCCGACGGTCGCAGCCGGCGCGGCAGCGCTTCCGGCCTCGGCGAACGCCTTTGTGGCGACCCCCGAGATCGGCATTCCGCTGCCGCGGCCACGACCGGGGCACTGATGCGGGCAGCGTGTTTGCTGTCTGCATCCGTGCATCTCCACTTCGAAAACCGATTTCCCTTTTTGCGGTCATGCGCTAGTCAACGAGAGAACGGCGATACGCGTCGGGAACGGACGAGAGCATGCCAGGCGTAAGCGACGACGACACTCTGTTGCGATTTCCGATCCTGATCGGCGACATAGGCGGCACCAATGCGCGCTTCTCGATTGTGCTCGACGCGAATTCCGAGGCCGGCGAGCCGAC
The DNA here is from genome assembly GCF_040320645.1 of Mesorhizobium sp. M0633. Lineage (NCBI taxonomy): Bacteria > Pseudomonadati > Pseudomonadota > Alphaproteobacteria > Hyphomicrobiales > Phyllobacteriaceae > Mesorhizobium > Mesorhizobium sp. M0633. The sequence goes on from NZ_JAMYQC010000014.1 coordinate 64,168, forward strand.
GATCGTCCAGACCGCCAACTTCAATACGATAGACGAGGCGATCCAGTCGGCCGTGCTCGACCGCTCGTCGGTCCGGCCGAATTCAGCTGTGCTGGCGGTAGCCGGTCCTGTCGAAAGCGACGAGATCCCGCTTACCAATTGCCCATGGATCGTCAAGCCGAGACAGATGTTCGCCAGTCTCGGTCTCAGCGACGTCGTGGTGCTCAACGACTTCGAGGCGCAGGCGCTGGCTGTCGTCGCGCTCGGCGAAGAGCACATGGAAAAGATCGGCGGCGACGAGCCGGAACCGAATTCCGGGCGGGTGGTGCTCGGCCCGGGAACTGGGCTCGGTGTCGCCGGGCTGGTTTATGCGCTGCATCACTGGATACCGGTACCCGGCGAGGGCGGCCATATGGATATCGGCCCGCGCTCGCCGCGCGATTTCCAGGTGTTTCCGCATATCGAGAAGCTCGAGGGCCGCATCTCCGGCGAACAGATCCTGTCCGGACGCGGCCTGGTCAATGCCTACCGGGCGGTGGCCAAGGCGGACGGCAAGCCGTCGCCCTTTACAACGCCTGCCGAGGTCACCGCCGCGGCACTGGCAAAGAACGATCCGGTGGCCGAAGAGGCGCTGTCGATCTTCGTCACTTGCCTGGGGCGCACCGCCGGCGATCTCGCTCTAGTGTTCATGAGCCGCGGCGGCGTGTTTCTCACCGGCGGCATCGCGCAAAAAATCCTGCCGGCACTGCGCACCGGCAATTTCCGCGCCGCCTTCGAGGACAAGGCGCCGCACAGCGCCCTGATGCGCAGCATGCCGGTCTATGTCATCACCCATCCGCTGGCGGCGCTTTTAGGGCTGGCCGCCTATGCCAGAAATCCGTCGCTGTTCGGCGTGCAGACGGCGGGGCGGCGCTGGCGGGTCTAGGATACAAGCTGCGCCGCGACGAAGTTTCGCCGTCCTCGGCCATAGGCAAGCCGCCATCGGGGCGTTAAGAGGTTGCCGAATTGCAGCCGGCCGAAGCCAAAACCACAAAGCGCTCCAACTTGACACTTCCAGCACCAACCAAAGGGAAAGCCCGGCCCAGCGAGATCGTGGCGGTGATCCGCCGCATCGTCGCCGAGAACAGCCGCGATTATCGCTGGTACTATGCTCTTGCCGTGCTGTGCCTGGTGACGATCGCGGCGACGACCGCCTTCACCGCCTGGATCATGAAGGATGTCGTCGACCAGATCTTCTATAAGCAGCGCGGCGATCTTATCGCGCTGATCAGCGTGTCGATCCTGGCCGCCTTCATGCTGCGCGGGCTGGCCAGCTACGGCCAGGCAGTGACGCTGGCCAAAATCGGCAACAATCTGGTGGCGCGCTACCAGCGCCGCATCTTCGACCACCTGATGAAGCTCGGCGTCAGCTTCTTCAACGACACCCGCTCGGGCCGGCTCGCCGCGCAGATCAACGAGAACGTCAACGGCATCCGCGATCTCCTGTCGATGACGCTGACATCGCTGGCGCGCGATGCCGTATCGCTTGTCGCGCTGGTTGGCGTCATGATCTGGCAGGACCCGATGCTCTCGGCGATGTCGCTGCTGATCGGGCCGCCCTTGATCTACAGTGTCACCTATCTGATGCGCCGGGTGCGTCGCATCACGCGTGAATCGGTGCAGATCAACTCGCGGCTGATCGGCGCCATGCAGGAAGCAACGCAAGGCATCGCTATCGTCAAGGCCTTCACCCTGGAAGACGAGCTGTCGCGCCGCATCGGCGGCCTCGTCGCGGGCGCCGAGCAGCGGGCAAACAAGATCGCCCGCGTCTCGGAACGGCTGACGCCGATCTCCGAAATGCTGGCCGGCTTCGCCGTCGCCGGTGTCATCGCCTATTCCGGCTACCGGGCGACCGTCGGCGGCCAGCCGCCGGGCGCGGTGTTTGCCTTCATCACCGCCCTGCTGCTTGCCTATGACCCGGCCAGGCGGCTGGCGCGTATGCAGGTCGGCATGGAAAAGTCGCTGGTCAATGCGCGCATGATCTACGAGCTTCTCGACCTCGAGCCGCAGCAGGGTGACGTGCCGGGAGCCGCCGAGGCGAAATTCACCTCTGGCGAAGTGCGCTTCAACAACGTGTCCTTCCGCTATGTCGAAGAGGCGCCGGTCCTGCAGGACCTGAGCTTTGTCGCCGCCGCCGGCAAGGTGACCGCCATCGTCGGCGCCTCGGGCGCCGGCAAGACGACGCTGGTTGCGCTGCTGCAGCGCTTCCACGACGTCGAGTCGGGCAGCATCGAAATCGACCGCCAGGACATTTCAAAGGTCACCAAGCATTCGCTGCGCGGCTCGATCGCCTATGTATCGCAGCAGCCCTATCTGTTCGAAGGCACCATCCGCGACAACATCCGGTACGGCAGGCTGAGCGCCACCGACGCAGAGATTGAACGCGCCGCCCAACAGGCCGCGGCACACGATTTCATCCGCCAGCAGCCGCAAGGCTACGACACGCCGGTCGGCGAGAACGGCGTGACGCTGTCGGGCGGCCAGCGCCAGCGTGTATCGATTGCACGCGCTATCGTTCGGCAGGCGCCGATCCTGCTGCTCGATGAAGCCACCTCGGCGCTCGACAACGAGGCCGAGGCCCGCGTCCAGGAAGCGCTGACCCATGTCATGGAAGGGCGCACCACCATTGTCATCGCGCACCGGCTGTCGACGGTGGTCAATGCCGATCATATCATCGTGCTGGAGCAGGGCCGGCTGGTCGAACAGGGCACGCATGCCTCGCTGATGGCCGACCCGCACAGCGTCTATGCCCGGTTCCACCGGGTGCAAGGCAGGAAAGGGCTGGGGCTTGTCGATGACGGCGAGCCAATCCAGAGTGCGGCGGAAAATGGTCGCGCGAAAAAGGCGGCCGGGAGACATTCATGAGTGACACGCCGACCGTTAGTGAAATGGGCCTGGTGGTGGTGGGCGCGGCCGGCCGGATGGGCCAGGCGCTGATCCGCGCCATCCACACGATACCGGGCGCCCGCGTCGCCGGCGCCATCGAGCGGGCCGGTTCGCCCCATATCGGCAAGGATGCCGGCGAGCTGGCCGGCGTCGGCAGGCTCGAGGTGGCGATCGGCGACGATCCGCTGCCGGCCTTCGCCAAGGCCGACGGCGTGCTCGATTTCACCACGCCGGCGGCGACCGTCGAATTCGCCGGCTACGCGGCGCAGGCGCGCATCGCCCATATCATCGGCACCACCGGCTGCTCGGCTGAAGACAATGCCAGGATCGCGGCGGCGGCGCGGCACGCGACGGTGGTCAAGTCAGGCAATATGAGCCTCGGCGTCAATCTGCTGGCGGTGCTGGTTGAGCAGGCGGCGCGCGCGCTCGATGCCGACGATTTCGACATCGAGATCCTGGAAATGCACCACCGGCACAAGGTCGATGCGCCGTCGGGCACGGCGCTGCTGCTCGGCGAGGCCGCCGCTGCCGGGCGCGGCGTAGCACTTGCCGGCAACGATGTTCGCGTGCGCGACGGCCATACCGGCGTGCGCAAGGCAGGCTCGATCGGTTTCGCCAGCTTGCGTGGCGGCTCGGTGGTCGGCGACCACAGTGTGGTGCTGGCCGGTACCGGCGAGCGCATCACGCTTGCCCATCATGCCGAGGACCGGGCGATCTTTGCCCGTGGCGCGGTCAAGGCAGCCCTGTGGGCGCGCGGCCGCAAGCCGGGCCTCTATTCGATGCGGGACGTGCTCGGCCTGACAAGCTGATCCACAGACTTGGCTGATCCACAGACTTGGCTGATCCACAAGATTTGGCTGATTCACAAAATTGAAGGAGCAAATATGTCGAGAACTCTCGTGCTCGTGCGCCATGGCCAGAGCGAATGGAACCTGAAGAACCTATTTACCGGCTGGCGCGACGTCGACCTGACCGAACTGGGCCATGCCGAAGCCAAGGCGGCCGGCGCCAAGCTCAGGGCGCGCGGCATGAAGTTCGACATCGCCTTCACGTCGTCGCTGATCCGGGCGCAGAAGACCTGCCAGCATATTCTCGACGCCGTTGGCCAGAGCGATCTCGAGACCGTTCGCGACCAGGCGCTGAACGAGCGCGACTATGGCGATCTCTCCGGCCTCAACAAGGATGATGCGCGCAAGAAATGGGGCGAGGAGCAGGTGCATATATGGCGCCGCTCCTATGACGTGCCGCCGCCCGGCGGTGAAAGCCTGAAGGACACCGGCGCGCGCGTCTGGCCCTATTACCTGCACGATCTGCAACCGCATGTGCTGCGCGGCGGCACCGTGCTGGTGGCGGCGCACGGCAATTCGCTGCGCGCGCTGATCATGGCGCTGGACGGCAAATCGGGCGAGGAGATCGTCAAGCTCGAGCTCGGCACCGGTGTGCCGATCATCTACACGCTCAACGCCGATTCCACGGTGGCGTCGAAAGAAGTGCTGGAGCATTGAGCCGGAGAAGGAACGCGGCTTTCAAAAAAGCGCGTTGACACTCATCCCTCGCCCGCTTAATGAGCGCGCACCAGCCCAGATGGCGGAATTGGTAGACGCGCACGGTTCAGGTCCGTGTTCCGCAAGGAGTGGAGGTTCGAGTCCTCTTCTGGGCACCATCATCTTGTAAGTACCTGATTTCATTCAGGTTCTGATTTTGCTTTTCCAGTTCGGCCCAGTTGTAACAGTGACTGTTATAGTCGGGGCTCGAATCGGATGGCGAAACTGCCCGAACGGATGATGGCGCGAAGCGGCACTTTTTATTGCCGGATTTGGGTTCCCACGGACATTGCCCCTATATACGGGCGTAAAATCGTGGTCCGGTCCTTGCGCACAAAAGATTTGAAAACAGCGAAATCACGTCTCGCCCGCAAGAGCGTCGAACTGGAAAACCGGTTTGACGAGATTCGTGCTGATCAGATCGCCGGTGACAATCTTGGCTTTGCTGCGCCGCCGGACCCCCGGACGATCCGTGCCCGCTTCAGCGAGATCGCCCGTGAACACGCCATCGCTGCGAGCGATCATGAGTTCTCCCGCCGTGCGGCGCTCTTCAGCCAGGCGAGCGCGGCTCCCACTCGGTTCTGGCGCGGCGAGTTCGGACCTCTGCCGGTGCCGGCCGACTTTGGGCACGACGTAGAGGATGCCTATACTTATTTCGACCACCTCGTTGCCGAAGGTGATCTCGAAAAAGTCATCGCCTTCGTCAATCGCTTTCGTCTCGGCAAGCGCATCAAAATCCTGCAGGGCATGCGGGCGACCGGAAACCTTGGCGAATTCGTTGCGACGGCCGAGGACCGCATACCCGGAATGAATCGGCCGGATGCGATCGCTCTTGGCCGGTTGCTGCTTCAAGACGAGTTAGATGCCCTTCAGGCAATTGCCGATGGGCAGGCCGATCCATCGTTGGGCGATCTTCGTGCAAGCAATTTTCGGCAGGCGGAGAATCCTGAGGCGCCTAGCTTGGGCAGTTCCCTGCCGCCGGCACCAACCGCCAAGCCGATCTCGCTCGATGAACTTTTCGAGCGCTGGGAGGCGGAAACCGATCCGAGCGCCAGCACGCTTTCGAGCTGGCGGGGTATCACAAGGGACCTCAAGTCGTTTGTCGGCGACAAGGCGGACGACATTACTCGCATCGCCGCCGAAGATATCGTCGGCTGGAAAGACAAGCTCGTCAAAGCCGACAAGGCGGCGGCAACCATCTCGCGAGGCTATCTCGGCTGCGCCCGTGCGCTGTTCAGGTTTGCCGTGGCGAACAGGCTCGCGGCGTCCGATCCCTCCCAGGGCATCAAGCTCACGCGAAAGATGAAGGCGGGCAAGAAGATGCTCGGCTACAGCGGCGAGGAGGTGGCTCGTCTGCTGGACCTGGCCAGCAATGCTTCTGACCCCTGGAAGAAGTGGCTGCCGTGGCTGGCAGCCGCGACGGGCTCTCGAATTGGGGAGGTCGCGCAGCTCCACGGCGGTCATGTGTTTGAGGAAAACGGATATCAGGTCGTCAAGATCATGCCCGCCAGCGACGCCGGTAGCCTTAAGAATGCCGAAAGCGAAAGGACGGTGCCGATCCATCCTGCGCTTCTTAAAGCTGGCTTCCTGGAGTTCGTGGCGGAGAAGGGGCAGGGTCCACTCTTCTATGGCCGCTCGTCAGGCGATCCAAAGCGAAAGCACGCCTCGAAAGGTGTTGCCAACCGGCTGGCGTCCTGGATTCGAGCGAACGGGTTTTCCGACCCGCGCAAGGCTCCAAATCATGCGCTGAGGCACTGGTTCAAGACCGAAGCTTCGCGCGTCGGCATACCCGATAGCGTGGCCGACGCTATCCAGGGCCACACCGACAGCAGCTCCTCAGGTGTGTATAGGCATATCGCCTTGGCGCTTATGGCATCATCGCTCGACAAGATCGAACTGCCGCCTCGCCGCGGCGCGTCCTGAGACACTTAGAGCTACGCGTCTGCGCTGTAGCAAGCTCATAACTTCCTGATTGCGACGAAAGCGGTCATCGCCGAACCACTACTCAGACGTTGCATTTGGGCCGGTTCCAGACTGTCCGCTTCAGGCACCGAGGGTGGGATAGCTGCCATTCGTCGCGAGGCACATAGAACGCCTGCTTCCGGCCCAAGATTGGCAACGGAAAATCACTGCCTCTTTGGATGCAGATGGACGTGGCGCATTCTCATCCGGAAAACAAGGATGGTCTTTCGTTCGCCGCCCACCGCGCGTCAGTTCTTGACCCCCACTCGAGCGCGCAGCGTCGCCGTGACATGATCCTCGCGCGGTTCAACGAAATCGATAGCGTCACCATTCCTCGATTGAAGGCTGATCGTCTTCCAGTTCTCGCCACCTACTAGGACGCGAGTGACAAGCTCGGCGACTTGACTGGCCTGCTGAACAGTCGCCGGATCGAGTTTGAAATCGTCATCAAGCAGCGTGCGGACGTCCCATAGAGGGACGGTCCCATCGTCGACGGGGCTGCGTCGCATCGCTCCCGTAAGGATACCTCCATCGATCGCACATGACAGCGAAGACATTTTCAAGAAACTCAACCGATGGTCAGGACGCGCAAGATCGGCAGCAACTGTCGCGATATGCAGAGCAGCTAACCCAGCCTCGGGGGTACTCCATTGCTCAGAACGCTCGCGTAGGCGCCCGATGGTGTGATCTGAAATGTAAACAGATGGGGCGACGTCAAAAGCGTCGCGCCTGCCCCGATTTGTAGTGAAGGTGGCGCATAGTGCAGTTACTCCGCTTTCGTGCTCCAACCCTTGAAGCGGATGGCTGCCATGCACCAGCATGCGCAGATCGAATATCGTTGCCTGCCGGTTGCCTTCCAAAAATAGCGCGATGCGAAAGCCACGATCAGAGGGAGGGAGGCGCTCCAGACGCGTGGCAGCGGCATCAAGAAGCTTTACCCGTCGCGGCGGCGATCTTTCATCCATGAACGCATGACGCAACGCTACTTGCGCATCGCGCCACGTCGTCGCGTTGCCGCGGGGATCGAGCGCAGGCGCGCCTATTCTCTCTCGTCGAGCAATCTCGTAAGCGAGATTTTTCGCGTAGATGCGCGCTTCCGTACCAAGTTTGCCAGGCGACTGTCTCATGACGGCATCCATAGCGCATTCCCACCATTTGGGTATAGGCGAGCGGATTTTGGTTCGGCGGGATCGAGAGGCGACACTGCGGAGCGGGGCGGATAGCGCGCACGTCGCGCGAATAAAAACAGAGCGCCCCGTCGCTGGGACGCCCTCACGTCGGCCTTCGTTGAAGCGAGTAGCCATGGGGAGTTCCTCTCGTTGAAGGAACTTCATCGTCTGATAGCAGCCTTTACCTGCTCACGGACGATGATTTACCGCAGCCCCACAACTAGGCGACCCTCCCGCGGAGCGGGTTTGTACATGAGGCGCCTTGCGCCCGGCAGCCTTGGGGCCGTTTCCGGATGGTCAGATTTCGGGTGCTGCTCATGTGATAGCTGCCGTTATGTTGCCGCCCCAAAGCAGACCTTCGCACAATGAGCAAGACCGCCAGAATGCTGCTAAAGATCTCGTGTCATCTTACGCAGAATGAAAGAGCCGATCCGGACGCACCTACGATGCCCGGCTCAGAATGCGCCGGCGCCGTGGCGCGTCGTCGCGGGGTGGATTTCCCGATCATAAAGCGCCAGTTCCTCGGAGGTTGGCGGCTCGAACAGCTTCGACCACCTAAGAAGGTCTGCCCGCGCGATGTCGAATGTGCCGACTGGAAGTTCGGCGTTTCGCCGGGAGAGCCGCTCCCAAAGCTCGTCAAACGGAACATCGAGGAAGCAGAGGACGACGCGGGCACCAGCTGCACGCGCTTCGTCCCGGCAGGTGTCGCGTTCTGCCCGTGACCACAGTCCCCAATCCACGACAACGTTACACCGAAGCCTGATGGCACGCAGAGCGATCTGCCATTGTAGGCTCTCGACCCTACCTCGGTACGGACCAGTTTCTGCTTCTGGAGTAGAGAGGCCGGGGTAAAGCTTGTGCATCCAGTCGTCTCCGGTCAGACGGAGGGCAGATGCTTCTTGTTCGATTATCTTGGCGAGCGACGTCTTCCCTGAACCGGGAAGACCGCAAGTGAGGTAGAGCGTGGGCATTTAGAATCTCTGATTTGGCTTGGCAAGTGCAAGTGACGGCCCTGCGTATCTTGCAGGACTGCGCTTCGCTCAATGCCGCTAGGCGCGGCCAATCAGAGGTGTGTTGCCATAGCTTATTTAATAGGCCCGCTCTGCTCGCGGGTCAAGACGGAGTGTCTGGGGTGAACTCATCGGCTCCGCTCCTCCCAGCTAAGGGAATCCGGTGCCGGAATCTCTAACTCCAAATGCTCCAGTTGATGGGCTCCGACACCGATCAACAGTTGACATTCCTCAAACGCAGATTTTAGATCACGGCTAACGAACGGACTAGGCTCCGAAATCAACCGTTGATCGCTAAGTCAAGCAATCCGTGAGGCTCTAACCAAAGGAGGCGTCGATGAAAAGCAAAATTGAATCGGTCTCGCTGGATGTGGATATTGTGGAACTCCTCAATCTCTACACCAGGGCTGTGGAGAACGGCGATCCGGAGGCGGTTACGTTGGTCAACGGCGCAGTGGGCGAAGCGGTTCAGATTCGTGCAGCGCATATGCAGATGTTAGTCAACGAAGCGATGGCTATCAGTCGGCTCAAATAGACGACGAAGGGGCGGGCTCTGTACGCCTATTGCGCGGCGGAAGGACACTTGCCATGGATCTTGCCTTATGGGAAAAGCTCCTTCCATTAACGATTGCTAACGCGATTAAAAACACCGCGTTCTACAGGTTGTTGTATGCGGACCAGTCCTTTGGGACCTCCTTCAGTGTCGCGGATCTGCCGAACTTGCCGATCGTGACGCGAGAGATGCTTCGAAAGTCCGGATCTTCGTCAGTTGCCAGAAACCTAACTTGTGCAGCTATCCAAAATACATCAGGGACGAGCGGAACTTCTATTTTCTTACATCGAAGTGCCGAGGAGTTCGCGTTTATTGATGAGTTTTTTTCGCAAGCCTTCTCGGCCCCGACAAATTCAGGGGCGCGTCCGCTTGTCCTTAACCTCTCGAATATTGGCCACGGCGTCCATACGCCCGTCCCGTCTCCCGTGTTCGCGTTGCAAAGCGATTTAATATCGCTGAACCAAATTCACCGCCCTCTCGCCTATCTGGCCAGGGATTTTGAGCTAGAGGGTGTAGCACCGCGTGTCTCGAGTATCGTCGGAACGGTGTCGCAACTCAATGTCTTGACGCATTATCTCTGCGAGCACGGTCATAGGGACCTGATGGAGCCGATCAGGGAGATATTCCTGACGAGCGAATACGTTACGCCGGCCAACCGACTCTGGTTAGAGCAACGGTGAGGGAACGTCGAGATCCACAACCGCTATAGTATGAGCGAATGCTTCGGCGGAGCGACTTACTGCAAGCACTGCGACGGTTTCCATTTCGATCCGGTAATTGTACCCGAGTTGATTGCCTTCAAATCAGACCAAGAAGATGAAGCGCCACTGGGAAGATTAATTGTTACTGCGCTCTTCCCATTCGTTCAGATGCAGCCCATCATCCGGTACCAAAGCGATGACATCTTCCGCCTAGAAGAAGCAACTTGCTCGCGACCCTCGTTTCGATATTTTGGCAGAATAAGCCAAACCTTGTTCGATCCTCTGGACAACAGGATGGTTGTCCTGCCTGGCGCAACGCTAGACGACGTCCTGGATGAGACCGAGAATGTGGCGCGCGTTCCGACGTTTGAAGGATCCCTGGCAGCACCGTTTTCGGGAGAACCGATCACTATAGGCGAAGTCAGCACGGAGGGTGGCCTGCGTAGCTTTGACCTCGTCGTCGTAATGACGCAGATCAGCCACGACGGAAAACAGGCCCGAGATATCGAGGAGAAACTCCTCCAGCGATGCCCGACCCTTCGGCGGCTGGTGTCGTCCGGGGAGGCGCGGTTTACAGTCACTGCTGTCCAGGAGGACTCAGTCAGCCGGAGCACATTCGACAAGACAACTAGAAGCATATGGGTAGAGCGACGGTAGTGGCCGTGTATACACTATAAGAATTTGTCTCCTGCGACATTGAAGGTCAACTATCAAGATACCGGCCGGCACAGCCGGCGCGAGTTCATGGGTTGGGTGAAGGGCTATGGTTCAACGAAAGCTGCTCGACCGTCAGCCGATTCCCCAGTTTTCTTCCACCGAATCGTGCTTTCGCGTGGCGCGGCGGATGTCCTCGGTAACCTCTTCGGTCGCCGGCATCTCGGGCCTAGATTTCTGTCTCACGCGCGCCCTTCCGGAAGTATGACACGCCAATGCCACGGGGATCCGGGCTCAGCAACACGGATTGACTGAGCACAACAGCGCGGTTCGCTCCGTTCTTTGGTGCAGTCCGGTTCGTGGAGGGTGTGCAGGGGTGAGCGCCGGCTTTGTCCGGCCCGTTTCCGTGTCTCTTTCAATTGGTTTCGTTATGTTCCGGATCAACCGATCAGTCTGGGGCGACAGGGCGCTCCTAACCCGAAGCGTTGTGCGCTACACTGCCAAACCATCGGCTCAAGTGGGAGGAGACATTCATGATTGCGAGGAAGAGATTACGGATCGCAGCGCTAGCGGTCGCGTTGACGGTCGGCGCCGGGGCCAGCTCTTCCGGCGCCGTCGAGATCGACTACTCAGCCCGCGTGACCGGAGTCGGTGACGACGCCGACGCTGCCATCGTGGAGGCGTTCAACAGGAAGTTCGAAGGGACGTACCACGTCAATCGGACGACTGTCGACGACGAGACGTACAAGACAAAGCAGATCACTCAGCTGACGGGTGCCAACGCGCCGGACGTCTTCTACTCATGGGCGGGCGGCCGCGCGAAGGACATTATCGACGCCGGCTTTGCCGCTCCGCTCGACGGCTACTACTCGCAGTACGGGTGGAACAAGGAGTTAAACGTGCTCGGCCAGGGCCTGGCGACCTTTAACGGCAAGAAGTACTTCGTGCCCACGATGATGTCCAGCAGTGCCGTCTGGTACCAGCCTGATATCTTCGCGAAGGAAGGCATTCTGGTTCCGACAACCATTGAGAAGTTGGAGGCAGCTGCGGCCGAGCTCAAGGCCGACGGCATTGCTCCTTTTATTCTCTCGAACAAGGAGAAGTGGGAGGCCCAATTCTACTGGACACAGATTGTCGTGGCCGAGAACGGTCCCGAGGTCTACAACAACTTGGTCGCGGGTAAGGCCAAGTGGACTGACCCACCATTTGTCGCGGCCTGGCAGAAGCTCGCAGACTGGTCCAAGGCGAACTACTACTACGGGTCACCGAACTCGATCGGCTATGCGGAGTCAACCATCCCGTGGACGAAGGGCGAGGCGGCGATGAACGTTCAGGGCAACTGGTTTCCAGGCACGCTTGCCGAGTGGAACTCGGCCTCGACAGCAAAGATCGACTACTTCCCCTTCCCCGCCGCGAGCGGGAAGCAAAGCACGATGGAAATCTATGCCGAGAATACCCTTATGATCAACGCAAAGTCGGACAGGCAGCACCAGGATGCCGCGGCTGCTTTCGTTGACTACTACGTCTCTATGGAGGCGCAGGCGATGCTGGCGAAGGGTGGCCGACTATTCCCGTCCAACATCAACGTCGACCTGACGACGCTCGAATTACCAAGCGTCATGCTCAAGTTAGCAAACTTCATGAGTTCGCAGACGGGAGACACCTTCATGCACGTAGACCTTGCGTTCACCGCCGAGATCGCGAACGAGTTCCTCGATGCCACCCAGGGCGTCATCAACAACACCGTCACGCCGGCGGAGGCAGCGAAGCGAGTGCAGGACGTGACCGACCGCAGGAATTAGGCTGGAGACCATGTGTGAACGGTTCCGGGGCCTCACATGGTAAGGCGACCTTCGGCGCGCGCGAACTTAGCCAAGCGGGCTTGGATTGCCCAATGGTCAGGGCAACCCATGCTCTACTTAATAGTCCCCGCGATTGGCTACATGGCTCTCGTAATCGTCCCAATCGTGATGACCGCACGATTGAGCCTATACAAGACCAATGGCTTCACGACGCCGGAATGGGTGGGCTTCGACAACTACACCCGGATGCTGGGTGATCGGGCGTTCCGGAAGGCCTTCGTCAACACGCTTATCTGGACCGTGATAACGATGACCGTGCCGGTCGCGATCGGCCTGGTTTATGCCGCTGCGCTGAACTCGCCCGCGCTCCGCGGGAGAGCTCTTCTGCGGGCACTCATATTCCTACCGAGCACGATGAGCCTAGTGACGCTGGGCATCATGTTCTCGCTGGTTTACAACAGTTCGTTCGGTGCTCTGAACGGCGCGCTCAACAAGATCGGCCTCGGCTTCCTGACCCACGACTGGCTCGGCGATCCGAACCTCGTCCTGTACTCCCTCGTTGCGGTCTTTGCGTGGCAGTTTTCGGGTCTGAGCATGGCGCTCTTCAACGCTGGCATCCAGCAGATCCCGGAGGAGCTGTACGAAGCTGCGCAACTCGATGGCGCGAGCAGGCTCCAACGATTCTTCCATGTTACGCTGCCAGGGGTTCGGCCAGCCATGGTTGTCCTCATAGCTTTGACCGGGATTCAATCGCTTCGGTCGTTTGATCTTATCTACGTTGTGACAAAGGGCGGTCCGGACAATGCGAGTTCGCTTCTGGCTTTTCTCATGTATGTCCAGACGTTCGTGAACCTTAACCAAGGCTACGGGGCCGCGATCGCTGTAGTCATCCTCTTCCTCGGACTCGCGTTTGCAATCGTCTATGTTCGCCGAGTGGCAACGCATAAAGCATCAGATGATTGATAGCGGTCGGCCTCGTCAGCGAAACTCGCTCCGTATGCCTGAGACAGTGCTTCCCGGCAAGCAGACTTCGCGACCGCGCTCGAAGCGCCGGTACTCGATCACCGCCTCGGTGGCAGCTGGCATCGTGGTCTTGGTGTGGCTTTATCCCTTCTGGCTCTCGCTGCAGACGTCGTTTAAATCGGACGCAGATATCCGCGAAAGTCCATTTTCTCCTGCCCTGCCGCCCACGTTCGAGGCCTACGCTCGCGCGTGGAAGATGCTCGACATGCCGAACCTGCTGGGCAACAGCCTCGTGCTTGCGGCAGGAGGCGCGCTTATCAATGTGGCGATCATCTTTCCGATCGCGTTTTTCATCGCGCGCCGCCGCATTCCGTTCGCTGACGCAATTTTTGTCTTCTTCCTGGTTGGGCTAATGGTCCCGCAGCAGATGGTCATCTTGCCGCTGTATCGAATCGCCGGGTCGATCGGGCTTGCGGGTTCGCTGCCGGGCCTCGTCGTGATCCACGGAGTTTATGGAATTCCGTTTAGCCTGCTCATTTTCCGCGGCTTCTTCGCTGGCATCCCGCGGTCGCTTGACGAGAGCGCTCGCCTGGATGGTTGCAGCGATACGGGCGTGCTTCTGCGCATAATAATTCCGCTAAGTGGCCCAGCGCTGGCCACCGTTCTGGTGCTCCAGTTCATAAACATCTGGAACGAGTTCCTTTTCGCTGTTGTTCTACTCAACAGCTCCTCGAGCTGGCCCGTTTCGGTGGGCGTTCTGCCAGTGCAGCTGAGCCAATACTTTGTGTCCTGGAACCTTCCTGCGGCGGCACTGCTCGTTGGGCAACTCCCGACACTTGTTCTTTACGTGGTCGCGCAGCGCTTTGTTGTGCGCGGCTTGACCGCTGGGGCGGTGGGCGGATGACTATTGATCTTAGAGCGAAGCGGCCTAGATGGTGAGTTCCGCTGCGGCGTTTAGAGGTGACATATAGGACACCTGCGATTGCTGATCGATGACAGCAAGATACAGAGAAAGATGGCCACTGATCATTTCCGACGATCAATCCAAAGCCATCTCCGCCCGCAGATAGAACTCCTTGGCGAACCGCGCCGACAGCTGGGCGCACAAAACCGCCCCGTCCCCACAATGTCAGCTTTTGGCGAAACGCAAGTACGAGCCTGACGTCCATTTTTAGGCGCAAAGCTGTCATGCACGGCTCCGTTTGCGAGAGTCTGCTTCGGGTCACGACCCGCTATTCCGATCCATTCGCCTTTGGCCGGTCAGCCGCTCTGCTATGCGGAAAATTTAGTTATCGGCTTTGATGTAGTGGGGAAGCATCCTGGTGATGATCACTGCCGAATCCTCGTCGGCAAAAGGCAGCACAGCACGCATCGAAGCAACGTATTCGGCGTCAGTCATCGACCTGGTTGAGCAATTTGTCGACCGCTCAAACCGACCTTGCGAAACGGAGTCGACCTTGTGCTGGAGCTCGATCCGCGAGACGGGCTGAACGCCTTCCTCTTCCATTCGGCGACTGTCGAGATTGAGTCGAAGCTCATTGCCTGGCTCTCCAGGCTTCGCAAACGTCGCGGTGTTGGCAAAATGGAGCCTCTCCTCCGGTGTTGGAAGATCCTGCGGTCGCGAAACCGATGCCCGCGCCAAAATTGCCATCTGCTGGTCGTTGAAGTTATCATGCGTTGGCATGTGGGCTCCTTGGTTAAACTGTGGTTCCAGAATCCCCTATCAGCAAGCGCCAAGGACCACACAGGAGCAGTCCTAGACCTCAAGCGCAGATCAAAGCCAGCTGACGCATGCGTTCGCATCTGAGCTTTAAGAGTATTGGGTGGGGGAAAGTCGCCGCTACCCCGTAGCTTGGACTTAGTTGGAACCGTAAAGAACTTTCTGCGAAAAGTCAAGAGATTCTTGCACCGGCTCATGGGCTAAACTGGCCGATTTTGGTCAATTCCCATGCGCATTCGCAACGCTGAAACTCGGCGCTCAGGACGATCTTATGCCCGAGGCGTCGTAATTGCGCCCCTACCAGCTCATTCTTTTATCGCAAACGTCGGGTTCCGATTGCTGTATTTGTCATCTGCCTCGGCCCATGCGTTCCAATCGATTGAGATTGGAAGGTTCTCATCGTGCACATCCCAAACTGTGATCTCCCAGTTCGGGTGTTCTTCTCGGCAATGTCTGGCGTGTGCCTCGGCATCTCTCATGCTGTCGACATCGAACCTAAGGCCAAGCGCGGCGTCGCTAATGATGTCCGTCCACCAGAAGCGAACGCGCGTTGCTGACCAAACCATGAAGAGGCTGGTTTCGATAAGACCGACGAGGCCGTTCTCGTCTGGGCGTCGCGCCAAAACGATTGCGCCCTTCAGTCTTGGTCGATTTCGTTTCCAGGACGACACATTCGTCATTGGGATTCCGTTGTCGATATTTCTCTCCCATCGCCGGGCTCGGGCCGGGCGATGGGACGATGACTTTTCGTTGCCGCTGGTAAGGGCTAATTAGGCGGGAAGTTTACTCGGAGCGCGTACTAAGGCCGGCGCGCGTCGTAAGCACGGCCGCCAGCTCCCGACCCGCGATGCGAGCCTGGGCCCCGCCGATGTAGTGCTTTTCGGTCATGCTGAACGATCGATGCCCCAGCAGATCTTTGGCTACGCGTATGTTTGCAGGGTCAGCGATCGATATCAACGTTGCTGCTGCGTTCCGAAATCGATGAGGACTGACGGCAAAGCCCAGACTGAGCCGTGTCCACTTGATGATGCGCCTCCTGATCATCTTGTCAGTCATTGGTCGCCCCTCGTACGGCCACAGTCCATTGTGTGTGTCCGCACCCGGAAACGCCAAGCGGATGCGCCCGAGGTAGGTGTCGACGTAGGCCGACAGGCGCTCAGACAGCTGGTACTCTTGTGCCGTCTTGGTTTTGGTCAGTTCCGCCGGCACGGCCAGGCACCATTGCGCGCCCACCCGAACGATATGGTCGTCGGTAGTCAGGCGGGAGAAAGGCCCCCTGCGCATTGGAGCTTCAACCAGTGTGGCAATCAGCAGACCGTCGCGGTAAGCCATAGCGCTACTCTTCGTCAGGCGCCCCAAAGCTTTGGCCTTGACCATGGCACGATCCATTAGCCGAAAGCCAATGGGATAGAGATCCGAACTCAAGACCTGAGGGTGCTTGATCGGTTCAGCTTTTACGGCAATCAGCCTCATCGTGCGGTAGAGCCACTGGAAGTCATGATCGGGGCACATCGCTCGGACCGTATAGAACAATCGCCCCAGGCAGTGAGCCACTGTCGTGTCGCGACAGTTTTGGCGCAGATACGCGACGTAGTCCTCGACCCGGCTTTGATCGACGCGCTCCTGAGGCGCGTGTTCAAGAGCTTCCGGAAATGCTTGGAACAGGAAGCCAAGCCACCGGCCGTAGTCTGATTTCCGACCGTATTTGGTTGAGGGGGCCAGGGCTGGCCTCCTCTCGAAGACGTCGACATTCTCGAATGCACGCGCAAAGAGCTGTCGGTCCCGCACGGGCCAATCGCCGAATGGCATGCCGATGTTAAGATGGCGCGTCATGCTTGCGCACTTGCACGACGGCTCGGGCGGGCGAGCTTTGAGCGAGCCCGGTTCGCACGCCGCTCGTCGAGCGCCTTTGTCAGGAGCGCATGATGGTGACGCCCGGCACGGGGTGTGTCCCGGCCGGCATAGAACGTGGCAGTCGTCGCCAAGCTCTTGTGGCCGAGAAGATGCTGCACCACGACGTGCCCGCCAGGATTTTGATCCAAGATCAACTTGGCCGCCAGGTGCCGGAAAGCGTGTGGGTTCATGTGGATGCCCACGTACAGTTTAAGGTAGCGCTGCACGAGATAGCGAACCCCAGCGAAGCCTTTCACGCTGCCGTCAACATTGGAGAACAAGTACTTCGGTTTACGACCGATTACCGCCGGTGCGATCACATCGCGATATTCGATCAGGCGTGTCGCAACCGCAGGAGGAATGTCGAACTCGACATCCTCCTTGGTCTTCGTCTCTGCGGCGGTGATCAACAATGTCGATGTTCCATCCTGCCGGAGGAACAGATGTTCATCGAAGGCCAGCGAAGTCAGATTTCCGAGCCGGATCGGCATATACATCAGGACGCTCAACGCCAGCGCGGCCTGGGCCTCAGCCAACCGCAGACGACCTCGTTTGCAGCCTCTTTGAATTTCGTGCCAGATCTTGTCTGGAGCCGTCAGGTAACGCTCATAGAGGACCGGGTCGTTGAATTTCAGCACAAGAAGCTTGTTTTTCCGGCTCATCTCAAATTCAGGCCGGGGCAACACCTTGATCAGCTCTTTCATTTTCGCGAGATGATCAGGAGCAACCTTGACCCATTCGCGCGCGATCTGAATCAATGATGTTGCGGTAAAGAACGCGTCATAATTGGGCTGGCCCTTCGTCTTCGCATGAAGCTGACGGAGAATTTTCTTGAAGGTGTCGATTCCGACGAGATCCGACAAGCTCCAGATACTCGCAACGTCGACTCCTGTTGCGACAAGCAAGCTCGCAGCGAGATGCACACGACAGAACATAATGTCGAGGGTAGACTGCTTAAGTGGATGAGGCCGGCGCTTATCGGCGAACACGTCATTGCCGTTGGCCCAACACGCGAAATCGTGCCAGTCGTCCATGAAACCTTGAGGGAGCGACGCAATTGGGATGCGCGTCCTACGCAACCGGGATGGCGGCACGGCAACCTTCTGGAGGTTCTTTTCCGGAAAGATATCGCCGATCTCGTTCCAGGTTTTTGTCATGGTGCGACGAACTTGATACTGGTTTGGCCGTAGCGACGTGTTCGCCATGTCGGCCATGACGCGGTCGATAACCCGCGAATTCACATCATGCGGAGCGATGCCGGCACGGCTGCACCAGTTGACCAGCCGAGAGAGGCTGTTCTGCTGGACAGGAAGCCGCAGTTTGTTCCAGAGCTCTGCCCACTCCGGTGGCTTCGGGCGACGCTGCGCACGTTTGGCCAGCGTGCCAGAAAGCGCTTCGCTTTTTGCAAGCGCGCTCAAGCACAGACTCCTCACGTTGGCCAAGCGTTTGCGGCTAACGCCCAACGCTTTTGACTCGAGGGGTTCGAAAAGATCCCGCAAGGCCGGGACGCTCGCCTGGATGCACTGGAGGCGCCTACCGGACCATTCCTCCGCCGTCTTCAGTGCAGAGACTTGTTCCTGCAGGCGGCGGGTGGAAATGCGAGGGTGTTTCATCAAGGCTGCCACAACCTCAGACATCATAGGTTCTGGGCTGAAAGTTATCTGCGTCGTCATCACAAAACTCCTGTTAACTGACTCGTTTCACGCTTCGGCCGCGTTCCCGCGGACCGTGTTCAGGAGCAGAGTTTCGGGAACACCTTCTTCTACGAAACATATGAAGTCGTAGAAGAAGGTCACCTGGGCACGGGTGATTTGGCGAGTTTCCCCACCAGCCCGCGACGTGTCTTCCGCTCCATCCATAAATGCCGTGTGGCGTCGATGGATGGGCTGGGACATATCCGAGGATTTGGTGAACCGGAATTAAGTCCTAATCTGGCCAGTTAAACATTAGGGCTCGAGCCTGATCCCAAGTTTCCTTGGCAGCTTGGGGAGCACTGTCCTGGTCCGATTTATTCTTGTTCAGGACCACGCTCGCAATTTCGCTTAGACTAGCTTTTGCCTCTCTGGCATCTAAAACCCGGAGGTAGGTTAGCCACACCCTCACCCTATCAGGCTTTCGCCGCTGTCGAGGCTTTCCGTAACGCTTCAGGGTTGCCCGGGCGGCTTCGATCTGCGGCGCGAGCGGCCGGAGGAGATCGAAGACAATAGCCAGCGTGCCCTCGGGCAAGAACACCGGCGTCCACTCGTCGATTTTCAAGTAATCCTTGCCGTGGCCTTCGTAGGCGTCCCCGTGCTCCTTTGTGAACAGACCCTCTAGCAATGGCTGGTCTGAAATGGCGGGGTTCGGGATACCAGTCATACCGAACATTGCCCTAAGTGGCGTCATCGCCAAGAAGCCGGGATCGTCAGGGGTCTTGCCATCCTCTGGGCGTATCTCCGCGTACCCCGACGAGGCCATGAGGGATTTGTGGGTTTCGTCAGCGTATTGGAGAAAGGCTTTTCGAATATCGTCACGCCGACGAGTGAACTCCCATCGCCACCGATGGTCACACCACACGGACACATTGCCGTACGCATTAGCGTCTCGCCAGTCCGGCAAGCCCCAATCCGTCGGAATGCGCGCCATCCAATCCTCCTGCGGACTAGCCGAACAAAGGTACATCCAATATCGTCCTTGCAAGATGATAGAGGATGATTGCCAATATCGAAACTCGAACAAGGATTTTCAGGGTCCCCGGCGGCTCGAATCGAATTTGCTACTAGATCGTGGACGCGATGCCGAGTCGCAGCTCGAAGCCCATTGACCCTTCCACCTGGAGCAGATCCGATGAAGGACATTGTTTGACCCGAAGCAGACTCTCGCAAACGGAGCCGTGCATGACAGCCTGCGCCTCATGTCGGTCGTTGACGCCAGCTTTTCTGCTTCCAGAAAGCAGACATTGCCGCTCTCGGTTCGAGCAGAAACGAAACGACGGCACGCCCGGTTTTCGCCGGAGCAGGGCGGAGGGTTTAGCCCCAGTGGCCTTATGGCCGCAGACCCCACACGCCATGGTGAGCCCTTCAGGACCGAGACGTCGAAGCGGCTCGGCTCAAAAAAAGCCCGGCCGGCTTTAAGCGGGCGCCCAGAGTCGATGTCCGGCCATTCCTGCCTTACAAACAGCCCTAGCGGCAGACCGTAAAGAGAGACTTTGAAAACATGGATGAGGCCGGTCCTTACGCAAATGATCCCTTCTTCAAATTTGTCGGAGATCCCGATTGGAACGCGTGCATCGGGCGACAGGGTGAAGAAGAGAATTACATTGATGGGTACATCGAGGCCGCGATCGAGCTCGTTGACGCAGTCATCGAAAAACAGATGTTCGCCAAACGCGACACTCTCGTGCTGCCAATCCTGTACAATGCGCGGCATGCAATCGAACTGGCCTTGAAATTCGCGACTGACCGTCTCGTCGCGGTCAATGTCGTCAACGGAAACGGGCGTAGGCGCGATCACAACATAAAGGGTCATTGGGACCGTCTGAGTGAAGCTGGTATTGGCGACGAGAAGCTTCGCTATACCGTGGCCGCGCTCGAACCCTTCATTGAAAGCCTCTCCCGGATTGATTCCGACGGTCAGGAATTGCGGTATCACCGTAACAGCGACAACGATCCGAGCATGGCGAAATACACGCTTGCCAATCTGCAGCTCATTCAAGCTAGCCTGCGCGTGTTGCAGAGGCTAATTGCCGATCTCCAGTATCGGACGGTGGATTTTCTGAGCGAACGAGCGACCAGCTCTTATACGAGTCGCTGTTCTCGGAGCGACTTGCTGACGATCGCCAAGCTGATGCCTCCGCGAGATCGCTGGAACAGAGACGAGTTTGACCTGCAGAAGTCGGCTATCAAGGAGCGCTTTAGTCTGGGGAACCGCCAGTTTTCATTGGCACTCGACAAGGTTCAAGAAAACCGGGAGATGTCAGCAATCCTAGGCGTAGAGACCCCGCTACTGCATCTGTCCGACGAGGACATCGTTGGGATCGTAGCTGAATGGCGCCGCGTACATCCGAAACGAGAAGCGCCGGCCGATAGTTCGAGCCTGGACTATTTCGGGCCTGGACGGTTCGAGGCGATGCAAGAACATATGGCCGTCCTTGCCGACGTCGTGACGAGATTGGCCGAATGGTTGCCCGCAGAGAAACTGGCCGACCTCGAAACGGCGTTCTATCTCGGGCGCGACCGGATTTTCTGCGAATATTATGAGGCGAGCGTAGCGCGAAAGCGCAGGGAGCACGGAGTGGCGAACAATCCGCGAGAAGAAGTCCGGCACCTGATGGAGAAGACCAACTTTCTACAATGCCTGACCATAGCTGCGACAAAGCTCGGACGCCTTTCGATTGCTGAGCGGCTAACAGAGCTGTGAGGCGCTAGGCGCTTGGACTAGGTCGGATCCACGTCGCGGGCTTCGCCAGCTTCGTGCCATCGGCCAGAAATGAGACGATCCAATTCCTTACGGATCGACCACTTATCGGGCTTTGCGCGCGGCCAGCTGACGCCCGACACCAGTCAGATTGATTCGCATCTGGAGCAGGTCTCTGGTCACTTCAAAGTGTCGAGCCGCGCTGACAATGTCCGAGCCCCGATCGAGAACGTGAAGAAGCGCATCGCGAGGGACGAGTAGCGTTCCTGAGAGACAGTTCGCTTCTTCCTCCTGCACGCGATCATATTCGCTCAGCAACATCTGCCCGGTGCTCGAAACGAAAACGCGTCCAGGCTTGTGTTCGAGAATGATGTGAGAAAGCTCGTGCATGATGCTGTTGTTCTGACGCTCGTGGGAGTGGCGGTCGTTAGTGATGATCAACGACATGTCCTCAACGCAGATGGTCACAGCCGACCATCCCGAAGGGTCTTTCCTTGTAAGCTGATAAAGCGCGTTTTCAGAGAGATCGGGAATTTCATGAGGAGCCCAGACGCGGATTCCCCTCGGGGCGGCAAGCTGTCGGGCGTTCAAAGCACCATGCAGGTCAAGGCCGAGCTCGCGGCGATAGCCACGCGCTGCGTTCTCGCACCATGTCTTGAACCCCCGACGAAGAAGCGACAATTCTTAAGTCCCCTGCTTTTTCTCCGCCAGCAAAGCCCGCTGCGCGGCCAGAATCAGCTCCGCGAGTGCCTGAGCTGTTTCCGGTGAAGTTGTTGGGTCTTTTCTGAAGTGGACCTGCGCAACCCCCGATCGAGGGGACCCACCCAATCGTAGCGCTGCACCTTCCGGCTCCACTCCAAGCCATTTGCAGATCTTTCTGTAGTTCTCGAGGTCTGGAAGAAATCCCCGTTCGACTCGAGATAACGTGGCGTGACTTATACCGATTTCCTTTGCGGCAGCTCGGATACCCTGTGTGCCCCGCTTTTCCATGACGCGGCGCCCCAGGTTTTCCAGGATTTCCATACGATAGGCTCCTCCTTCGTGGTTGACATGTAAGACACTGGTTGACAGCCCATCCGGACTGTGGTGTCTTACATGTAATCCAGTGGTCGCATATTCGCGACTCACGGTCAACACGTAAGGAACAGGGGTTCACATGGAAAATGTATTGGAGAGGGCCGCTCTGAACGGCCAGCAGGAGCGGTTTAAGATCAACGTTTCGGGGCCGGACCTTGATTTTCGCGTCATTGACATAGATGACCCGAAGCCCACCGGCCAGCAGATCGTCATGGCCGCGGGTCATCAGCCCGCCGAGGACCACGCGGTCCTCCAGTGGCTGGATAGCGGCGATCTCGAACCGCTGCGGCTCAACGAAACGACCGATCTGCGCGGTGACGGCAAGGAACGCTTCATCGTTGCCAAGACGGATGTGGCGTTCTTTTTCGAGTTGGAAGGCGTTCGTCAGGAATGGCTGGTCGCCTTCATCAACGGGATCACTCTCAAGCGTCTCGCCAACAAGGACCGCGACCGCTTCATCGTCGTGCGTGAGCGCGAGGATGAGATCGACGAGGAAATCGACGATGACCAGATGGTCGATCTTTCCGCGCCCGGCTTGGAGAAGTTTCGCATTCGTGCGGTCGAGAAGCTGGTGGAAATCTCGGTAAACACGAAGCGCGTGGTGATGGAGCGTGGCGAACACACCGGTCTCGACATCAAGCAGGCGGCGATCGCGCAGGGCGTCAACATCCAGCTCGACTTCGTGCTGAGCCTTGAGAAGCGCCATGGCGAAACGCAAATCATCGGCGACAATGATCCGGTGAAGGTGAAGAAAGGCCAGAAGTACGTCGCCATTGCCGACGACGACAATTCCTAATGGTCGCGGCGATGACACCGGAAGTGGCCGAGGCCGTTGACGATATCAAACGCCATTTCGGCGCTGGCGCTGTCCTTGTCGGTCCGGACAAGGACGGCGGAGCCGTCGTCATCGTGGATGGTGTGGTGCTCGGCAAGCCTTACGCACAGGGAGATACCTGGGTTGGTTTCCACATTACCCACGCCTGCCCCTATGCCGATGTTTATCCGCATTTCGTCCGCGGCGACTTGAAGCGGGCCGACGGCCTCGATCTTGGCGAAGCCATCACGGCCTCACATCAATTCCCCCAGCCCGGCGTCGTCGTCGGCGACGTAATCGGCTCACGCGCAGCGGTTCAGATTTCGCGGCGGGCCAATAAGCGTGATGCCGGTTCCGACCTTGAAACCCCTCTCTTGAAAGCTTTGAAGGTGCTGCGATGGTTGAAATCCCGCTGAAGGGCCGCTCTTGGCACCTGACGATTCCTGAAGGCATATATGACCGCCTGCATGCCCATCTGTTTCCAGGCGATCATGATGAACACGGCGCGGTCATCGCAGCCGGGATGGCTCGCACGTCGGATGGCAGAATCCGGCTTCTTGCACGCAGTTTGTTTCTTGCGCGGGATGGCGTGGATTACGTGCCAGGAAAGCGCGGCTATCGGATGTTGCGCGCGGATTTCATCCGCGAACGGGTTCTGGAATGCCGCGACGAAAAGCTGGTCTATCTTGCCATCCATAACCATGGCGGCTCGACCAGTGTCGGCTTCTCGGGAGACGATTTCCGTAGCCACGAGCGTGGTTATCCCGCCCTGCTCGATCTTACTGGCGGCATGCCTGTGGGCGCGCTCGTTTTCGCAGACCAAGCGGTTGCGGGCGACGTCTGGCTGCCCGATCAAAGCCGCGTCGAAATCAGTGACGCGTCTATCATCGGCCGCCGCCGTCGGATCATTGCACCCGCGCCGCCGACCATCCCACACGTGGCTGATGCCGGTTATGACCGGCAGGTTCGTCTCTTCGGAGATGCGGGGCAGCATATTTTGGCGAACGCGAAAGTGGGCATCATCGGCGTTGGCGGCGTCGGATCACTGCTTGCTCAGTATCTGGCCCATCTCGGCGTCGGGCATTTCATCTTGATTGATCCCGACCGTATCGAGGTCACTAACCTGCCGCGTGTCGTTGGCGCAACGCGGTGGGATGCGCGGACTTTTCTTGTGCGGTCTCCGTGGCCGGAATGGATGCGCCGATTCGCGGCATCGACCGCGACGCCGAAGGTGAGAATCGCCTCGCGCGTTATCCGCGCGGCCAATCGTTCGGCGATCGTGGAAGCGTTGCAGGCAGACGTTTTGCAGCCGGAGGTCGCGGCCAAGCTTCTAGATTGCGATTACCTGTTTCTTGCTGCCGACACCATGCGCGCGCGGCTTCTGATGAACGCCATCGTCCATCAGTATCTGGTCCCGGGTGTGCAGGTCGGCAGCAAGGTCGTCCACAATAAGACCACCGGACAGCTGACGGGCGTTCATACGATTGTCCGTCCGATCACACCGGAATGCGGTTGTCTGTGGTGTAACCAGCTGATCAATCGCGCCAAGCTTCAGGAAGAAGCGCAGACCGAACGGGAGCGCAACGCACAGCGTTACGTAGACGAGCAGCAGGTGGCATCGCCGAGCGTCATCACCCTCAACGCTGTCGGTGCGGCGCAGGCGGCCAATGACTTCTTGTTCTACATGACCGGCTTGACCAATGGCGATGCGTCAACGGCCTACATG
Source organism: Mesorhizobium sp. M0633 (assembly GCF_040320645.1). Taxonomy (NCBI): domain Bacteria; kingdom Pseudomonadati; phylum Pseudomonadota; class Alphaproteobacteria; order Hyphomicrobiales; family Phyllobacteriaceae; genus Mesorhizobium; species Mesorhizobium sp. M0633. Next base: position 89,055 of record NZ_JAMYQC010000014.1, read on the forward strand.
CGGTTCGATCCACGCGCGCGTCACGTTTCGCTCGACTCGCCACGCAGGTCCTTCGACTGCACTGAGTGCGGAAACGGGTCCAAGGGGCGGCTCGCGCGCGGCGACCTCGGAAATCGTTTGCCGATGTTCCACGCGGACGCATAGGTCAACGCTGATCCGCGGTCTTGACCATATGCGCGACGACTGGGTTCCCGAGCTTACCCTCTTATAGCAGGCGTTCCGCTTGCCGCCCAAAAGGTGTCTTCGATCGTTCGTTTTCCCTCGGGCCAATGGTGTCGATGGAGAAATGCGATGGGACTGTCACAATATGATCCTGCAGTGCAGGAACGACGAGCTTGGAATGCAGGCAAGCAGGTTGGCGCGAAACGAGCGCTGAAGCCTCGGTAGATATGGGCCGCGCGGTTCTTCCGAAAAAAGATGAACTATCCCTCTGCTGCATCGAGCATACCCTCCAGTTCGGCTATCAGAGGTTCGAACGCTGAAAGAACCTCGCTGGGGTTACTGAGGGTTTTGGGTGCTTTCCGATCGAGTTTCATAATGTCGAACAGATCCAAAGCGATGGGGAACGCTCCCCGAAAGGCAAGGCTGAGATACCTCTCGACGACCTCCACGACAAAGATGCCGGAGTAAAGGTGCGCATCACCAAGGTCGGGGCGTAGACCCTTCTCGATGCGCCTAGCTTTAGGAATCTGCCAATATCTCTCGCGGCAAACCCCGGCTCGATCAAACAACTCCCTAAGTTGGAAGGAAGCGATGGCATCACGGGATGACGTGCTCAACTCGCAAAGCGAGCTTACCTGGACGTTGGTAAGGCTGGCTGCTTCGACAGCGCCTGACTGGAACCCGACCTCACAAAGAATAATGCCTCGATCAGCCCCCAGGTCGGAAACGATCTCCCTGAGGGCCAGAACGTGAAGCTTGTTTACTGGGTGCTTCCAGTGTTTGCATTCAACAATCCACCTGACCGTGAACCCCGCCATGTCGATTTCCACCAGCACATCGACATCATGCTCTGTCCGGACGCCTTTCATCGTCACGTCTGTGGACGCTGCCAGACCAAGCGAACGGAAGAACTCCGCCGTTTCTTCCTGATACTCCTTCCAATCACCGGCCATGAGTTCCTATCCTAGCGATTGATCAAGCATCTCGCCCTGCAGCTTATCGGTATTACGACACGTTAAGCAGCCGCAAAGAGGTGCGCTTACCCTCGCAAAGAGAATTAAGATCTGGCTATGCAGCCGCCACGAACTTTCCAACGTCGAAGGACATACAATTTGCCTGTGCGCGTCTCATGGTGTGATCTAGTGATCCTATATCCATGCCGCTATTGTTGGCCGAATCAGCAACGACCGAGCCGCTTGGCTCACGGTAGGCCCAGTGGACCTCGCGTTCGAAGACGAACAGTTGCGTACGATTTGCATCAAGCGTGGACGCGCTCTTGCTGTGCTGGGGCCCGACGTAGCGCATGAACTCAACAAGCGTATCGCCGATGTTCGAGCTGCTGAAACCGCGTTGGACCTACTTGTGGGCACACGCGTGGTCGGTGATGGAGGCTATGAAGCGATGCATGTGTCTCTCGCCAACGGGTTCGAGTTGATCTTGGTCGGCAACCATATCCAGAATCCGACAACAGCTTCCGGCAAGATAGATTGGGGAAAGGTGGTGCGCGTGAAGGTCTTGGAGATTTCCAGAATGGCAACCGAATGACCGGTGCTCCAAACCCGGATTGGTCATCGTCGCCATGGGACACCATCGCTGACGTCCTTCGCCTTCGCGGTATCGATGAAGCCGAATTCGAAGACATGGTTGGCGAGACCGCGGGCTTTGCCGCGGCCCTGCGGCGCGGCGATAGACTTATTGACCAATCACTTGCCGAAGCTCTGGCCGAAAATCTCGGGGCCTCGGTTTCCTTCTGGTTGAACCGTGAAAGCGATTTCCGGAAATCCGGAGCGAAAAATTCTGCCTCGGATTTCGACGACGCACTTGTCTGGTTGAGGGAGCTGCCCTTGAAGGACATGATGACAGCCGGCTGGATACGAAAAACAGCATCGAAGGAAGAAATGCTGACCAACGCGTTGTCGTTCTTTGGCCTGCGCGATTTTTCGGAATGGAAGGCGCGTTATCACGGCGTCATGAATTCAGTGGGGTTTCGGAAGAGCTCCTCATTCACGGAAAATACCTTGTCCACCCTGGCCTGGCTGAGGCAGGGAGAGCGAGAGGCTGCGGACATGCTGTGCGCTCCATGGAAGCCCGCTGCCTTTAAGGAAGCTCTCTCGGAAATCCGGCCATTGATGAGGCAAAATTCGCCGGGCCAGTTCCTGCCACGGTTGAGGGCAATATGCGCGGGGGTCGGGGTGGCGGTCGTAGTTGCCCGGGCACCTCAGGGGTGCCGGGCCAGCGGCGCGGCCAGGATACTGTCCGGCGACCGCGCGGTCATACAACTGAGTTTCCGTCACCTCTCCGACGATCACTTCTGGTTCACTTTCTTCCATGAATCGGGCCATTTGGTTCTGCACGGAGAGAACCATCTCTTTCTCGAAAACGGTTCCGGCATCATGGAGTCGGAAGAGGTGGAGGCCAACCGGTTTTCGGAGCGCATGCTTATTCCCGAACAGTTAGCCGAGGAACTTCCGAGGGTGAAACCGTACCAACGCGATGTCATCCGGTTTGCGTTCAGGGCCGGAACCTCCCCTGGAATTGTGGTCGGGCAGATGCAGCATCGGAAGCTTCTCGCGGAAAACCGCCTGAATTTCCTGAAGCGTCGCTACGATTGGAAAGAGTTGTCTCGCGACCCAAGCGTGGTTTCGGGCACGCCCAGCATCACCCCCTGAACAAGACGAAACGGTCCGGTGTTTTCTGCCAGTTGCACAGTGCGTCCTCCAAGACTTGCTTGCCGACCTTGAGCTCGGCGTCCAGTCTATCAAGAATCTCCTCGAGCTGTCGTGGATCGGCCTTGGCTTCCGCATCGCCCAACACGAGCAGCTTGGCCCCCTTCAACGGACCGGTGGCTTCCGTGAGATAGGCTGCGTCCGGCTCGATCGGTGCGATGCCCAGTTTTCCGAGCATCGCAAGGAAATCGAAGGTGCCAAGCCGACCGAAACGCTTGACGGCGGCCATCCTTCGATAGAGCTCGTGGAAACCTTCGGACGGCTTCTGGCCCACGGTCCTGTGGACATCTTGCATGAGTCTCCTATGATCTCCATGCGTGGTGACGAACTCTATGTAGGAACCCAAGACGCTTTTCATCTGCGCCGGAGACTTGCTCTCGTATTTCCGATGATTGCTGAACCGGCGAAGGACGCCATCATTGACGAGTGCGGGCCACTGTTCGTCAAGCCAGGAATTCAGCTGGGCTGGGTGTCGTGAGGCTTCCGGCCACGTCCAAGAAGGGCGCGTGCCGAACGCTCCATAGAAGTCGCGCGTCAGTCGCCAGCCGTCTTCGATATGCTTTCCGAAATGCGTGCCGAGGAACGTCAACCACCAGGCCTCGTCCACATTCCCGCGCTTAACAGCCAACGCGGCGGCCATCAATGGGTCGAATAGATCGTGCGAGGGATCAGCACGCCGAGCGTCCATGTCACGAGCGGCAAGGCCCCTGATGTAGTCAACGCGCCTCATGCTCGACACCAACTGTTCTGCACAGGCACGCCTCTCGGCCGCGCCGACTACGCCCATCAACGGGAACACTTCGGCGCTGAACTTCGCTATCGCAGTCTGAATCTGGTCGATCCGGTCACGGTGAAGACCCTGCATTCAGTTCCTCCATTATCCTGTCGAAAAGAGGCAGGTCGGTAGCTTGAATCCGTTGTAGATGCCGTTTGCGGATGAAATTCTCGAAGGTCTTCGACGACATCTCGTTTTTAAGTTTGACTATCTCTCGCGGTGAAGACGACCCGAATATCGCTAACAGCCTGATGAGATCGTGCCAGTATGCCGGAATTCCCGGTGTCACGACCGGTATCGTCTTTGTAGTGCGAATGACCTTTTCGGCGTCCTTGAGAGCGGACAGACCCGCCGCCGGATCGCCCTGCGGCATGGACGGCATCGGCACGTCGTCCTGCAAGCCCTCCGACAGGAATTGCTCGACCCTCGAAAGATCGTCCGTATACAGATGCAGGCTACCGACGGAATGATGATAGTGGCCCAGTCCCAGACCGAGTGTCCGAGCCACTACTTCCTGAAGCATGGTGAAAGAAAAGACATCGTGCGGCAGCCCCTTGAAGGCGTCATTGGACCGCATGTTCACATTCAAATGAAGCTTGTTGGATCGAGCTACGAATTGAAGCGTGCAAGTGCAGGGAACGTCTTCGTGGTGCTCTACAACGTCGCCTGCATCGAAGAGCTGGATGACCGCCTTTCGGGAAGCCGGTATAGATTCTAGCCTGGCCAGCACGTACGCCAGCTGATCGATGCCGCCCTTGTTGAACAGCCGTGGCCCATAGGCCCCGAATATCGTCAGACCGTCGTCAGAATATTTCCCATACTCCTTGATATAGTACTCAATGACCTCGAGCGAATTCGACCCGGACATGTACCAGAGAAACTCTCCGAGGCAGCTGAAGACGGTCCCTTTGGTTTCGGTTCGACTCAGCCGGGCGAGCGGATTCTTGAGTGTCAGGAGGTTGCCGAATTCCTCGACCGTCTGCCCCTTGCTAGGCGACACCACATCGTTCTTTCGCACGAGCCGTCGGTAGACTTTCCGTAGCAGGTCATCGAGGGTGTCTGCGACCACGTGCATTGTGCGAATCATTTGCCATTTTAAGTTTTGACGGGCGGAACTTACAGGTGAAGTCTTCCCTTTCCAAACTGTTGAGCCGTAATTCTACTGGAAAGCTCTCAACCGGCTTGGCGGGCTTGATATCTTCTTTTGGCGCAAAGCGTCCGCATAGCGTCCGGGATGAGGTCGCAATCGGAAGGCAGCTTCTGCTAAATGCTATCCGATAGCGCACTGGCAGCTACCGGCCCAAAAAATGCGACGTCTGAGTAGTGGGTCGGCGATGGCCGCTCCTGGCGCATTGTCGTCGACAAGCCACCCTTGTTCTCTTTTTCCCCAGTTTAGTTCGGTTCGGCATACAAGGCTTCTGACGCCAGTTCGGTTCGGCCCTTGCCTCGGCGCGAGAACACCGATGGTGACCTGATTGCGTTTTTTGCACACTTCGTTGATCTATCCTGTAAAGGCAGGTCGCATGAACACGTTCGAAGAAATCAAGCCCGGAGCGCGAATCAAAGGTCTCGATGCCGCAGGTATTGCGGAGGTTGTTTCTGTTTCCAAATTCGGAACCGATGCCCTTAATCTGGTTTTCCGGGTTGGTGGGAAAGTCGCAGAGAGACTCGTCTACCGTGGCGAAGAAACAGGCTTTGAATTCATAACCGCTGGCCGTGCTTACGCGTTCGACGCGGACGGTGGCCTGTTGCGCTTGGCGTCCGAAGCGTATCGCATTCGACTTGCCCATCTCTTCGATCCTTATCTGGCGGTCAGCGCTTCACAGATCGAGGCGCTTCCTCACCAGATAACTGCCGTCTACGGCGAAATGCTGCCCCGACAGCCGCTTCGTTTTCTGCTTGCTGACGATCCGGGCGCAGGCAAGACGATCATGGCTGGGCTCCTGATCAAAGAGCTTTTGATTCGAGGTGACCTTGAACGTTGCCTCATCGTCGCGCCCGGAAGCCTTGTCGAGCAATGGCAGGAGGAAATGGCCGAAAAGTTCGGGCTGCATTTCGATCTCCTCACCCGCGATCAGATCGAAGCCTCCGTCACCGGCAATCCGTTCGTCGAAAAGCATCGCCTTATCGTTCGTCTGGATATGGCGGCCCGATCCGACAAACTGAAGGCTAAGCTCGAAGCCGCAGGCGATTGGGATCTGATCATTTGCGATGAGGCGCATCGCATGGCCGCGTCCTATTTCGGCGGTGAAGTGAAGGAAACCCAGCGCCACAAGCTCGGCAAGCTGCTGGGGACGCGCACGCGGAACCTCCTTCTGATGTCGGCAACGCCGCATAATGGCAAAGAGGCCGACTTCCAGTTATTCATGGGATTGCTCGATGCCGACCGCTTCGAGGGCCGCTTCCGTGAAGGTGTTCACAAGGCCGACGTATCCGACATGATGCGGCGCCTGACGAAGGAAGAACTCTATCGCTTCGATGGAACACCACTCTTTCCTGAACGCAGGGCCTATACAGCGAGCTTCGCTTTATCGCCAGTCGAAGCCGATCTCTATCAGGCCGTAACAACCTATGTGCGCGAAGAAATGAACCGCGCGGATCGAACGGGCGACGACAAGCGTCGATCAAACGTTGGCTTCGCCTTGCAGATCCTTCAGCGCCGCCTGGCTTCGTCTCCGGCCGCAATCCACCGCTCGCTGGAACGCCGCCGGAAGCGCTTGGAAGACCGCCTGCGCGAAGAAAGAGTGATGCGTCAGACCGGTTCGGCACCGTTGACCCATGCGCCAGTGCTGCCCAGCTATGATCCGGACGACATCGACGAGGTTCCGGGCGCGGAGGCGGAAGAGGCCGAGGAACAGATCATCGATCAGGCGACGGCCGCCGCCACGCTCGCGGAACTCGAAGCCGAAATCCTGATCCTCAAGGATCTCGAAGACCGCGCTCTTCGACTGAAGCTTTCCGGCCAGGACGCCAAATGGCGCGAACTTGAATCCATCCTTGACGAGCCGCTGATGCTTGATGCGACGACTGGCCTGCGCCGCAAGGTGCTGATCTTCACCGAGCCGAAGGACACGCTGGAATATCTGCAACAGAAAATCGGCGCGCTCGTGGGCGACCCGTCGGCTGTGGTCGTCATCCACGGCGGCATCGCGCGTGAAGCGCGGCGCGGCGCCATCGCCGCCTTCAATTCCGATCCGCGCGTACGCGTGATGATCGCGAACGATGCTGCCGGCGAAGGCGTGAACCTTCAGCGCGGCGCGCATCTGATGGTCAACTACGACCTACCTTGGAACCCGAACCGCCTCGAACAACGCTTCGGCCGCATCCACCGCATTGGGCAGACCGAGGTTTGCCACCTCTGGAACCTATGTGCGGCGAACACACGCGAGGGCGAAGTCTATCGCCGCCTGCTTGAGAAGCTGGAAGAGGCCCGCGCCGCGCTCGGCGGCAAGGTCTACGACGTCCTCGGCGAACTGTTCGAAGGCCACGCCCTGCGTGATCTCCTGGTCGACGCAATCCGCTACGGCGACCGCCCGGAGACGAAGGCCGAGCTTTTCCGCAAGGTCGACGGTGCAGTCGATGTCGACACCATCGAGAGGCTCGTGGCCGAACGGAAACTCACGTCCGAGGGCATGAGCCCCAACTCAGTCGCCGAAATACGCGAACAGATGGAGCGGGCGGCTGCACGCCGCCTGCAACCGCATTTCATCGGCGCGTTCTTCCGCGAGGCCTTCACGCTGCTCGGTGGGCGCATCGCCGAGCGCGAGAAGGGCCGATTCGAAATCCTGCGCGTTCCCTCGATTCTAAAGGAGCGCGACCGGCTGATCGGCAGGTCTGATCCGGTGCTTGATCGATACGCCCGCATCACCTTCGAGAAGTCCCTGATCGTCGGTCAGCCGCAGGCCGAACTCGTGGCGCCCGGTCACCCGCTTCTGGAAGCGCTGGTCGATGTTATCCTTGAACGGTTCCAGCCACTTCTGTCGCAGGGCGGCGTGCTGGTGGACGAGGCGGACGAAGGCGAACAGCCACGACTTCTCGTTTATCTCGAACACGCGGTCCGCGATGCCCGCTCGGGCCGCTCTGGCGAACCGCGCACGATTTCCCAGCGCCTACAATTCCTTTCCCTGAAGGAAGACGGTGATGCGACCGATGGCGGCCCGGCGCCGTATCTCGATTGCCGGCCGATTACGGCCGAGGAACGTGCGACCCTCGCCGACGTGATTTCGGCCCCTTGGCTGTCGGGAGATGTCGAGACGCGGGCGCTCGGCTATGCCGTGCGCGCGCTGGTGCCGCAGCATTTGAATGAAGTGCGGACGCGCCGGATCGCCGAGATCGACAAGGTCGAGCGCGAGGTGCGCGCAAGGCTCAACCGCGAGATCAATTACTGGGATGCCCGCGCCGCACGGCTTCGGGAAGAGGAGCGCGCGGGCAAGGAACAGCGCATCAACGCCCAGAACGCTGAAGCGACGGCGGCGCGCCTGGTCGAACGATTGCACCGTCGGCAGTCGGAGCTCGAACGCGAGCGCCAGATCTCGGCGCTACCGCCCGTCCTAAAGGGAGCCGCGCTGGTGATCCCAGTTGGCCTTTTGAAGGCGAGAACGAGCGTAACTCCCACAACTGAGGCGAAGCCCGACGGTTTTGCGGAAGACCCAGTCGCCCGTGCGGTGATCGAAAAGCTCGCGATGGGAGCGGTGATGGCAGCTGAGCGAATGCTCGGCAATGAACCGCGCGACGTATCCGCAGAAAAGAAGGGCTATGACATCGAAAGTCGCGATCCACGAGCCGCCCACCTCCGCTTCATTGAGGTGAAGGGCCGACATGCAGAAGGCCGTGACGTGATCTTGACCAAGAACGAGATACTGTCTTCGCTCAATGCCCCCGAGGCATTCATTCTGGCGATCGTGCAAATCGAAGATGGCTTTGCGCGTGACCCCATCTATGTGCGGCAATTTTTCAAACGAGAAATGGGCTTTGCAGAAACGGCCGTGGTGTTCGACATCGCGGATTTGATCAGCCTTGGGTCAGTGCCTGGCTAAGTGGAATGCTTCGGAGGCCGTTGGACTTTGGGTGCGAGGCTCTCTAAGCCTTCGTGGAAATTGCAGGGGGAGCACTTGAAGGGACTGATCATAGACGAGCCGTGGATCGGCCTCATCCTCAAGGGTGAGAAGATCTGGGAGATGCGAAAAACAGCCTGCCATCACCGCGGGCCGGTTGCCCTTATCAGGAAGGGCAGTGGGGCGGTGGTTGGAACGGCTGAAGTGGCAGGTTCGCTGCCCTCCATCGAAACGCGAGATGCCTACGCTGCGGCCGAGCAACACCACCGCATCCCCCTTGCTCGACAGGAGATCGCATTCGATGACGGTTGGCGGACACCGTGGGTGCTGAGCAATGCGCAGGCGCTGCCGAAGCCAGTTCCCTACAAGCACCCTTATGGCGCGGTCATCTGGGTAAATCTGAGGGATGACGTGGTTGCGGCGATCCGGCCTGATGACGCGGCTGACAAACCTGCCGCCTCCACCCTGTCCGTTATTGCCGCCCAGCATCCCGTGGCCGCGAGAGCTCCACGCCCGCAATTGCGTCCTCACCTCGACCGCGGGCAGACAGGCTCCGTGCGTCTGGTCCGCGTGACCGGTGGCAATCTCCGCAACAACCACCTCTACCTGCCGCTCGATTTCTTTCCGAAGGATGCGATCGGCGGCAGCAACAAGTCCGAACTCGCCAAGCGGACGATCTCAATAGCGTTCGTCCCCGGCCAGAGGGTCGAGACCGACATTGATGGAACCAAGCGGATCTTGCGAGCGCGTTCTCCGGTGGCGGATTTCTTTGCCCGCACCGGGATGAAGGACGGCGACGCGGTTCGGATCGCCAGGGTCGAGCCATACAGATATGAAATCGCAAAGGTCGAAGATGCCTGACCCCACCGTGGCGATGCCCCGCAAAAAGCTTATCGAAGTCTCGATCCCCCTGGAGGCCATCAACAAGGCGTCTGCAAGGGAGAAATCGATCCGTCACGGCCATCCCTCGACGTTGCATCTATGGTGGGCAAGGCGGCCGCTGGCCGCTTGCCGGGCGGTGCTGTTTGCGCAACTCGTCGATGACCCGTCCTCCTGGCCGGACCGGTTTCCGACCGAAGAGATGCAGGAGGCCGAGCGCAGGCGGCTGCACAAGGTGATCGAGGACATGGTGCCGTGGGAAGCCTCGAACGACGAGACGATCTTGGATGCGGCGCGTTTCGAGATCGCACGTTCGGTCGCATGGGGCCTAGACGAAGAACCTCCTGCCAAGGGTGACGGCAAGGCGATCCTCGACTATCTCCAGACCAAGGCGCCGCCGGTCTATGATCCGTTTTCCGGCGGCGGCTCGATCCCGCTCGAAGCACAGCGGCTTGGCTTGCGCGCCTATGGCTCCGACCTCAATCCGGTCGCGGTGCTGATCGGCAAGGCGCTGGTCGAGATTCCGCCGAAATTTGGTGGGCGGCCGCCGGTGAATCCGAAGGCGAAAGCTGAACTGAAGCGCGGTGGCCGCTGGAACGGCAAGGGAGCGCAGGGGCTCGCCGAGGACGTGCGCTACTACGGCCAATGGATGCGCGACGAGGCGGAGAAGCGCATCGGCCATCTCTACCCGAAAGTAAAGCTGGAAGACGGATCGGAAGCGACTGTCATCGCTTGGCTGTGGGCGCGCACAGTTCGCTCGCCCGACCCGGCCGCGAAGGGCGCGATGGTTCCGCTCGTCTCCTCCTTCATGCTGTCCACCAAGGAGGGCCGGAAGGCTTGGGTCGAGCCGGTGATCGACGCCGCCGCGCCGCCAGACGGCTGGCGATTCGAGGTGAAGACAGGGAAGCTCTCCAAGTCGGATGAAGATCGACTGAAGAAAGGCACTATTGGCCGCAGCGAGGGCGGAACCTGCATCCTCTCCGGCTCTTCAATGTCATTCAGCTATGTTCGCGAACAAGGGCAGACGAACGGGCTCGGCGTCAGGCTTATGGCTGTAGTCGCCGAAGGCCAGAGGGCGCGCGTCTATCTTAGCCCGACGGAGGCGCAAGTCACGGCGGCTGAGAAGGCAAGACCTCAATGGGAGCCGGACGGCGAGTTGCCGAATAACCCCCGCGACTTCAAGACGCCGAACTACGGGATGCGGACCTTCGCATCGCTCTTCACCCCGCGCCAGCTTGTGGCCCTGACGACGTTTTCCGATCTGGTTTCCGAGGCGCGGGAGAAGGTGCTGGCCGATGCCCGCGATGCCGATCTTGCGGAGGACGATGCGCCGCTACATTCGGGCAGTACGGGCGCAACCGCCTATGCGGACGCCATGGCGACGTATCTAGCGTTTGCGGTGAGCAAATCCTCAACGCGGTCCTGTTCCCTTGCTATCTGGGAGACTGGTATGGGGCGCTTGGCCGGAGCAATGGGCCGTCAAGCGCTTCCAATGCAATGGTCGTTTGCTGAAACCAACCCTTTGGCGGGAGCAGGCGGGGATATTGCGGGCACGGCTGTCTCAGTCGCCGAGAACTTGCAAAATCTTGGTTTTGGGTCGGTTGGCTCAATCAAGAACTTGGCCGCGCAAAAGAATAATTTCTCTGACCGACCCGTCGTTATCTCAACCGATCCGCCTTACTACGATAACATTGGCTATGCCGACCTCTCCGACTTTTTCTATGTCTGGCTCAAGCGATCACTTGCAAGAGTGTGGCCCGATCTCTTCCGCCGCCTTACTACGCCCAAGGACGAGGAACTTATTGCGACCCCATACCGCCATGACGGAAAGGCCGAGGCAGAAGCCTTCTTTATGAAGGGTATGGGCGAAGCGTTGATTGCAATGCGCAAGGCCGCGACGGATAGCGAGCCGCTGACGGTTTACTATGCCTTCAAGCAGTCCGAAGCGGCGGAGGAGGGTATTACGTCGGCAGGATGGGCTTCCTTCTTGCAGGCTGTTGTAGACGCAGGGCTGGCCGTGGACGGAACCTGGCCGGTGAGAACCGAGGCAACTAATGCTCTCAAGGCGGGAATGAATGCTCTCGCCTCCTCCGTTGTCCTTGTCTGCCGCAAGCAGTCATCTGCCGCCGGCGTCGCCACCCGCGCCGAGTTCATCCGCATGCTGAAACGCGATCTGCCCGCCGCGATCGCGAAAATCCGCGTCGCCGGGGTCGGGCCAGTCGACATGCAACAATCGGTGATCGGCCCCGGCATGGGCGTCTTCACGCGCTTTAAGGAAGTGCTGGAGGACGACGACAGTGTCATGCCGGTCAAGACCGCGCTTTCGGTCATCAATCGCGTCTGGGAAGAGATCGACAACGAGATCGTCGCCAGTTTTGACCCCGAGACCCAGGTTGCGCTCACCTGGTTCGGCTCCTACGGTTTCGACGCACGAGCCTCGGGCGAACTGATCGGCCTGGCGACGGCCAAGAACACGTCGATCAATTCGCTGTTTGGCTCCGATGTTTTCAAGGATCTGAAGGGCAAAGCGGCGTTGCGGCCGCGCGAGGAGCTTTCGGCCGCCTGGTCGCCGTCCAGCGACAGGACGCTGACGGTCTGGGAGTGCGTGCAGCATGTCGCCCGCGCATTGAACGACCCGGCAGGCGGCGCCCAGGCCACCGCGCATCTGATCGCCGAAATGGGACCGAAAGCTGCTGATGCCCGCGCTTTGCTCGACCGGCTGTTCAGGATAGCTACGGACAGGGGTTGGGCCGCCGAAGCGCTCGTCTACAACCAGTTGGCTGAAGAGTGGCCGCATCTTCTCGACCGTTCGGCGAACATCTCCGACGAACTGAGAACTGCGACGACAGGGGATTTGTTCGGCTGAACGCATTTGGCTAGGAGACGCGGGCATGACTAAGGAAAAAGAGACGCTGAGGCGCGTTCAGGACGGGCTGTTCCATCTGCAAAAGGCAATTCAACCCTTTATCGCCGAGCGCATGGAAGCCAAGCTCGGCAAGCGCTGGATCATGTTCGCCAGCCGCGCGCAGGGATCGGGCCCGCTCGACCCGCTGGACGGCTACGGCCTACTCAAAACCATGATCGACCAGTGGCGCGACGTCTTCGACGACGCCTTTGCGCGCAACGAGAAATTCAAGGTCCGCAATTTTCTCTCGACCGCCTTCGATGCCCGCAACGCCACCTCGCATCTGGCGCTGCCGCTGACCGACGCCGAGGCGCTGCGCTACCTCGATGCTATGGTCTGTCTTGCCCGCGCGGTGAAGGGGCCGAAGAAGGACATAGAAGAGATCGAAAAACTCTATGGCGAGCAGCGCCGTGACGACGTTGCCAAAGTGGATGCAGGCATCGCACCGGCCACGCCGGCGCCGGTGCCGGAAAAACCCGGCACGTTGTCGCTCGGCCTGGACGATGCTGAGACGCCGGCAGGCGCATTGCGGCCCTGGATCGAAATTGCCTTTCCACATCCGGACGTGCTCGCCAACCGCTACAAGCAATCGGAGTTCGCCGCTGACCTCGCCGCGGTCTATATGGGCCAGGCGAGCGACGACTACGCCACGCCCGAAAACTTCTTTCGCATCACCTTCCTGACCGAGGGCCTGCAGCGGGTACTTCGTACCGCGCTCGAACGTCTCACGGGCAGGGGCGGCGACCCGGTGCTGGGGCTTCAGACCTCGTTCGGCGGCGGCAAGACGCATACGATGCTTGCGCTCTATCACCTCGCCAATGCCACCGATCCTGCCGTGCTCGCGGGCGTCTCGGACATCGCGGACACGCTCGGCATCGATGACTGGAAGCCGGTGAAAACGGCTATTTTCGTCGGCACCGCCAAGGGCGTCGATTCCGCTTTGGTGCTGCGGGACGGTCCAAAGGTGCGCACGCTTTGGGGGTATATCGCCTGGCGGTTGGCGGGCAAGGACGGTTTGGAACTCGTGCGCGAGGCGGAGGCCGCCGGCACCAATCCGGGCTCGGAACTCATGGTCGAGGTCTTTCGCAAAGCTGGGCCGAGCGTGATCCTGCTCGACGAGGTCGTGGCGTTTGCCCGCCAGCTTCCCGACGAACGGTTCGAGGCCTTCCTGTCGTTCATCCAGTCGCTGACCGAAGCCGTCAAAATGCTTTCCAACGTCTTGCTTGTTGGCTCGCTGCCGGAAAGCAAGCTGGAGGCCGGCGGCGAAAAGGGCGTCGCTGCGCTGCAGCGGCTCGAAAAGGTATTTGGCCGCACCGGCTCGCCCTGGCTCGCCGCGCACGGCAACGAAACATACGAGATCGTCCGCCGCCGTCTGTTCCAGCAACTCGACGCGGAGGGCGAGAAGGCCCGCGACGAGACTGTCAAGGCGTTCCACGATTTTTATAGGAAGAACGCTGCGGAGTTCCCGGCCCATACCAAGGAAGCGCGCTATGCGGAGTTGCTGCGCCTTTCGTATCCGATCCACCCTGAACTCTTCGAGCGTCTGTCGAAGGATTGGTCCACCCTGCCGAATTTCCAGCGCACCCGCGGCGTGCTGCGGTTCATGGCGAACGTCGTCAGCGTGCTGTGGCAGGCGAGGGCGCGCGACCCGTTGATCCTGCCGGGGCGCGTGCCGATCGCCGACGAGCGCGTCAAGGCGAGTGTGATCTACCCGCTGGACCCCGCCTATTCGGCTGTCGTCGACAGCGAGGTCGACGGCGAAGGATCGCTGCCCGCCCGGATGGAAGCCAATCCGTCACGGCGCCTGTCGCAAGCTCGGGCCGCGACGCGGACCACGCGCTCGATCTTCCTCTGCTCCGCACCCACGGTCGGTCAGCCACATGCCGGACTCAGCGGTCAGGCGATCCGCCTTGCCGCCGCCGAACCCGGCGACCAGATCGCCATATTCGGCGAGGCGCTTCGTGAGTTGCACGAGCGCGCCACCTACCTGTACGAGGAAGCAGGCCGTTATTGGTTTTCCACCCAACCGACCCTGAACCGGCTCGCCGATGAACGCGCCACCGCCTTGCCAGCCCATGAAGTCGACGCCGAGATCCTTCGCGTCCTGATCACCGAGGCCGGCAGCAAGGCCAATTTCGCGCGCGTGCATGCGGCGCCTGACGATCCGGCCACCGTCGACGAAGCCGCTGCCCTCTCGCTCGTCCTCCTCGGTCCCGCGTCCACGCACACGAGGGCCGCAAAGAGTTCGCCCGCGATCGATGCCGCAACCGATGCGCTGACACGCTGCCGGACCTCCCAGCGGCGCTATCGGAACACGCTGATCTTTGCGGCACCAGACGAGGCGTTGCTCGCGACCGCGCGGGAAGTGGTGCGCAAGGCGCTGGCCTGGGCGTCCATCAACAACGACAGGACCATACAGGGGCAGTTGACGCAGGCGCAGGCCGCCGACGTGAAGGAGAAGGCGAAGTCGCATCAAGAGGCCGCGGAAAAAGCTGTGCGTTCGGCCTGGACGCATATCCTCTACGCCGAAAAGGATGAGGCCAAGCTCGACGGCAGGCCGTTCGAAATCGAGCAGACGACGCTGATGGCGAAGGATCGCCCGTCAATCGCCGCGTCGATCTACGAAAAGATCTCGCCGCGCGGAGACAGCATCGTCAAGGACACGCTCGGCCCGAAGATGCTCATGGCGAAGCTGGACAGCCTATGGCCGGTCGACAAGGCGCATCTTGCGATCGCCGACCTGCGTGAATGGTTTGCGTCCTATGTTTACCTGCCGAAGCTGCGCGATCCGGCCGTGCTCGAAAGCGCGATCGCCGAAGGTGTTTCGAGCGCCGATCCGCTCTTCGGCTATGCCGACGGATATGACGAGGCGACGGGGCAATACGTCGGGCCGGTTTATGCAAAGCTGGCGCCAACGAGCTTTTCACCCGGTGCAGTGATTGTCAGAAAGGACGTAGCGGCAGCACAGGCTCAAAAGGCGGTAAGCGGGCCTGGTCCGACGACTGTTGGACTGACCACCAGTGGCCCGACCACCACAATCGCACCCGGCATCGGCGGACCTGAAACGCCTCCGCCCGCTCCCGGTTCGCGCCAGCCGGCCCGCTTCTATGGCTCTGTCGAGATTGACATGGTGCGGCCCGTAAAGTCCTTCGACACGATCCTCAACGCCGTCGTGATGGAACTGCAGCGGACGCAAGGGGCGAAGGTCAAGCTCACCCTGGAGATTGCGGCAGAAGCGCCTGGGGGGTTTCCTGACAGCGAGGTGAGCGTCGTCCGCGACAACGCGAAGCAGCTTAAGTTCAAGGCAGAATCGACCGGCTTTGAAGAGTGATCGTTCTATTCGGCCATTCGAAATGCCAACGCTTGGCCTGTAACAGACTCTGTGATAGTCGAGTCATTGACTGTGGCTAAGTTGATTAGCAAAATCAGCAGGTTACGGTGCCAGCAGATTTAGACGTGCGAGTCCTCTTCTGGGCACCAAATTCCCGTTTCGAACCGATTGATGCGGTTTCAGAGACCCAAGAAAAAGCCCGGTTTGCCGGGCTTTTTCTTGATCCAATGCTCTAGGCTGCCCTACCGTCAGCCATGGCATCCACAAGATATCTAATAACTATCCGTCCGGGTTAGGCAGCGATCTGTCGTTGCGACAGCGCAGCAGCGGAAGGATTTGGCCCGAGATCACTCTGGTGATCTTCTGTTGCTTGGCGTTGGTTACGACGTTCATGCACGCACATCCGTAGCCGTGACCCGAACCAGGCACATTGGTCTCGACGAATTGCCGCTCGTCAAAGGCCGGCACATTGTCGATGCCTTTGGGATCCGGTCGTCCCTGCATCTGGATCCACCAATCCCCGTCACTGTCGGTCAGGACGAGGTTGCCGGGTGTCGGGCTGGAGTACCAACCACAACGGCGCTCGGCATGGGCGGTCGCAGGCAAGGACATGATGACCAGGCCGAAACAGATAGCGAACAGCGGGCGCATGAGAATCTTTGCCTCCCTGAAGTAAGCAGGTCATGCCGCGAGTAATGTACGTTGGCGCCGGTGGCGAGGCGCATGATTTGTAAGCCTTATGGCTTCAACTTCGTGTCCACATGTTCTTCGATCAATCCGCAATGAAGCGTCACAGTCTTCCTTTGGGCATCGCCTAGTGGACCGTCGATGAAGTCGCAGCTGAGCAGATTGTCCGGACTGCTCTTGCGCGCCGACGCAACGTTGACGTTGACCTCGGGAGGGCCGGCAAGCCAATCGAGACGCTTCGTGTCGACCTTTGTGCCGCTGATGTGAGCGTGGCCCGCTGTACCCGGTATCTCCACCTCTTCGTCCTGCGGCGTGAGATCGATCTGGCCGATTTCGTTTACACGCTTCTCGGCGCTCCTCTTCGGGTCGCCGTAATAGGAGGCGAAGACAACGATCCGCTCCTTTTCAGCCGCGAGCTTGGCGGCTGCCTTTTTGGAAAGCGTGACGTTGATGTCGAAGCTCATGTCAGTCTGGGCTGTTGCCGGCACGACACATGCCAACAGTACAGATGCCGCAATTGTCAATGCGAGCGACGATCCATAGCGTTTCATAATCCACCTCCCTCAAGTCCCTCACGCAATGATGATGCCCCTCGCATCCTTTCATGTCTGGCGGCGACATCACGCTCGCCGCCGACATCATCGTGATCAGATCAGCTGTGGCACGTGTCAGTTCGCGGCCGGAACAGGGCAGCTCATGTCGCCTTCCTGGCATTTCAGATAGCCTTCGAAACCTTTGACACGGGATTGCGTCAGGCCGTCCATGCACTGCGCGATGAGCATTGGCATCATGCTTCCTCCGGCCGCGCCTGCGGTCTGGAAACTGCACTCCGCGTCGCGAAACTTGCCCCAATCCCGCTGTGCCTGAACAAGAAGCTTCTTGGTATCCGCATCGTCCTTCAGGCGGGCTTCGATCTGCTTGTAAAGCTCATTGAGCTTCTTGTCGGATTTTTGGAACTCGGCACCGAAGCACTGGTTCATGGTGGCCTGATCCTTGGCATCGGCGCACTTGTCCTTGGCAAGGGCGAATGTCGGCGCAGCCAGAACCACGGCAGCAGTCAGTATCGCGATTTTCATCGATTTCCCTTTCCGGTTGCAGTCAAGCTCTTAAGTTGCTCAGCCCCGCCCTATGTTCTCGTCAGCTGTCCGTTATTGCCACGATCGGCCCATGGCCTGATTATCTGGTTTTCATTGGATCAGCTTTGCCACCTTCGGCGACCGTGACGTTGCCGACCTTTCCTGAGCCGGTCAGCGTGCCGCCCTCCTTGACCATGACTTCGCCGGAGACCTCTCCGTCAACGACAAGCAGTCCCGAGACGGAAACGTCACCGGTCAAAGAGCCGGTCACGTGCAACTCCGCTCCCGCCGCCACTTCCGTCATGCCCGAATATTTGTTCTTGCCGCTCAGCGTCAGCTTGCCACCGGCGACCACGAGGCCGCCGCTGTCGCCGGCGTCATCATAGTTCGCGATGGTTCCATCAAATTGCCCGTCGGCTTCTGTCAGGATCAGTCTGCCCGCACCCAGATAGACCTCGCCTTTACCGCTAAGGGTGCGAATGGCCGTATCGTTCATGGAGTGCGCCACTCCCCAGGGCTTCAGGTAGTTTCCTTTCTGATCAATGTTGAGCACACCGTCGACCATGACGCGCGAGGAATGCTCGATGCTGCCCGGCCCGGCCAGAGTAAGATACCCATCGGCCGCGATATGGGTTGTGCCGGTGTAGGTATTGGCCCCGGTCATACGCACGTCCGCATCCTTCTCGATCGTGAAGTCGCCGGCGCCGGAGATGATGCCGGCCAGTCCGAGCCATCCTTTGCTTCCAGCATCGCTGGTCGCGCGATTCAGCTGCACTTGATCCTCGGCAGCCGCGTCTGTGGTAAAGTTAGCAGCGCTGACAAAATAGGGTGAATATGCGGTCGTCTTGTTCTCCAGATCATACATTACGGAATTTGACTGGAAGAAGGGTAGCCCGACAACAACTCCATTGCCCCCCTCCTCATCGCTTTGTCGATCCATAACGACATCGCTGTATTCCTTGTTGTTGAAACTATCTTCAAATCCCAAAATCTTAAAATCGACTACCGTATAATCATATTCATCAAGCTTAAATCCTTTCGAGCGAAGCTTATTAAAAAAGCCTTCTGTGGTGATACCGAGAAAGGTCGACGATCCAGTATCCAATAAAACAGGTCCACTGAAATCAACCGATTGCTTCTTTCCCTTATAGTCAAAAGAAATTGTATAATGGTAAGACCCTTCGTAGTGATTGGATGCGTTCGCGCCTGATCGCGGGAATCGTCTCTGGCGGAATTCATAATCCAGTTCGCCCCAGGGCATCAGGGCCGTAAACTGGGATCTCAGACTGGGGGACAAATTCAGCGTCAGGCAGGGAGCGCAGCCCGGTGTCGTCTTCTTTCCAAGATTTGCATTGGCCGAGACCACATAGCCGCTTTGTGTCTGACTGGCGGGAGCGGCGGCCTCGTCCCCCTCATCGAGAAAATCGCCGGCTCCAAAGACACCGTAAAACGTCGTCGAACCACCGGGTTCGCCATTCTGCATGCTCTTGCGCGCATTAAGATCCGCATAGACCGGCGTATCGCCGCGGTGGCCAACGGGCTTTTGCGTCAATTTCATATCCTTGAGATAGCCGAAACTCTTGGTGAAGACGTAATCCACCACCCGACCGGCGCCATAGCCACCGTCGAAGGTTACGACAGGCTGCGAGGGATCATCCGGATCGTAATAGGACAGGCTGTCGAACCGGACCTGCTGTACCCAATCTCCATAGGTGCCGTCTCCATAGGCGTACATTTCGGGCTTGCTGCCGTGCACCGGCTCTACGCCAGGGACACTCGAATCGATCTCGGCGTTGAACTCATCCGACCCCGTGTCGAATTCGAACAGACGAGGCTTGGCACCATTGATGCCCAACGCAATCCCGAGATTGTGATAAACGACGTCAGCGCTTCCGTGGCCCCTAACATGTTGCAACGGAATAGTTATCGGGTCGGCAGCCTGGGCAAGGCCGGCCTGGCCGTTCTCATCGGCCACGGCAGGTACGGCATGTGATGTGTTCGCTGCCGGAACGGGGCAACTCGCATCGCCTTCCCTGCATTTCAGGTAACCCTCGAAATCTTTGACACGGGATTGCGTCAGGCTGTCCATGCACTCCGCGATGAGCATTGGCATCACGCTTCCTCCAGCCGCTCCCGCGGTCTGGAAACTGCACTCGGCGTCGCGAAATTTGACCCAATCCCGCTGTGCTTGAACGAGAAGCGTCCTGGTATCCGCGTCGTCGTTCAGGCGGGTTTCGATCTGCTGGTAAAGCTCGTTGAGCTTCTTGTCGGATTTCTTGGACGCGGCATCGGCGCACTCGTTCGGGTCGGCCTGGTCCTTGGCGGCGTCGTAGCATTTGTCCTGGGCAAATGCGAAAGCCGGCATGGCCAGAACGATGGCAGCGGTCAGCATCGCGGTTTTCATCGATTGTCCTCGGTCTAGAACTGCCGGCATGGTCGCCGCTAGTTGGCATCGTCATCGTCCGATCCGTCAGCGTCGTTACTGTCATCCGACGCATCGTCATTACTGTCGGTGCTGTTTTCGTCTTCACCATCTGCCGACGGGTCGTCATCGTCATTCTGATCGCTGGAATCGTCCTGATCATCGGAATCATTGTTGTCAGTGCTGTCATCCGACGCATCGTCATCCGTGCTATCGTCGTCGGTGTCGGTGCTGTTCTTGTCATCATCACCGTCCGTTGAGTTTTCATCGTCGTTCTGATCGCTCGAATCGTCCTGATCGGAACTGTTGTCGTCGGCACTGTCGGCCGGGCTATTGTCGTCAGTGTCGGTGCTGGTATCGTCGTCGTCAGCATCGGGAGAAGACACATTTGCGTCCGGATTGGCGTCGCCAGGCTGCGAGTCGTCCTCGCGATAGCTCGTGTCATTGAGGCCCGTCTCCATCTCGTCGTCATACTCATCGACGATCTGCGTCCACTCCTCTCGATTGTCGACGCTCGTCCATTGCGAGATATTGTTCACCGAGATGTTGGTGTTGAAGTTGTTGACGGTGATGTTGGTGTTGACCTCGACGACGTCTGTGACTTCTGTCCCGCGGTTCACGCCAAACAGGAAACTGGTGGCACTCACGGCAAGGGCGGCCCAAACGAGTCTGTCGACGTCGCCCGGCGCCGAAATCGGTTGATGCCGCACTGTGGCAAGCACGTCACCCGGTCGGATACCTTGCCGCGCGGCAATGCCATGGGGTGCAACAGCCAGGACATACACGCCGCGAAGTTTTGGCGGGATCTGGTAGCGGTGCCGAGAGGCGTGATTGATCGGTATCAGAACCGCATCAAGAGCCCGGGAGACGTAGGGTTTCGGCAGATCATACTTGCTGGCATGCGCAATATTGATCGTTTGCGGGACGGCTACGCTTACGACGGCCGTCATTTTCACTGACGTTGCCAATGCACGGGCGAACTGTACGATCAGTCTGGATTTTCGAAGACTTCGCATTTTCCACATCCTGCAGCTGATGAACCTATGTCCCAGATGCCCGGCGCCCGGAGCGCTCCCCCGCTAGTTGTTCTCCTCCTGCACCAACGGCGTGCGCGGCAATCTCCAGCGATCATCACCGTCATTCCGTAACTGTCTCGGCAAAACACTTTGCCAGGTCTTGCGGCGCTCCGAGCTTCTTCGCCCAGGATACCAGTTCAGGTTTCTCCGACGGCTCGGCATAGCCGCCCCATACGTCGCGAAACTGCTTCTTTCCGTCGACTGTCTGGAAGAACATCACGCCGTCGTCGCTCACCGGCGTGGAGACGTAGGCGGCGCTCCAGCTGCCGCTCTCCATGATCGTGAAGAACTTTGCCTGAGCGGGCTTGAACTTATTGGTCATCGCCGAGACGACGAGAGGGGCATATTCCTGCTTGCGCGCCTTCGTCACTTCGACCTTTATACCGTCACAGGCGTTATTCGCAGCGAAAGCGGACGTCAGCGTCATTCCCAGCCCCGTGAGGCCGACCATAACGATTTTGGCATGTCGCCGGACCAGGCCGCTGAATTCAGACATGATTGGCTTCCTCCTTGTTCGCCCCCCCTTAATCGGAATCGTCATCGTTCGATGAACTGTCATCGTCCGGTGTATCGACCTCGCAGCCGATGCCGCGGCAGCCTTGGTAGTTGCCTTGCGTATCGAAGTTGGGATTGCCTTCTCTGTCGTACTGCGGTCTGTCGTCGATACTTTGATCCCCGTCATCAGGATCGTCGACTTTACATCCGAGCCCATGGCAGCCGATGTAACGGCCCCTGGTATCGAAGTTGGGATTGCCGTTCCTGTCGAACTGCGGCCGGTCGTCTATCTTCCGGCTCCCTTTATGGGACCGATCAACCAGGCAGCCCTTTCCGCGACAACCATCGTAGTCGTCGGTGGTACAACCGACGATCGCCATCAAAGCAGTGGCCAAGGCCGCACAGATTACGAGTTTCATGATTCATTCCTCCGACTGGCTGCCGGCGGACATCGTCCATATCGGAAGGCCATTGCAGGCGGCGATCCCCGCTTTTGCCGCGAAGGCTGGCGCCAATCGGAGGAGGGCAAAGCTTCGCCGGCCATCAAACGAGAGCCAGGCTGTGGGCGATGCATTCGACGACTTAGCCGACGGTTGCCGTAATCTCTTACGTGGGAGGGAACGCTCCCAGCGGGGGCCGCCGCATTAGCGAGTGTCAATATTCCTCTCCATGCTTAGTGCCCCGTCCGCCCAAGCATGTTTCAACGATCCGCTGACGCGGCTGTGCTTCCAAGAAATGCATCCGAGGCAGCCTATGACAAGGACAAATCCCAATATCGCAGGATTGAATTTTGCAAATGCTTAATAATTCGGAATCAGCACGGGCTATCTTAGCAGATACTGAAATGTGATCAGTAGCAAGATTCAGGGATGCTTCCTTAGTTTTGTTCTCATTAAGCCGAGCTAGTACAAGTAATATTCTATGTTGTTGTGAATTTTGCGCCAGCTCTACAAAAAAGGCGCGACGATACCACATCTTATACAATCTCCCTAATCGCGATCTATTGTGGTATTTTTTCGAACCCAGCCAACCGTTGCGAGGGCCGAAAGAAACGCGCCCCTTTGCCCGACTTTTCAACGCTGCGGCGTGCCAAATAGGGGCGCAGTGGGGGCGCCGCGGCCGCGTTGTGGGCATCTTCCCAGTCGGATTGTCATCGGGTAGCGTGCAGGGGCGGCACGTGAAGGCGCTCTCTTTGGCGAATGCACTGCTGCACCTTCAGCAGTTGCCCGTCAGAAGATGGGGCTGGTGTCACAACCAGGTGCTTGCCGCGACAGATTGTTCCCGTCGCGGTTCATTTCAGCACCGAAGCGAGGGGGAAGAGATGCACAACCGATTTCGGCAGTGCCTGCGGAAAGTGTCGCTGGCGGCATTGACGATGCTGGCGCTAAACATCCCGGTCCACGCGGCTGATCTCGTCATTGCAATGCCGAACTGGCCGTCGGGCCAGGCGACGGCAAATATCCTCAAGGTCAGCCTGAAGGAAAATTTCGGGCTCGATGCCGACGTGCGCGAGATGGGGACGCTTATTGCCTTTGCCGGTCTCAATTCGGGTGAGGTGGATATTCATCCCGAAATCTGGCTGCCCAATCTGGACAATCTGGTGAAGAAGTATGTGGACGGGGCCGGCACGGTGGCCATCAGCCCCATTGGAGTGCCGGCCTGGCAAGGCATTTGCGCGACGCGTGAGGCAGCCGACAAATTTGGAATTCACGACGTTTCCGACCTCAGCGATACGAAGAAAACCGCCGCGTTGGATACTGATGGCGACGGACGTGGCGAACTCTGGATCGGCGCTGAGGGTTGGTCCTCGACCGCTATCGAGCGCGTCCGCGCCAACAGCTATGGTTATGCCAAGACGATGACCTTGCTGGAGACGCCCGAGGATGCCGGAATGGCGGCTGTCGATGCCGCGGTCGCCACGGATCATCCAATGGTGTTTGCCTGCTACGCGCCGCACTACGTCTTTGAGCTGCACGACATTGTCCGGCTTACCGAGCCGCCCTTTGATCCGGCAAAGTGGAAGATCGTGCTGCCGTCAGAAGATCCGCTCTGGGTCTCGAAGTCCAGCGCGCCGGTATCATGGGATACCGCACATTTCCATATCGCCTACGCCACCTCGCTGCGCAATAAATATCCGAAGGTGGTGGCGTTCCTGGAACGGGTCGACCTGAGGCCCGAGGAAATCACCAAGATGAGTTATGCGCTCCAGGTAGAGCGTCAGGATCCTTACGAATACGCCAAACAATGGGTTGCCGCACAAGGCGCACGGGTGCACGGGTGGGCAAATCCATGAGCGGAAATCCTATGTTCGCGGAACCCGGCACCGTCCGGCGGCGCTCCCTCACGGCAGTCGTCGCCGCGGCGTTCGGTCTTGTCGCGGTGGCGGCGCTGGCTGCGGGAACACAGGTTTTCGACCCGAAAAGCCACAAATGGGTGGACTACGATCGCACCAAGGCGCGCAAATACTACGCCGCGCATAATGAGGTGCCCGAGGCATTTCGTCCGCAGATGGTCAAATTCCGCACCGCGGAAGTGCCAGGCACGATCATTATCGATGGCAATCAGCACTTTCTCTATCTTGTGCAGCCGGGTCAGCGGGCCATGCGCTACGGCATCGGCGTGGGCCGGGAAGGGTTTGGATGGGCCGGCATCGTGCGCGTCGGCCGCATGGCGGAGTGGCCGACCTGGACACCTCCGGCCGAAATGGTCGCTCGCGATCCGAAGGCGGTAAAATACGCCGGAGGCATGGAGGGAGGGCCCGACAACCCGCTCGGCGCAAGGGCGCTCTATCTCTATGAGCGCGACCAGGACACGATCTACCGGATCCACGGTACCCCGGAGCCTTGGACGATCGGGCTCGACGTGTCATCGGGGTGCATCCGTATGAGGAACGACGACATCGTCGATCTCGCATCCCGCGTCAAGGTTGGGGCCAAGGTCATCGTTCTCATGCAGGGGGCCGCCCTCTACAAAGGTGTATGAAGCGGCATTCGGAGAGGGACAAGCAATGTCGGGAAAAAATGCAGTGAGAACTTCGATCCGGGGGACAGCAATCGGATTCCTGGCTGGAGCCGTTAGCGCTTGTGTCAGCACGCCACCGCCGCCGCCTCAGGACCAGATGTCCAGGACGAAGGTCGAGACGGCCCCGGCGGACCTTCAACTGCTTTGCGCCAATGCGGTCGCCAAGGCGAGCGGTGTCGACAGCACGAAGATACTTCCGGTTTCATCGAGCAAGCTCGATTCCAAGACCTATCAGGTCGAACTCGATGCCAGTGGCAAGAAGACAAGCTGCCTCGTGGATACCGACGGCGACGTCAAATCGGTTGAGCCCGTCTGATCCGCTCTGGTCGACGAATTCGCAACCAACCTGACGATGCGCCCTGGCTGCAGACATGACGATGTTTGGGGCGGCCAGCCGCGATGAGCGGTTTGGAGAGCCTGGCAAACCGCGCGCCTGCCTCACCCCAGCCCGATCCGCTTGGCGCCTTGCCGGAACAGCGCCTCGGCGTCCGGCTCGAAGCGGAACGTGCCGATGAAATCGTCGGCGCAGTAGTTCGGCAGCATCTTGCGCAGCGCAGCGGCGAAACTTCGTGCCTCGTCCAGCCGCCCCGCCAGCGCAAGGCAATGCGCGGCAATCGCGAGGATGATGGCGTGGGCGTTGGGACGCGCGGCTGCTTTCAGCGCCCATTCGGCGGCTTCGTCGAACTGGCCGAGCCGGACATGCGACATCGCCCTGGCGCCCAACATACCGAACAGCAGCGGATCGAAGGGGCTCAGATGCCTGGAATGGTCGGATGAGCCGATCGCAGCCTGCGGGTCGCCGGACTGCGAATGGACGAAAGATAGCGCATAGTGGCCGAGCGCGAAATTCGGGCTGAGGTCTACGGCGCGTTCCAGCTCGATGAGGGAGCCGTCCTGCTCGCCGCGCAGCCACAGCGCCCGCCCCATGGCCCAGTGAGCGGCCGGATTGTGATCGTCGACGAGCAGGCTCTGGCCGGCTGCCTCGAAGGCCAGGGCGCTTTCGTGGTCGCGGTCGCCCCAGCGCTGGAAGGCATTTTGCCAATGGGTGAAGGAGAGGCCGGCATAGGCGCGGGCGAACGTCGGATCGAGCTTCAAGGCTATGTCGAAGAAATGCCGGGCCTGCTCGTTTTCCGCGCGGGTGAAGCGATACATGTGCCAGAGACCGCGGTGGTAGGCTTCCCAGGCGTTCAGCGAATTGGGCGCCTTCAACATGGCGCGGTTGCGCTCGACCGTCTCGATCTCGGCCGAGATCGACGAGACGATGCTGTTGCCGATGTCGTCGAGCACGGCAAAGATGTCGTTCGGCTTGCGCTCGAACGTCTCGGCCCAGACGATCCTGGCCGTGCGCACTTCGACCAGCTCGACCGCGACGGTGACGCGGCCGGCCTGCCTGCGTACCATGCCGGTGGCGACATAATCGACATTGAGCCGACGGCCGGCATCCTCCGGCCCAATGTTTTTTTCGGCGAGCGCAAACACCGAACCGCGCGCGATGACGAAGAAATCCCTGAGCTTGGCCAGGCGGGTGATGATATCGTGAGTCAGGCCATCGGCGATGCCTCCGCGTGGGCCGCCGTCAGCCGTCTCTTCGGCAAACGGCATCACCGCAAGCGAAGCCTTCTGCGATGCAGCAGTGTCGGAATTGGGAAGCACAATTGACGCGTGAGGGGCCGCGGGTACGAGTGACGGTCGCGCCCGGAGCGTAGCGGCAGGTCGTTCGTTGCGGATCGTGCGCCATGCCTCACGAACGGGTCCGAAATCCAGATCCTCCGAAGCAAACAGCTGCGCTGCGGAAGCGAGATGTTCCTCGCAGGCGTCAAACTGGCCGCGCTGCGCCAGCCCTTTCAGAAGAGCCACATGCGCGCGCCCGTCGAACGGAGCGAGTTCCAGCCATTTGTCCAGATGCGAAGACAATCTGTCGGCATCCACCGGAAGCTTGTTGACGAGATGTTCCAGGATTGCGGCGTGCCAAGAGCCGAAGCGGCGGCGCTGGGCGATCAGCCAGCTGTTGAAATGCGGGCTGCGGTCGATCTCCAGCCCATCGAGAAAGTCGCCGGCGAACATTCCGGAAAGAGCCTGCAGCCGCTCTAGACCGAGCGTCTCAACGCCCTTGGCGGCGGCCGAGGCTATGTCGACAGCGTCGACGGAAGCACCTCTCAGATCAAGCGCGATCGTGTCGCCTGGTGTCTCGACCCTGCGACGATGCGGTTCATCGAGGATGCCTCTAAGCTTGCTCAGGCACCAGCGAAGCTCGCCGCGCGGGTCGTTCGGCACATCCCACAAAAGCTCGCAGAGGCGGCTGCGGCCGACCGGATGCGGCGCCAGCGCCAGATAGGCGAGCAGCGCACACAGCTTGCGCGATTTTGGGAGCTGGATGATGATGCCGTTGCGTGCGATCGTCAGCGGTCCGAGCAGACGCACGGAAAAGCCGGCCACCTCGCCGTGGAGGCTCGATCGGGCGGATTCCACGTAAGTTTCCACGCCTGCTCCCACGCTGGCCAGTCGGCCTTTGTTTTATCACCAAACGCGACACGGTGCATCCGGCAGCGAATTCCGCTCCGGATGCTGGCATTGCCGGAGGCAAATGTAGCGCGGCAAGGTCTCGAAACCTCGCCGCCCAAGCCACCGGTCTGTAACCGGCCCGTGACGACAAGGGCCAACAACAAAGCGAGGAGATCGACATGTTGCATCAACAGAAAATCAGAACCACCGCCGGGCGCGGCCGCCTGTTCGACAGCGTTCTCGACACGGTCGGCGATACGCCGGTGATCCGCATCAATAATCTCGGACCGGACCATGCCACGATCTACGTGAAGGCCGAGTTCTTCAATCCCGCCGCCTCGGTGAAGGACCGGCTGGCGCTCAACATCATCGAGGAAGGCGAGCGCAGCGGCGCTCTAAAGCCTGGCCAGACCGTGGTCGAGGCGACCAGCGGCAACACCGGCATCGGCCTTGCCATGGTCTGCGCCCAGAAGGGCTATCCGCTGGTGGTGACGATGGCCGACAGTTTTTCCATCGAACGCCGCAAGCTGATGCGCATGCTGGGCGCCAAGGTGGTGCTGACGCCGCGCGCCCAGAAGGGTGTCGGCATGTACAAGAAGGCGGTGGAGCTCGCCGAAGCCAATGGCTGGTTCCTGGCCCGCCAGTTCGAAACCAAGGCCAACGCCGCCATTCACGAAGCGACGACGGCGCGCGAGATCATCAACGATTTCGCCGGCTCGCGGCTCGACTGCTTCGTCACCGGCTACGGCACGGGCGGCACCGTCGCCGGTGTCGGACGCGTGCTGCGCCGCGAGCGGCCGGAGACCCGGATCGTGCTCGCCGAACCGGCCAATGCGCAGCTTATCGGCAGCGGCAAGCCGCAGCAGCGCGGCACCGGCGGCGCGCCTGCCGCCAGCCATCCGGCGTTCGAGCCGCATCCGATCCAGGGCTGGACGCCCGACTTCATTCCGGACGTGCTGCAGGAGGCGATAGACGCAAGCCTCTATGACGAGGTGGTGCCGATTGCCGGGCCCGAGGGCATGAAATGGGCCAAGGCGCTGGCGCAGAAGGAAGGGATTTTCACCGGCATCTCCGGCGGAGCGACCTTCGCGGTGGCGCGGCAGATCGCGGAAAAGGCGGCACCCGGCTCGGTGATGCTGTGCATGCTGCCCGATACCGGCGAACGCTACATGACGACACCGCTGTTCGACGGCATCGAGGCGGAGATGGATGCCGAGGAGACTGCGCTTTCGCAGTCGACGCCCGGCTGCCAGTTTCCGGCGTGACGGCGGCACATCGGGAGCGGCCTGCATGGACACGAAACCTGGACTGGCCGTCACGGCCACCGAGGAAACGCTTGACCCCTCGAACTGGGCCGACGTGCAGGCCCTGTCGCATCGGATCGTCGACGATGCCGTCGCTTACCTGCGCGATGTCAGAGAGCGTCCGGTGTGGCAGGAGATGCCGGTTGATGTGAGGACCTTCTTCACATCGCCGCTGCCGCGTTCGCCGGCGCCGCTAGCCGAGGTGTATGGCCAAGTAACCAGGAGTTTGATGCCCTATCCGATGGGCAACGTCCATCCGCGCTTCTGGTCCTGGTATATGGGCTCGAGCAATTTCACCGGCGCGCTCGGCGATTTCCTGGCGGCGATCCAGGGCTCCAACCTCGGCGGCGGCAACCATGCCGCCGCGCTGATGGACAACCAGGTCGTCGACTGGTGCAAGCAGATGATGGGCTTTCCGCAATCGGCCAGCGGCACGCTGGTCAGCGGCGGCTCGATGGCCAACATCATCGGGCTGACCGTGGCGCGCAACGCCAAGGCCGGCATCGACATACGCGAGCACGGCGTTGCCGGCATCGACAAGCCGCTGCGTTTCTACGGCTCCGACCAGCTTCACTCCTGTCACCGCAAGGCGATGGAAGTGCTCGGCCTCGGCAACCGGGCGCTGCGTCGCATCCCGAGCGATGCCGGGCTGCGGATCGACATCGCTGCGTTGCGGGCGGCGATCGCCGAGGACCGCGACGCCGGCTTCAAGCCGGCCTGCGTAATCGGTACGGCCGGCACGGTGAACACCGGCGCAATCGACGATCTGCAAGCGCTGGCTGACCTGGCGGCAAAAGAGGATCTGTGGTTTCACGTCGATGGCTGCATCGGCGCCTTGCTTGCGATTGCGCCGGACAATTCGCATCGCGTTGCCGGCATCGAGCACGCCCACTCGATCGCGCTCGATCCGCATAAATGGCTGCACGCGCCATTCGAGGTCGGCTGCGCGCTGATCCGGGATGCCGCCGTGCATCGCGGCACGTTCGCGGTGACGCCGGAATATCTGGAATCGACGCCGCGCGGCCTGGCCTCCGGCCAATGGTTGCACGATTACGGCCTGCAGACGACGCGCGGCTTTCGCGCTCTGAAGGTGTGGATGGCGTTGCGAGAGCACGGCATCGAAAAGTTCGGCCGGCTGATCGACCAGAACATCGCGCAAGGGCATTATCTCGGCGCGCTGATCGCGGCCGAACCGGCACTCGAACTGGTAGCGCCGGTGAGCATAAACATCGTCTGCTTTCGCTACCGCGCGGACGGACTGGGCGGGGAGCGCCTGAAAGCGCTCAATACCGAGATCATGCTGAGGCTGCAGGAAGAAGGCATCGCCGCCATTTCCGACACGACGGTGCATGGCCAGCATAGCCTCAGGGTGGCGATCAACAACCACCGCACCCGGCGCGACGATCTGGACCTGCTGGTGCGGGAGACCGTGCGGCTTGGACTGGAGATTTCAAGGCCTGGCGTGGCTCTTCCTTCTCCCCTTGTGGGAGAAGGTGGACGCGAAACGGCCGGATGAGGGGTGTTCCAGCTTGATACTGACGGCACTCCGTCCGCACCCCTCAACCGTCTTGGCGCTGCGCGCCAATCCACCTTCTCCCACAAGGGGAGAAGGAAGAAGGAGCGGCGCTGGCCCCGACAATGGTCGTCTGCAAGGCTACGCCTCGAGCCAAACCTTCTCGAAATGCTGCTCGAGCGACTGGTGCTGCTCGCAGCCATGCACGCCCTTGCGGTAGGTGCGGTAGACCGAGCGCCAGTAGGGCTGGATGATGACGCCGGAATCGCGCAGATTCTGTTCGATCTTGGCCATGAGCTCCTTGCGGGCGCCGGGATCGGGCATCGCCAGCGCCTTGTCGAGCAGACTGTCGAATTCCGGATCGGCGTAGGCGCTCTCGTTCCACGCGGCGCCAGACTTATAAGCGAGCGCCAGCACCTGGACGCCGAGCGGCCGGCCGAGCCATTCCGTGCAGGAGAAAGGATATTTGCTCCAGTCGTTCCAGAAGGTCGCGGCCGGCAGCACGGTGCGCTTGATCTTCAGCCCGGCCTCGCGCATCTGCGCGGCGATGGCGTCGCCGGTGCTCTTCTGCCAGTCGACGTCGACCGAGATGAGTTCGTATTCGTGGTCGGCCTTGCTGGCCTCGGCGAGCAGGGCCTTGGCTTGATCAATGTTGCGGACGGCCGGGCCGATATCGGCATATTCGGGATGCATCGGCCCGACATGATGGTTCTCGGCAGGCTTGCCGCGGTTGTCCATGCCGATCTTCAGCACGGCGGCGTTGTCGACGGCGAGCTGGGCGGCGCGGCGCACCTTGATGTCGTCATAGGGCGGATTGCCGATATTGAACCGCGCGACGATGGTCGAGCCGGTGGCGATTTCCGAATTGCTCAGGCCCATGGAGTCGGTCTGCGCAACCGTGTCGGAGGCGGTTTCGTGGTCGGTGTCGATCTCGCCCGATTCAAAGGCCGACAGCATCGCATTGGGGTCGGAGCCGTAGTCCACCCATTTGATGCCGTCGAGGTAGAACTCGCCCTTCCACCATGGCTCGTCTTTGCGGCGGACTTCGGCGCCGACTTCGGCGTCCCATGCCACGAGTTCGCAAGGCCCGGTGGTGATCGCCAATGCCTTCAGCGGATCGCCGTCGCCTTCATAGCTGCGGTGCATGATCAGCGCCGGGTAGTCGGCCATGCCGGCGATCAGCGAAATGTCGGGCTTCGGCAAATTGAGCCGAACGGTGACGTCGTCGACGCGCTCGATGCCGCCGTCGACGGGCTTCTTGGTATCGGCGTTGACCAGTGCGCCCATGCGCGCGGCGACCGAATTGCCGGCGACGGACGCATCGCACCAGCGCGTCAGATTGTGGATCACGTCGTCGGCGTTGAAGGTGTCGCCGTTCGACCAGGTGATGCCCTTGCGGACATGCAGCGTCAGCACGCGGGCGTCGTCGCTGGTTTCCCAGCTCTCGAGCAGCCATGGCTCGAAGGTGAAGTCGCGCTTCCAGCGCACCAAATATTCGTTGCACTGGCGGGCGACGTTGGACATCTCGACGCCGTCGAAGGTGCGCGGATCCTTCCAGCCCTTGACGTTCATGGCGACACGCAAGATGCCGCCGCGCTTCGGCTCCTTGGCCCTGGCCGGTGACGGCGCAAGCCCGCCGAGCGCCAGCGCGCCGGTAGCGCTGACGCCGAGCGCAGCCATGGTGGCGAGATATTCGCGCCGGTTCATCTGGCCTTTCTTGAAGCCATCGGCGACGGGCTCGGCCTGCGGATGCAGTTTTCGATCGGTCAGCATGAACTTCATTGTCGTCATTCCCCTGTTGTTGGGCACCTCTGCCGATCGCCAAACGCGGGGGACGGATGCGATCGCCGGAGCCGCCATTGCCTCGGGGATGATAGGGCGAGCTCCCGTGGGAGAGTGTTCGGACTTCCGCAGTTCTTGTGCGCTGTTCCGCAAACGGAAGGTCCCCCTCACCCGGATTGCCAACCGAATTACGAAGAGCAATTCGGGGCAATCCGACCTCTCCCCCGGGGGGAGAGGAGGTCGCCAGCGTTGATGCCAGCCTCTTCTCCCCAGCGGGGAGAAGGTGAACGCGAAGCGGCCGGATGAGGGGGCCTTCGCAACCTCAGTAAGGCCAGTCGCCTTTGCCGAGCGCGGCGATGGCCGCAATGATGCGCCCGAAGGCTTCGCCGGCTCGCGGTACGGTCTTGCGGGCGCGTAGAAAGCTATGCACGAGGCGCGGCTCCTCATGCCACCAGGCGCGACCGCCGGCGGCCAGGATGCGGTCGCGATAGGCCTCGCCTTCCGAGGACAGCGGGTCGCATTGCGCGGTGACGATGACCGTCGGCGGCAGCCCGGAGAAGTCGGTGTCGCTGAGCGGCGAAAAGGTCGGGTCGTCCTGCGACTGTCCCTTCGCCGACCGGATCTGGCGATAGAACTCGATGTCGCGCAACGTCAGCAGCGGCGCTTCGGCGTGCTCGACACAGGAGCCGGCGCTCTCTTTGCCAACTGGTTCCGGGCCGCCGAGCTCGGGATAGATCAGCACCTGGCCGATCGCATGGCGAGGATGGCGGCGTGTCGCCTGTGCCACCGCAGCGGCCAGATTGCCGCCGGCGCTTTCGCCGCAGAGCACTATCGGCAGGCCGGCCGTCGCCGTCGCCCATTCGAATACGGCCAGCGCATCGTCGAAAGCGGCCGGATGCAGATGCTCGGGCGCCAGCCGGTAATCGGCGGACAGCACGGCAAAGCCGGTGCCGGCGCATATCTCGGCGCAGATGTCGTCATGGCTGTCGAGCCCGCCAAGGACGAAGCCGCCGCCGTGATAATAGACAACCATCGCTTGCGGCGCCGTGCCCGCCATCTGGAAACGCCGGACCGGGATCGCACGGTCGCCGGCAGGAACCGCGCTGTCGCTGGCCTTGACGCCGGGTGGATAGGGCTCGCGAAACGCCCGGCACATGGCATCATAGACCGCCCGCTGCCTGTCGATCGGCATGTAGACGATTTCGGGCGGATACCACTCGTTGACCCGATCGATATAGGCCCACAGCTCCGGATCGAGCAGCGTTTGGTATTTTCCGCGCCCTCTCGTTCCGGGTCGCTCGGCCTCGGTGATCATCGCTGCGCGATCCCGCTCAGAGCTCGGCGTAGAGCCGGGCAGCATTTTCATAGCTGAAGCGCAGCGGCACCGAGCCCTCGACCTGCCAGGCTTCGACCGTCTCGCCTGCCAGCAGCCGGCAGGCGCCGTCGGTGGTGGTGACGGCACCGCCATAGAGCCGGTTGGCAAGGTTGAGGATGGCCGTCTGGTGCATCGCCGTGCTGCCGCTGCCGCAGGCATCCTTGACCAGCAGCACTCGAAACCCGAGCGCCACCGCATCCTTGACGGTGGCATCGATGCAGGCCTCGGTCCAGACGCCGGCAACGACCAGCCACTCGATGCCGTCGGCCTTCAGCCGCTCGGCGGCAGGCCCCGCGCGGAAGGCGCTGGCATCGGTCTTGACCAGCATCATCTCACCTGTCGCCGGGCCCACTTCCGCGCAGATCGCAGTCAGCGGATCGTCCTTGTCGGAAAACGCGGACTTGCCGCTGGCCTCGACCGGGTGGAACGGCAGCGCCGTGGCGAGATCGACGATATAGGCCCAGTGGTAAAGGGGCACATTGTTGGCCCGCGCCGCCTCCTGCAGCCGCTGGACGTTGGCGAGGATGTCGCCATAGCCTTCGACCAGATAGCGCTTGTCCCGCCGATGCTCCTCCTGGAGATCGATGAACACCGCCGCCACCTTGCCGCGCTTGATCGAGATCGGGCTCTTCATGCAAAACTGCCTGTCAACACTCAAACAAGCCTGTCAAGGAAATCATCCTCATAGGGGAAGCGCGACAGGAGCTCGGTGCCGGTCTCGGTGATCAGGATCTCGTCTTCCAGCTTGACGCCCTCGCGGCCGCCGTTCTCGCCGATATAGCTTTCGACGCTGACCACCATGCCGGGCACGATGACACCGTCGCGGCCATAGGTCTCGTAGTCCATGGCATGCGCGATGAACGGCGTTTCGCCATGCATGCCGACGCCGTGCATGACCGAGGTATAACGCTGGTCGACGAAGCGGTCCGGTATCTTCCAGGCCCTTTCGGCAATCTCGCGAAACGCCATGCCCGGCTTGACGACCCCGATATTGTGCTGAACCTGGTCGTGCGCCATGCGGTAGAGCGACTTCTGATAATCCGTCGGCTTGCCCGGTCCGCAACGGAAGGTGCGCGAAAAGTCCGAATAATAGCCGTAGCAGCCGATCGTATCGGTATCGAGCGCCAAGAGTTCGCCCGGCCTGATCTTGCGGCCGCTCGCCTCGTTGAACCACGGATTGGTGCGCTGGCCCGAGGTCAGCAGCCGGGTCTCGATGAACTCGCCGCCTTGCCGGATCACCTCACCATACATGATGGCGAACAGCTCGTTTTCGGAAACGCCAGGCTTGATCGCCTCGCGCACCGCATAGACCGCAGCCTCGGCACCAGCCATCGACACCTGCAGGCATTTTACTTCCTCGGGCGTCTTGACCGCGCGCACCGCCAAAATCTCGCCCTGGCAATCCCGCACCTCGCAGCCGCGCTTTTCCAGCGCCAGTGCCTGCAGATGGCTGCAGCGGTCAAGGCCGAGCTTCATCGAGCCGCCGCCATGCGCCTTGAGCAATTCGGCGATCTCATCGGCGAACGGGCCGGCGGTCTCGTCGTCGCGGCCTGACACCGATGACCAGACCAGCTTGGACGGACGCGCCTCGTCGATCGTGTCGAGCACCATCGAGACATGGTAGCTCTGCGGATATTCGAACAACACGATCGGCCCTTCGGTGGGGAT
The DNA here is from genome assembly GCF_040320645.1 of Mesorhizobium sp. M0633. Taxonomy (NCBI): domain Bacteria; kingdom Pseudomonadati; phylum Pseudomonadota; class Alphaproteobacteria; order Hyphomicrobiales; family Phyllobacteriaceae; genus Mesorhizobium; species Mesorhizobium sp. M0633. The sequence continues at coordinate 123,808 of NZ_JAMYQC010000014.1, forward strand.
GAAGAAGTAGCGCGTCGAGTTGCGCAGGAAATAGCCGAACATGTTGCGCGAGCCGGTGGCGTAGCGCTGGTTGTAGGGGTCGAACAAAACGACGCCGCCATAGCCGGCCTCGCGCATCCAGGCGCGCAGCCTGGCCAGCCGGCCCTTGCGCAGCGCGTCGGCGTCGATGAAGGACGGCTCGGTGTCCGACAGCCACATGCCGCCGGCCGGATCCGCCGCCGCCGGATGGCGCATGCGGTCCTTGAAGTCGACATCCTCGGTGCTGTCGGGGTCAAAAACGACGATGCTCATGGGTGCCTCCTGAAGCGGGGAAGATGAGCCATACGTCGTTCAGAGGCTGTGCGCGATACCGCAGATGTTGTGCGAAATACCGCTTGAAGTCGTTCCGTAGCGTTCTACGGCGCCCCCCTCTGTCCTGCCGGACATCTCCCCCTCAAGGGGGGAGATCGGCTCGTCATCGCCGCTTTCGTGAATTTCCACCGTCGCAGGAGGAGCGGAGCATCGAAGCTGCCAATCTCCCCCTCGAGGGGGAGATGCCCGGTAGGGCAGAGGGGGGCGCTGTCCCGCCAACATCCGAAATACCTAATGCCTCCGCATTACCTTCGGCGCATGCCCATGCTCCTCCCGGAACGCCCGCGCAAAGCTCGACATCGAGGCGAAACCGCAGGCCAGCGCGACGTCGCGCACCATCAGCGTCGAATGCGCCAAGAGGTCGGCGGCACGCTTCAGCCGCAGGCGGCGGTAATAGCCGTTGGGCGAGATACTGAGTTCGGAGCGGAAATTGCGTTCGAGCTTATCGGAAGAGACACCAAGTCGCCCCGCCAGTTCCGCCATGCCGAGCCCCTCCTCCACCGCATCCTCCATGATGGCGATGGCCGACAGCACCAGTTCGTTCTGCACGCCGGTCCGCAGCCTGAGCGGCATCAGCTTGCGGTCGACGCTGGAGCGCAGCGGACTGTGCACGAACCATTCGGCGACGCCGGCGGCCAGTTCGGCGCCATAATCGCTGGTGATGATCTCCAGCATCATGTCGAGGCTGCCGACGCCACCGGCCGAAGTGAAGAGCTTGCGGTCGATGACATAGAGATCGCGCCTCAGCTCGATATCCGGAAACGCTTCGGTGAAGGCAGCCTGGCTGGTCCAGTGCAAGGTGCAGGCATGACCGTCGAGCAGGCCGGCCCGAGCCAGGAAGAAGGCGGCATCCGCCACCGCACCGATATGGGCGCCGTCGCGCAGGCTCCTGCGGATCCAGCTCACCGCATCGTGCGCGACGAGATGATCGGCATCGCCGCCCGAGCAGACGACGACGCGATCGACCTTCGGCGCGTCATGGGCGGCAAAGCCGGGGTGGATGACGACGCCGTTCGAGGCCTCCACCGGGCCTTCGGCGGCGCCGACGATGATCCAGCGATAGCAGTCCCGCTTGGCCAGCACGTTGGCGGCGCGGAGCGGCTCGATCACCGAGCTGAACGCCATCATCGGAAAGCCTGGGAAGACCAGGATGGCAAAGGTTAGGGGGGTGTCGCTTGCCGTCGGTTGGTGGCGTTGTCGGTTGTTCATAGCTTATGGAGCCAGAAGGATCGGGACGCTACAATTCAGGCAGATGCGCCCTGGGTCAACGGAATAGCGTGCAAGCTTGGGGGTGCGACGCAGAACAATTGCCGCTTGTCGGTGATCCCTCACGCCCCCCTCTGTCCTGCCGGACATCTCCCCCACAAGGGGGTCCCGCCGACGTCTCGCTATCCGGCTCAGCTCGCCAGCGCCTGATCCAGATCCGCAATCAGATCATCGCCGTCCTCGATCCCGGCCGACAGCCTTACCAGCGAATCCGAAATCCCGATCTCGGCGCGTTTTTTCGCCGGGATCGAGCCGTGCGTCATCAGCGCCGGGTGCTCGATCAGGCTTTCGACGCCGCCGAGGCTTTCGGCCAGCGTGAACAGTTGCGTATGTTCGAGGAAGCGTTTGGTGCCGGCGAGGTCGCGGTCGAGCTCGACCGTGATCATGCCGCCGAAGGCGTGCATCTGCCGCCTGGCGATGGCGTGCTGCGGGTGGCTGGGCAGGCCGGGATAGATGACACGGCGGATGTCGGGACGGCTTTCCAGCCAGTGCGCGATCTTCTGGCCGTTCGACGAATGACGCTCCATCCTCAGCGCCAGCGTCTTCAGTCCGCGCAGCGCCAGGAAACTGTCGAACGGCCCTGAAATGGCGCCGATGGCGTTCTGCAGGAATTTCAGCCGGTCGGCGAGATCCTTGTTGTCGCCGACCACGGCGACGCCGCCGACCATGTCGGAATGGCCGTTGAGGTATTTCGTCGTCGAATGGACCACGATGTCGATGCCGAGCTCCAGCGGCCGCTGCAGATAGGGGCTGCAGAAAGTGTTGTCGGCGACCGACATCACGCCCTTGCGCCTGGCAAGTGCTGCGACGCCTTCGAGGTCGACGACACGCAGCAGCGGGTTGGTCGGCGTCTCGACCCAGAGCATTTTGGTTTCCGGGCGGATCGCCGCCTCGACCGCGGCAAGGTCGGTGAAGTCGACGAAGTCGACCTGCAAATTGGCCGAGCGCTTGCGCACCCGTTCCAGCAGCCGGAACGTGCCGCCATAGATGTCGTCGGTCGCGACGATATGCGCGCCTGAATCGAGCAATTCGAAAATGGTTGCGATCGCCGCCAGCCCCGAAGCGAAGGCGAAGGCGGCTGTGCCGCTTTCGAGGTCGGCCACCGCGCGCTCGAAGGCGAAGCGGGTCGGGTTCTGGCTGCGGGCATATTCAAAGCCCTTGTGCACGCCCGGGCTCTGCTGACCGTAGGTCGAAGTGGCATAGATCGGTACCATCACCGCGCCCGTCGTCGGGTCGTGGCTCTGGCCGCCATGGATGGTGCGCGTCGAAAAGGCGAGGCGGTTTTTGCCCGATACGGTGGCTTTGACGGTCATCGGGCGCGCCTCAGATGGTTGATCAGGTCGATGCGTGTTATCAGGCCGATGAATTCGTCGCCATCGAAGACGATGGCGACCTCGTTGCGATCGAAGACCGGCAGCAACGCGTCCAGCGTCTGGCTGGCTTCCAGCGTGTGCAGGGTAGAGGTCATAGCCGTACTGACCGGGGCCTTGAAGCGGTCCCAGCGGCTGTCATAGGGGCCTTCGACCTTGGCGAGGATATCGCTTTCGTCGATGATGCCGACGAGCTTGCCCTCGTCCAGCACCGGCAGCTGCGAGACATCCGATCGGCGCATGCGGCCATAGGCGTTGAGCAGGCTTTCGTCCGGGCCGACGGACACGACATCGCCGGTGCGGAGCGTGCGCATGACCAGGTCCCGCAGATCGCCATGCTGCTCCTGCTCGGCCAGGCCCTGCTCGACCAGCCAGAAATCGTCGAAGACTTTCGACAGGTACTTGTTGCCGCTGTCGCAGACGAAGGTAACGACGCGCTTCGGCACGGTCTGCTCGCGGCAATAGCGAAGCGCTGCCGAAAGCAGCGTACCGGACGACGAGCCGGCGAGAATGCCTTCCTTCGAAAGCAGGTCGCGCACCGCAAGCATGCTCTGCTTGTCGGGGATGGAATAGGCCTTCCTGACCAGCGACAGATCGGCATTGGGCGGCACGAAATCCTCGCCGATGCCTTCGACGGTCCAGCTTCCGGCCTCTACCATCTTGCCGGTCTTGATCAACGGTGCCAGCACCGAGCCGACCGGATCGGCCAAAATCATCTCGGTCTTCGGCGAGACTTTCGCAAAATAGCGGCCAAGCCCGGTCAGCGTGCCGCCGGAGCCGACGCCGACGACCACCGCATCGACATCGCCTCCGAGCTGTTGAAAGATTTCCGGCCCGGTCGTGGTTTCGTGGGCCAGCGGATTGGCCGGGTTGGCAAACTGGTTGGCGTAGAAGGCGCCGGGCAACTCGGCGGCGATCTTTTCGGCCATGTCCTGATAATATTCGGCATGGCCCTTGCCGACATCGGAACGCGTCATGCGCACTTCCGCGCCGAGCGCCCGCAGATGCTGGATTTTTTCGCGCGACATCTTGTCGGGCACGACGAGGATGATGCGGTAGCCCTTGGGGATGCCGACCTGGGCGAGACCAAGACCGGTATTGCCGGCGGTCGCCTCCACGATCGTCCCGCCGCGTTTCAGTTTGCCCTGTTTTTCGGCGGCGGCAATCATCGACAGCGCGATGCGGTCCTTGATCGAGCCACCGGGATTCTGGCTTTCGAGCTTGATGAACAGCCGGCACTTGCCGATGTCGAATTTGGTCAGCTCGACGACCGGTGTCTGCCCGATCAGGTCGAGAACCGAGGCATAGGGCGGGCGCAGGCGGGACGATGCATCGTCCGGTGCCACGATCTTGTGCTTGCTCATGTCAGATGCTCCGTTGCCAGAATGAGCAACCGCCCTGGAAGACGGCAACCTACCGTCTTTTCCAGCCGTTTGCAGTTGGAAAGAAGATAGATCGTGCCAATCCGGCCGCCAGCAGGGGAATGGAATTTCGCGAAAGCTTCGCCGGCCTGCAGGCAGGCAAAAGATTTGCAGAACCCGCTTAGGGTTCAGGCGATCGCCGCCTGGGCTTCGGTCTCGATCAGAAAATCCGGATTACCGAGGCCGGCGACGCGCAGCACCTTGATGATCGGCGGCGCGCCACGGTTTGCCCAGAAGGCCATCCAGGCGCCGAAGGCCGGCCCTATGTCCAGGTCGCCGGCGATATAGACCGAGAAGCTGACGAGGTCTTCAGGCTCTGCCCCACCGGCTTCGAGCACCTTTGCCAGGTTGGAAAGCGCCTGAGCGGCCTGTGCAGGGAGATCGTCCCTGGCGACGATCCGGCCTTGCGCGTCGACGCCATTCTGGCCGCCGACCAGCACGATGCGCGCGGATGCCGGCAGCGACACGCCTTGCGAATAGGCCGGATTGCTGTGCATGCCCTCGGGGTTCAGCCTTTCGATGTCACCGCGCTTTTCCTCCTCAGCGAAAATTATCCCGCGGCCGCCCGGCCGCCCATAGGGATCGCGCGGCACAGAACGGCAATCGTGCGGCCGTTTCAACGCACCATCTCGTTCGTTGCGGCTGCCGATTCCGCCATGCTACCCGGCGCTGGGCGAACAGCAATGCAAGGAACGGCCGATGAAGATTCTTGCCTATGACAATTTCAGGCCCGGCGTCACGCTCGACGATTTGCGGCCTTATCTGCGCGACGAAGTGTCGAATGTCTGGCGGCTCTGGAAGGCGGGGATCGTGCGCGAGAACTATGCGCGCGGCGATATTGGCGGCGTCATCATCGTCTTCGAGCTCGACAGCGTCGCGGAAGCGAGGCGATACACCGAGGACTTCCCGCTGTCCAAGGCCGGGCTGCTGGAATGGCACTTCATCGCCTTCGACGCGCCATTGCCGCTGGAATTCCTGTTCGATCCGACGGTCGATATCGCCAAGCCATGGGACCGGACTGCGGCATGATCCGGGCGAGCGACGGGATCGAAATCCCGGCCAGCCTGGCTGAGTGGTGCGATCCGCGCCGCACGGCGCTGGTGGTCTACGACATGCAGGTCGGCATCTGCCGGCAGGTGGCCGGCGCCGCCACCATCGTCGAGCGCACCGGCACGGTGCTGGAAGCGGCGCGCATGGCCGGAATGCGGGTGGCGTTCACGCGCCATCTGTCGCTGCCGCGCAAATGGATGGGCGCGACGCAGCTGCGCACCGCCATGAACTGGCAGCGGCGCGACAGCCCCGACACGGTTGAGCCGTGGTTCCCGCGCGACGCCGAAGCGACGCGGATCGTGCCCGAGCTGGAACCCCGCGATGACGAGGCGGTGTTCGACAAGCTCACGATGTCGGCCTTCGATTCCACCGCGCTCGGCTTTGCCTTGCGCGATTGCGGCGTGCGCACGATAGCGCTCGCTGGCATCGCCATGGAGATCGGCATCGAGCCGACCGTTCGCCAGGCGACCGACAATGGCTTTGTCGCCGTGGTAATCGACGACGCCTGTGGCTTCGGCAACCGCGAAGCGCGCGACCGCTCGATGGCGACGCTACGCTTCCTCGGCGAAGCCGTCGTCACCGACGTCGCAAGCTTCTGCAGCGCGCTTGCCGGCGCGGGTTGAGGGCAATCGGCTTGCCGCGCGACCCACCGTTTCACGGCAACGCCGAACCGCTCCATCGCTTTGTCTTCACGCAATTGCGGACGGAAAACCGCTCCGCGCTTTTCCCGGAATTGATCTAGGTGGTGGCTGCGCTGTCGGTGCGAAAACGCACGCCCTCGGCGCGGCCGTGCACGCTGCCCCAGTCGTAGAGCGCCTGGAGCGCGGCGGCGAGATCTTCACCGCGCCCGGTCAAGGCATAGCGCCCCTTGCCGTCGGGCGACGTCTCGAGCGTGACGAAGCCGATCTCGACAAGCTCGGCCAGGCGCTGCGTCAGCATCTTGTCCGAGAGTGAGGGGATCAGCCGGCGCAGGTCGGAATAGCGCATCGGCTGTTCCTTGATCCGCGCCAGGATCACCGTCTTCCATTTGCCGCCGAGCGCGTCGAGCGCGAACTCGACCGGACAGCCGTACAGTCTTCCGCGTTGGGTCATGCGCCAATGCTAGGCAAGGCACGGTGACAACGGAAGCAGAATTTGCCCGGTCATCTGGCCAGGGTCGCGGCTCACGGCCTGGCCGGCTACAAAATCCATGGAGGAGAACGAAGATGAGCGCCCGCGACACCAATCCGGTCAATGCGAGACGGCCGAAACGTGTGGCGTCATCGCCAACCCGGCTGTCTCGACCACCACGGGCTGGCCGGTCGGCTTCTGGTGGAGCGAGCTCCCGCACCCTTGGTTCGCCTTCACCGAACGCGGCTATGTGGCCGAGATCTTTTCACCCGGCGGCAGGTGTCCTGCGTCCGGAATTGCGTCAAGACAAAGGGCCTCATCCGAGTAAGCGCTTGCTTAGCCGCGCACACTGCACGCGAATATCGGGAATGGCGTCGATTTCGAAGAAGGTGCCGCGCGTCAGTGGCCCGACGGCGAGGATCTTGGCGGATACCGTGCCGTCGCCGGCGATGACCTCGCAGTTCGCGGTCACGTCGAGGCCGAGGCGCAGCGGATCCGGCCGTGCCAGCCCACGCTCGACCAGCGACCGCACCACGCTGTTCGAGGTGGTCGAGATGTCCCTGGCGATGCCTGTGCAATCATAGATGCGGGTGACGTCGAAGCTTTCGAGCTGCTGCGTGTGGCGCGACTGGACCTGTACGCTGAAGCCGTCGCCGGCGGCGATCTCGACGACGCGCCCGGCGACAAGGCGGATGCGGCCCGCTTGCACCGCCTCGGCAACGCGGGCGTAGACTTCAGGCGCCATGCGGTGGCGGTGGATGTCCCACCAGGCTTTGGTGTGCTCGACGAAGCGGCGCTTGGCCGAGGACGGCCAGTTCTGCCAGATCTTCTGGTTGAAGGGTCTCAGACCGTCGACGACGTCGCGCCAGTCGATGCCGGCCTTCTGGTTTTCCCGGATCAGGTCGCGGAACCAGCCGACGAAATAGGAAAGCTGGGTGCCGAGCGGAATGTCGGCAACGTCGAGCTTGATCGGATTGCCCTTGCGATGCGGCGAAGGCAGCAGGCCGCGCCGAGACACCGCGACGATCGCGCCGCGGTGGCCGCGCTGCTCGAGCGACAGGAAGGCATCGACCATGCTCAAGCCCGTGCCCAGCACCAGGACTCGGGCTTCGGGGTCGAGCGCAGTGTCCGCCTCGGATCCCATCCTGATCGCATGCCCCTGCCCCGCCCCCGGCTCTTCGTCATGCCCGGTGGCGAGCACGGCAAGATGCGCGACCACGCTGGTGCCATTGGCCAGCGCCACTTCGACGCCTGACGCGGTCGGCGAGATCGACAGGCTCTCCTCGCGGATCAGGCGCAGCCGGCCCGTCTGCTGCTCACGCGCCTCGAGCTCGTCGAGCAGCTCCTTGAGATAGCGGGCGTAGACGCTGCGCGGCGCATAGACCGGCGCCTGTTCCGGCGTTGCCAGGCCGCGTTCAAGCAGCCAGCGCGAGAAATTGCCGGGATCGTCGGCATAGGCGCTCATGCCCGACGCGCTGACATTCAGCACATGTGCCGACAGCAGCGTTGAATAGGCCATGCCTTGCCCAAAATGAGGGCGTTTTTCGATCAAGCTGACACGTAGATCGGGATTGGGCGACTTCAGCAGATGCGCGGCAAGCACGACGCCGCTGGCGCCGCCACCGACAATGATGATCGAACTTGGCGTAGCGCGCACGGTCATGCGCACACCAGCTGTCCTGGCGATCGTCGCCGGCTCAGGAGAGATTGGTTCAGGCTTGGATTTTCAACGCCGCCGAAAAATCCTCGTCGCCGGCGATGTCGCGCATTTCGGCGAGGCTGCGCTGGTCCAGCACCTCGGCGATGGCCTGCCGGACCTCCAGCATCAGGTGTCGGACTTGGCATGTCGCCTCGTTGCAGTCTTCGCAGCGCTGATACTGGGTGCGGCTGGCGCAAGGAATGGGGGCAAGCGGTCCGTCGAGCACGCGCACGACGTGGCCGACCTTGATCTCGTCCGCCGGGCGTGCCAGCCGGTAGCCGCCCTCCTTGCCCTTGCGGCTCTGAACGAAACCGGCATTGCGCAATTCGCCAAGGATGGCATCGAGGAACTTCTTCGGAATATTGTTTCCTGTGGCGATGTCGTTGACGAAGGCGAGCTGTCCAACCGGCAGGCGCGCCAGATGGACGAGCGCCTTGAGGCCGTATTTACCTTTTTTCGTGAGCATAACCCGAACGTTTCTCTGTCATGCGATGGCGCAAGGCCACCGGTTGCGAAACGCCTGGCGTGCCTCCCCGCCGCGTCCAAGCTGTCACTACAAATAAATTCTAGTGACATGATATACAAGCCGAGAAACGTTGATTTTGCTTCGTTTTCACGCCGCAATGGCCATTTTGGCCGGGGCTTGTGCTCTTGGAAGCACAGAAGCCGCCGCCAATGGCGCACCGCCAAACTGGCCGGCGGCAGGAATGTCCCCATTGGCGAGAATACCGACAGCAGCTTCTGCCCCTGAATTTGAAGGCCAAAGCATGCCGCGCGCGGCAACAAGGAGGGTGGCGTCGCTCATCGTCCTCTCCAATCCTTCAATGTCGATAAGGATACTAGACTTAACCGCGAACACAGGGAACTTGTTTCCAATTTCTTGGCTATTCACAGCACGGGTTTGCCGATGCAGGGGCGAAAACGGGAAATCCTTGTTGCGCGCATGGACGACGTGGAAGCGGTTCCCGGGCAAGGATGATGGTTCTCACCCGGGCCGTCACCCAGAAGCGCGCGAACTGCCATAGCCAGATGACTTTTTCTAACAAGACCGAACCGATTGGAAGGATTTAACTCTACAAGGACGATAGAGTTAGGTGACTATGAAACGCAATCCGGGTTTTTCTCGTTTTTCAAGGAGCCTTTCATGTCCACCATTTCGCGACGTATCGTTCTCTTGTCCTCGGCGGCCTTGGCTGGTGCGGCCTTTCTCGGCCCAGCCGATGCGCAGGACCTCAAGATCACTATCGGCTACCAGACGGTCGTCGAACCCTCGAAGGTGCCGCAGGCCGACGGCGCCTATGAGAGCGCGACCAAGGCGACAATCGACTGGCGGAAATTCGATTCCGGCGCCGACGTGATCGCGGCGATCGCTTCCGGTTCGGTCGACATCGGTTATGTCGGCTCGAGCCCGCTGGCGGCGGCGGCGAGCCACGAGCTTCCCATCCAGACAATCTTCATTGTCGGGCTGATCGGCGAATCCGAAGCCCTTGTCGCCCGCAACGGCGCCGGCATCGAGAAGGCCGCCGACCTTGCCGGCAAGAAGGTGGCGGTGCCCTTCGTTTCGACGACGCATTACAGCCTGCTTGCCGCGCTGAAGCATGAGGGTGTCGACCCGAAGTCGGTCGATATTCTCAATCTGCGGCCGCCGGAGATCGCGGCGGCATGGGCGCGCGGCGACATCGACGCCGCCTATGTCTGGGATCCGGCACTCGGCCAGATCAAGACTTCGGGCAAGGTCGTGCTGGATTCCTCGCAGGTCGCCGCCTGGGGCGCGCCGACCTTCGACGCCTGGATCGTGCGCACCGACTTCGCCGAAAGGAACCCGGAAGCGGTGCGCGACTTCGTCAAAGTGACGGGCGCGGCCTATGCCGAGTTCCTGGCCAAGCCGGACGTCTGGTCGGTGACGTCGCCGCAAGCGGCGAAGATCGCCACGATCACCGGGGCCAAGCTGGAGGACGTGCCGCAACTATTGAGGGGCTATGTCTTCCCGACGCTCGAGGAGCAAGCCTCGGACAAGTTCCTCGGTGGCGGCACGGTCAAGGCGGTCGAGGCGACATCGGCCTTCCTCAAGGAGCAGGGCAAGATTGACGCCGTGCTGCCGGATTATTCGAAATACGTGTCGTCGAAATATGTCAGCGAAGCGCTTGCCTCGAACTGACGCCAACGCGCGCGGTTCTCCTTCCCTGACGCCGCGTGCTCCCTGCCCCGAACCGCTTGCGAGGAGCGGCTTCGGGGCAGACAGATTCGGAATATCGGCGAGGTTCCCATGACGCATCTCGTGCTCGACAAGGTCTCGGTCCACTATGACGGTCAGCCGGCGCCGGCGGTCGAAAATGTGTCGATTGAGATCGCCAAGGATGACTTCGTTGTCCTGGTCGGCCGCTCAGGCTGCGGCAAGACCTCGTTGCTCAACGTCGCTGCGGGCCTGGTCGAGCCTGTGCGCGGACGCGCCACGATTGGCGGCAGGCCGATCACGGCGCCAGGTTCTGACCGCGCCGTCGTGTTCCAGAACGACGCGCTGTTTCCGTGGCTGACCGCGCGGGAAAATGTCGCCTTTGCGCTCAGGCTGCGCGGTGTCAGGGCCGCCGAACGGGCGCGGACTGCCGACGACCTTCTGGCGCTGGTGAAACTCGACGGCGCCGGCGACAAGCGCATCTGGGAGCTTTCCGGCGGCATGCGCCAGCGCGTCGGCCTGGCCCGGGCGCTGGCGGCCGAACCGCAATTCCTGCTGCTCGACGAGCCGCTGGGCGCACTCGATGCGCTGACCCGGGAACGCATGCAGACGACGCTGCTCGATCTGTGGACGGCAAGCCAGGTCGGCGTGCTGATGGTCACGCACGGCATCGACGAAGCGCTGGTTCTTGCCACCCGTATCATTGTGCTCGCTCCCGGCCCTGGCCGGGTGGTGTGGAGCTTCGAGACCGGCTTCAGCCGGCGCTATGCAGCCGGCGAGGCCATTCGCAGCATCAAGGCCGATCCCGCGTTTGTGGCGGCGCGCAGCGAACTGACCGACGCGATCTTCGAAGGAGAGGCGGCGTGACCATTTCCTCCTACACCGAGCGGCCGCAGCGCTCCAATATCGACGACGGAGCCGACGCACTGTCGGTGCCATGGTCGCGGCCGCCGCCGAGACGCAGCCGCGTTTCGGCCCGCATGGTCAGCGCAATCACCATTCTGGTGGTGCTGGCGGCGTGGACGGTATCGGCCCGCCTGCAATTGGTGTCGCCGGTTTTCCTGCCGTCGCCCGTGGCAGTCTGGAACAAATTTGTCGTCGTCGCCCGTGACGGCTTTGTCGACGCGACGCTCGCCCAGCATATTGCCGCCAGCCTGTGGCGGGTGTTTGCAGCGCTGATCGCGGCCGTTTTCGTCGGCGTTCCCATCGGGCTGGCGATCGGCGTCAGCACGATCGGGCGCGGCATCTTCGATCCGCTGCTCGAATTCCTGCGGCCGATCCCGCCGCTCGCCTATCTGCCGCTGATCATTATCTGGTTCGGCATTGGCGAGCCGTCCAAGATCCTGGTGATTGCCATTGCCATGCTGGCGCCAGTTGCGCTGTCGACGGCATCGGGTGTTCGCGGCGTATCGAAGGACCGCATCAATGCAGCGCGCTCACTTGGCGCCACGCGGCGCCAAGTGATCAGGCAGGTGATCCTACCCAGCGCGCTGCCCTCGATCCTGACCGGTCTGCGCATCGCGCTTGGCGCCGGCTGGTCGACGCTTGTCGCCGCCGAGCTGGTGGCCGCGACGCGTGGGCTTGGCTTCATGATCCAGTCCGCTGCCCAGTTCCTCGTCACCGACGTGGCGGTGATGGGCATCCTGGTGATCGCGGCCATTGCCTTCGTGCTCGAATTCATCATCCGCAGGATCGAGCGGGTGCTCGTCCCGTGGGCGGGGCGGGAGTAACCGGACCGGAGACGTGACGATGCCCCATTCCACCGCTGTACTGTTTGCGCATTTCGGCCATTGGCTCCGCCTGATCAAGGCCGGAGACAAACAGCCGCCTGACGGCGAACGCAAAACGCCGACGCCGGTGCATCTGGACGCGGAGCGCAACCGCCTGCCACCGCGCGACGAAAGTTTCTACTGGGGCTGGCAATACTGGTCGCGGTGAGCGGCCGCCACGGGTCCGCTTGTGCTGCTCCGGCGAATGCCTGAGGATCGACCCCTGCTCAAACGCGCGAGCGGTTCGCCCAGGCCAGCCCCGCCAAGCCAACCAGCGCGGTGACGATGCCGGCATACAGCCATTGCGACTGGCCGGTCATGAAGCTGCCCTGGACCCAACCGATGCCTTGCAATGACCACAGCACGCCGATGGCGAGCACAATCAAGGCCAGCAGATTTTTGATCAATCTCATCGTTGCAAACTCCTTTTCAAAGTCGATCGCCAGCCGTGCCCTCGTACCGGTGGAAGAGCGAAAAGAAGCGGTTCGGTCACGCCAACTTCTACTTAGATGCTAACCTCTGATCCTGCGCAAGACATGCGGAGATCGGTGCAAAGATCATCAAGGAAGCTGTGCCGCTCTGCGGCAAATCTCTGACAAATTGTTTCGCGCCGACTCCAAACGTGTAACATTGCCATGGAACCGACAGATCATTGCCGCATTTGCTGCCTCATTCGCCCCTAACCGCCGCGGGTCTGTCAACGGAGCCAGTCCCCAACACATGAACAAAAGCAACCGGACCGCGCTCGTCGCGGCCATGATCGCGGCTGGCCTGATGGTCGGCGCATCCACTGCCAGCGCCGCCGCGCAGTGCGGCCGTGCCTCCTGGTACTCACTGCATTCCAGAACCGCTTCCGGTGAACGCATGAACCCGTCGGCGCTGACCGCAGCGCATCGCAGCCTGCCGTTCGGCACCAAGCTGAAGGTGACCAACCGCAACAATGGCCGCAGCGTCGTCGTGCGTATCAACGACCGCGGCCCGTTTATCAGGGGCCGGATGCTCGATCTGTCGAAGGGCGCCGCCAGCCAGCTTGGCTTCATCAGCTCGGGCCACACCGCTGTCTGCATGGCACGGGTCTAACGGCCGCCACGGCCGGACACCGCCTCCGACGCTCGTCCCCAATAGCCGTGCTGCTTGCCAGGCCTTCGCAGGTGCACATTGAGCCGGCTGTTGCCGTTCCAGGCGGATTCTCAACGCCTTGGACGAAAGAACGAGGATAAATCACGCAAGTTGACGTATTGCATCGCAGCAGATTGTTGCTAACTTCCCCGCAAGGCATTCAAGGCTCGGCGCTGCTCGTCGGCCCTTCGATCGCAGTCGGCAGCGGGGTTCTCGATGTTCTACCAGCTCTACGAACTGAACCACGCCGCCTTGCAGCCGGCGCGCCTCTATGCCGATGCGGTGCGCCTGTTCTACTCCAATCCGCTCAATCCGGTCTCACACACGTCCTGGGGCCGCTCGGTTGCGGCAACGGCCGAACTGTTCGAGCGCACGACGCGCCGCTACGGCAAGCCGCAATTCGGCCTGACCAAAACCGTGGTCGACTGGAAAACCGTCGAGGTCAGCGAACGCACCGTCTGGTCGCGGCCGTTCTGCAACCTGGTCCGTTTCGAGCGCGCGGTTCCGGCTGGGCGCCGGCCGGATCCGAAGCTGTTGATCGTCGCGCCGATGTCGGGCCACTACGCGACGCTGCTGCGCGGCACGGTGGAGGCGATGCTGCCCTATGCCGACGTGCATATCACCGACTGGGTCGACGCCCGCATGGTGCCGCTGGCCGACGGCAGCTTCGATCTTGACGACTATATCGACTACATCGTCGACATGCTGCATGCGCTGGGCCCCGACACCCATGTGATGGCGGTGTGCCAGCCTTCGGTGCCGGTGCTGGCGGCGGCGGCACTGATGGAAGCCAAGGGCGATCCGTTCGTGCCCTCGACGATGACGCTGATGGGCGGGCCGATCGACACGCGCCGCAATCCGACGGCGGTCAATCTGCTGGCGCAGGAAAAGGGCATCGACTGGTTCCGCGACAACGTCATCATGCGCGCGCCCTGGCCGGTGCCGGGCTTCGGCCGCGAGGTCTATCCTGGCTTCCTGCAGCTTTCGGGGTTCATGAGCATGAACCTCGACCGCCACATCATCGCCCACAAGGACTTCTTCATGCATCTGGTGAAGCATGACGGCGACAATGCCGAGAAGCACCGCGAGTTCTACGACGAATATCTGGCGGTGATGGATCTGACGGCGGAATTCTACCTGCAGACCGTCGACACCGTGTTTGTCCGCCAGGCCTTGCCCAAGGGCAAAATGACGCATCGCGGCGTGGCGGTCGACCCTTCGGCGATCCGCAATGTCGCCCTGTTCACGGTCGAGGGCGAGAACGACGACATCTCCGGACTCGGCCAGACCAAGGCGGCGCACGACCTGTGCATCAACATCCCGGCCGACAGGCACGCCCATTACATGCAGCCGGCGGTCGGCCATTATGGTGTGTTCAACGGCTCGCGCTTCCGCTCCGAAATCGTGCCGCGCATCGTTGATTTCATTACCAGCTATGGCCGTCAGAACCGCGTTGCGGTGAAGCCGAAACTGGTCCGGACCGGCAAGAAATAGGCGACCAGCGATGATGCCGCGCCCGCGACCTCGCATCAGGTCGGCCAACGCTAAAATTACCGGTTGGAACCGGTGTAGTCCATCCGAGCTGTTGCACAATAGTCGCGTTGGCGCCACGCGGGTAACCATGCCGCAAAATCAATCCATCCTCATAATTGACACGGACTGTAAATACCCCTTAACGTTTCGTTAATAACAAGGGACAAGCGGGGACAATGATTTCCTCACCAATGGCGAGAACGCTGCGCCTGTGCGCGCTGGCCGGACTTACTGTGGCGGCAGGTTGGGCCGGTTCGGCCTCGGCAGCCAGCCCGATGATAACAGGTGGCCCGACCTCGCAGCCGATCGGCCATTATGATTTCTGCAAGAGCTACGCGTCCGAATGCACGATCCGCCCGAAGGATCTGTCGCCCGCCAGCCTGACCGGCTCGCTGTGGCGCAAGCTGCTCAGCGTCACGGCAAGGGTTAACGCCGCCGTCAAGCCGGAGAGCGACTTCGACATCTACGGCAAGGACGAGGTCTGGGCCTATCCCGACAAGGGCGTCGGCGATTGCGAGGACTATGTCCTGGAAAAGCGCCGTGAGCTGAACCGGCTGGGCGTCTCGTTTTCCGATCTGCTTATGACCGTCGTGCGCAAGCCGGATGGCGAAGGCCACGCCGTGCTGACGGTGCGCACCGACAAGGGCGACTACATCCTTGACAATCTGACCGACCAGGTCCGTTCCTGGGACCAGACCGGCTATCGTTTCCTCAAGCGGCAGGCGATTGACAATACCGGCCGCTGGGTCTCGATCCGCGGCGGCCAGCAGGTTCTGGTCGGCTCGGTCCAGTAACAAGGCAGCTCATTTCGGCCGTGCCAGCGCGGCGCGGATCGACGCAATGATGCGGCGAAGCTCGGCTTCGTCGAGCTTTTCAATGTTGTCGGCCAGGAGATTGGCAAGCTCGGTCGCCGCCGGGCTAAGGCCCGACGTGTCGAGCTTGACGCGCGGATGCGAGGTTTCGGCCAGCCGCGCCAGTTCCTCGGCGTCATCCCAAATGATGTTGAAATAGCCGATGATCTTCTGGATCAGCGTCCAGCTCGGCGCACCGCGGCGGCCGTGTTCCAGCGCCGAGAGATAGGCTGCGCTGACGCCGATCGCCTTGGCCATGTCCTTCTGGCTGACGCCGCGCTCGTTTCGCAGCACGCGAAGCTTTTCGCCGAACGGGGTCACAAGCGCACCTTCATGGGTGCATCCTCATAGGTGCGTCCCTCATGGGCGTGTCCTCATGAGCGCGCCCGCCGCAAGCGGATATAGAGCGCACCCGAGCCGCCATGTTTGCGGGCGGCATGGTCGTGGCTGGAGACGAGGGGCCGGAAGGCGGGTGTCGACAGCCATGACGGTACGGCGCGCCGCAAGACGCCATCACCGCCCGACGAGGAACCCTTGCCGGTGATCACAAGGACGTAGCGGATGCCGCCGGCATGCGCCCGGCACAGGAAGGAAAACAGCAGCGAATAGGCTTCGTCCTGGGTCAGGCCATGCAGGTCGACGCGGCCCTCGATCGGCAGCCGGCCCTTCGACAGCTTGTCCAGCGTCGGTTCGTCGAGTGCGTGGGAGACATGCTGCGCCTTCGGCTTTGCGGCCGTGGCAGCATTGCCCGCGACCTGTGCCGGCGGCGGCGCCTGCCTGGTCTCGTCGATCTCCGGCCCGACGTCTGGAATTTCGACGGCGGTTTTGCCCTTCAGCGGCTTTGCCGTGCGCGCCACCAGGTTCCACAGCACCCGGTCGTCCTCGCTCAGCCTGTCGATGCGCCGGGTCATCGGCCTGCTCCTGAAACCAGCGCCCGGGGGATCAGCGCATAAAAATCGGCGGCGTTGCGGATAACGCCGGCGATCTCGCCGGCCGCATCGCCCGACCCGGCAAACAGATCGCCGCGGGCCGGCCCGGTGATCGCCGAGCCGGTGTCCTGCGCGATCATCAGCCGCCGGAACGGTTTTCCGTCGAAAGCGGTCAGCGACGGCGCATCGATATGGAAGGGCGTGCCGAACGTGTGCAGCAGCCGGTCGACGGCGATCGAGCGGCCGGGTGTCAGCGCCACCTTGGCGGCAGCGATCGGGCCGAGCTCTGGGTCGTCGA
This sequence comes from Mesorhizobium sp. M0633, assembly GCF_040320645.1. Lineage (NCBI taxonomy): Bacteria > Pseudomonadati > Pseudomonadota > Alphaproteobacteria > Hyphomicrobiales > Phyllobacteriaceae > Mesorhizobium > Mesorhizobium sp. M0633. Next base: position 140,747 of record NZ_JAMYQC010000014.1, read on the forward strand.
CGCCCATCTCGCGGAAGAAGATGTAGGAGCGGTTGCGCCAAAGGATCTCGTCGACGCGTTCCGGATGCGCCTTGAACCAGGCACGGATCGACTGCATCGTCACTTTCTCCAGCGGGATCTCGCCTTCCTCGCTCAGGATCTGGCCCGGTCCGGTAAAGCGCTGGCCGGATTTGGCGGCATAGGTGATGCGGCGAAGCCTGCCGTCGGTCATCTTGAGCCGCGCCGCGCCCTGCACGTGAATGAAGAAGGCGTCGACCTTGTCGGCGAGCCAGGCAATTTCCAGCCTTTTTCCGGCAAGCACGCCGCACTCGATCTCGCCGCGGTCGAAATATTCGACCGGGCCGTTCGGCGTCGCACGAGCAAAGGCGAGATAAGGATCCAAGCCTGAAGGACGATTGCCGTCGTCGACGTCGACAAGATCGGCCGGGCGCGACAGCAACGGCACCGAAAACCGTTGCGTGCGTACCGGCGAGGCTTCGACCTCCGGCTCATAAAAGCCGGTGACCAGGCCGGGAGCACCATCTTCGGCATCGATACGGGCCGGCACGAAATGGCGCTCGAAAAAGCTTCGGGCCTGCAACCGATTCGCCGGCGAAACGGTGCGCGCTTCGGCATAGGCATCGGCAAAGCCATTGTAATCGACGCCGAGCGCGCCGGAGCGGTAGGGTTTGGTCAGGACATGAAAGGCCGAGCGGCGAAAGGCCTCAAAGGCAGGGAGATGGTCGTCCTCGCCCCAGCCCGGCAATTCGCCAAAGGATTTTTCGCTGAAGGCTCGAGAAAGCGACACGACAGCCTCCGCCGCCGTCCAGTTCAGTCTTCTTCTTCGGTGGCGACGAGCTTCCAGTTCGGATCGCGCGAGCGCGCGTCACGAGCGAAGGTCCAGACATCCTTGACCTCGGCGACGGTTTCGGGATCGCCGTCGATGACGGCGCCGGCCTTGTCGCGGGTCGCCGAAATCAGTTCGCTGACGATGCGCAGCGTGATGTGCGCCTCGCTGCCCTTCATCTCGGCCGAAACGATGTCGGCCTTGTCGATGCCGACGAAGGAGGACTGGATCTTTTCGGCTTTCGCCTCACGGTCGCCGATGGCCGCGACGAAGCCGTCATAGACCTCGCGCGACAAAAGGTTCTTCAGCGTTTTACGGTCGCCATCGGCGTAGGCCATGACGATCATCTCGTAGGCCATCTTGGCGCCGTCGACGAAGGTCTTCGGGTCGAAGGTCGGATCATTGTCCTTGATCGCCCGCAGGCCCCGGTTGAGATCGGTGTCGGGCTTGGCAAAGGCGTCGATCGCCGCATAGGTGTCGGCCGCCGGCTCTCCCGCCAGCCGCTTGCGCGGCAGCGAAACCACGTTCTCGGGTTTCTGGGCGGCATCCTTGTCGTTTTTGCGCGCTGCCGTATATGGATCGAAGGGTGGGCGCTCGTTGCCCGTGCGTCGGCCAAGCACGTTGCGCAGCTGGAAGAAGATCACCACCGCCGCAATCAGAAAGAAAATCGTGCCGAAGTCGAAGAAGCCCATATCTTGCGCCGATCAATCCCTGCTTTGGCCGGACCAGCGGCCAAGCAAGGGCCGCGATCACATAGCGTTCAGTATCCAAAGCATATAGAACGCATGGCGCAATCATTCAAATCAAAGGCAGCCATACCTATCTAACAGCTCTGGTGCCAGCGGCGATTGCTCGCCGGCCGGCAAAACATCGAAAACGATCGGTCAAGATTTGCGTATCTCGCTGCTTCCCCTGTTCATTCTGGCGCTTCCGCTGCTGGAGATAGCCGGTTTCGTTATTGTCGGCCGCCAGGTCGGCGCGCTGGCGACAGTCGGCTTGGTGCTGGCCTCGAGTGTCGCCGGCGCCTTGCTCCTTCGACACCAGGGTTTTGGCGTCATGGCCAGGGTCCGTGCCGAAATGGATGCCGGGCGTGATCCGAGCGGCCAGCTTGCGCATGGCGCCATGATCGTGCTGGCAGCGATCCTTTTGATCATCCCCGGCTTCATCTCGGATATTTTCGGCCTTCTGCTGTTCCTGCCGCCGGTGCGCGATCTTGCCTGGCGGATGCTGAAAGGCCGCATCGTGCTGGCAACCGATTTCAGCAGTGGTTTGCGGGCAAGGCAACGCGGCAAGACCATCGATCTCGACGACGGCGACTATTCGCGGGCCGACGACCATACGCGCGGACCGGGTTCTCCCTGGCGCCGCCTCAAGGACGAGTAGCTGCAAGGCAACCGGCGTCTTTTGCAAACTTGTCTTGTCGGGCCGGCCATGATAGCGAACGCCCGAATTTCAATCCGGTCAGCAACGCTGCCCAGGCAAAAGGACCACAGCTTATGGCCAGCAACGACGACGCGCCGACCGGCGCAGCCAACGGTAATGGAAATGCGGCGCAGCCTTCGCTCAACGTGCTTGCGCAATATGTGAAGGACCTGTCCTTCGAAAGCCCGGGCGCACCGAACTCGCTGCGCGGCCGCGACAAGGCTCCGGGCATCGCCATCAATGTCAACGTCAACGCCAATCCGCTTTCCGACAAGCAGTTCGACGTCAATTTGACGCTGAACGCCAAAGCGTCGTTCGACCAGGAAGTGCTGTTCAATGTCGAACTGGTCTATGGCGGCGTCTTCTCCATCAGCGGCTTCCCGCAGGAGCACATGCTGCCGATCCTGTTCATCGAATGCCCGCGGCTGCTGTTCCCGTTCGCCCGGCAGATCATCGCCGAGGCAACACGCAATGGCGGCTTCCCGCCGCTGATGCTAGACCCGATCGATTTCGCGCAGATGTTCCAGCAGAAGTTGGCCGAGGACCAGGCTGCCGCCAAGGTCAAGGTGAGCTAAAGCGGTTGTCTCGCTTGAGTGTGGAAAACCCGGCCTTGCGCCGGGTTTTTTGTTTGAGACGCCGGCGGGACAAGTACCCCCCTCTGGCCTGCCGGCCATCTCCCCCTCAAGTGGGGAGATCGGACTTCACGTCAGCCTTCGCCAATCCTTCATCGCCGCAGGAATGAGCGAGGCGCTGGGTCTGCCAATCTCCCCCCCTTGAGGGGGAGATGTCCGGCAGGACAGAGGGGGGCGCGAAGGATCACTCCGGTCAAAATCACTATGCCGCGGAACTCGCTTCCGGGACGACCCGCAGCCACAGCGCCTTTTCGCCCAATGTGCCAACCATGCCTGCGTGTGCTGTGCGCTCGGCGTCGGTCAGGCGCGCGGGCAAGGCGATCGGCCGCACGCCGATCGAAATATCGATGTCGTCGACATTCTGCCTGCCGCCCGCCGGAGTCAGGATGCTGTCGAGGATGAGGCTTGCCTGCTTGCCGCCGATGAGCTCGATATAGACCTCGGCCAGCAATTCCGAATCGAGCAGCGCGCCGTGCTTGGTGCGGCGGCCGTTGTCGATGCCGTAGCGGCGGCAGAGCGCGTCGAGCGAATTGGGGCCCATCGGATGCTTGCGGCGCGCCAGCGCCAGCGTGTCGACGATCCGTCCCGGATCGATGGCCGGATGACCAAGCCGGCCGAATTCGAGATTGAGGAAGCCGATGTCGAAGCCGGCATTGTGCGCGACCAGCTTGGCGCCGTCGATGAAGGCCAGAAACTCCTCGGCGATCTCCATGAAAGTCGGCTTGCCCTGAAGATCGGCGGCGCTGATGCCGTGCACGGCCTGCGCCTCGTGATGGATCTGGCGGCCTTGCGGGTTGATATATTTGTGGAAGGTTCGGCCGGTCGGGAAGCGGTTGACCAACTCGACGCCGCCAAGCTCGATGACGCGGTCCTCGCGCGCGTCGAGGCCGGTGGTTTCCGTATCGAAGATGATCTCACGCATCGAATCAGTCCACTGGTTCCGGCATCATTCTAGCCGAATCACACCAGGAACAAAATGGCAACAAGTAATGTGAGTCTGCAAGCCTCTTAACCAGGCCTGGCTGCCTTATCCACGACTAGTTCGGCGATGATGGCCTTGACGGCCGCGCGAGCGGCGTCAAAACCCTGACCGGTGTCGATGACGAAGTCGGCGCGCCGGCGCTTTTCGGCGTCGGGAACCTGCCTGGCCAGGATCGACGCCAGTTTCTCCTCATTCATGCCCGGCCGCGCCAGCACGCGGGCGCGCTGGACTTCAGGCGGCGCGGTGACGACCACGACCTTGTCGACGCGATCGCGGCCGCCGGTCTCGAACAGCAGCGGTATATCGAGCACGGCAAGCGGCGCGCCGGCGGCACGATGTTCAGCCAGGAACGCATCGGCATCGGCACGGACCAGCGGGTGGATGATCGCTTCCAGCCGTTTCAGCGCGGGGGCGTCGCCGAGCACCCGCTCCGCCAGTGCCGCGCGGTCGACCGCACCGGATCTGGTGGTGCCGGGAAAGGCCGCCTCGACCAAGGGCGCGGCCTTGCCGGCATAAAGGCGATGCACAGCCTCGTCGGAATCATGGACCGGCACGCCGGCTTCGGCAAACATCTTGGCCGTGGTCGATTTGCCCATGCCGATCGATCCGGTGAGGCCGAGCACGATCATTTTATCGCGCCGATATCGGCGATGATCATTTGCCGCAGTTCGGCGGTGACTTCTGGCCTGATGCCGAACCAGCGCTCGAAGCCGGGCACCGCCTGGTGCAGCAGCATGCCGAGCCCATCGACGGTTCTCAGGCCGCGCGCTTTGGCCGCGGCAAGCAGCGGCGTCTCCAGCGGCACGTAGACGATGTCGGTGACGATGGCGCCGTCCGGCAGTCTGCGGGGATCGGCGGACAGGCGTTCATTGCCATGCATGCCGAGCGCTGACGTGTTGACCAGCAGGCCGGCATCTTCGAGCAATTCGCCGGTCGCCGCCATGCCATGGGCGGAGACGCCGGCACCGAAGCGGTCGCGCAGCTCCTGCGCCCTCGCAAGCGTCCGATTGACGATGCGGATGTCGCTGATGCCGCGCTGCTTCAGCGCATGAATAACCGCGCGAGCGGCGCCACCGGCGCCGAGCACCACGGCGCGGCCGTTGGCCGCCCAGCCCGGTGCATATTCGTCCAGATTGGCGGCAAAGCCATGGGCGTCGGTGTTGCCGCCGCACAATTCGCCATCCTCGAACCACAGCGTGTTGACCGCACCGATCTGTTCGGCGTCGGCGTCACGCCGCTTGGCCAAAGCGAAGGCGGCTTCCTTGTGCGGGATGGTGACGTTGCCGCCGCGATAGCCTTGTGCCTGCAGCGTCTGCAGGAATTCGGCAAACGCCTCTGGTGCAACGTCGATGGCCTCGTAGACGCCGCCGATGCCGTATTTCGCCAGCCAGTAGCCGTGGATCTTCGGAGACCTGGAATGCGCGATCGGGTGGCCCGTGACAAACGCCTTTTTCGTGGCCTCAGCCATCGATCGCCCCGAACTCACGCAGCTTGGCCAGCACCGGCAAAAGTGGCAGGCCGACAATAGTAAAATAGTCGCCTTCGATTTTTTCGAACAGCTGGATGCCTTCGCCTTCGATCTGGTAAGCGCCGACGCTGGACAACGCCTTGGCGCCGACGCGCGCAAGATGGCGGCCGATGAAGGCCGGATCGAGCTTGCGCATGGTCAGGCTGGCGATGCCGACATGCCGCCACAGAACCTGGCCGTCACGGCCGAGCACGACGGCGCTGTTGAGATGATGCGTCTTGTCCGACAGCGCCAGCAGATGACGGCGCGCTCCTTCCATGTCGGCCGGCTTATGGAACAGCTCGTCGCCGAGCGACAGCGTCTGGTCGCAGCCGAGCACTAGGGCGCCGGGCTTGCGCTCGCTGACGTCGGTGGCCTTGGCTTCGGCGAGCACCAGGGCGACGTCCTCCGGCGACACGCCACTATTCTGCAGCGGCGCCTCGAGCGCGCGCTCATCGACAGAAGCCGGAACCGCTTCGACAGTGACGCCGGCATTGACGAGCAGCGCCTTGCGGAACGGGCTGCCCGAGGCAAGGATGATTTTTTCAGCCATTTTTTTCGCCTGATCTTTCCTTCTCCCCTTGTGGGAGAAGGTGGATTGGCGCGCAGCGCCAAGATGGTTGAGGGGTGCTGGACGGAGTGCAGGTGATGCCAAGCTGGAACACCCCTCATCCGACCGAGCTTCGCTCGGCCACCTTCTCCCACAAGGGGAGAAGGTAAGGACCACCCACAGCACAAGCGCCCAAACCCTAGCGCGTCTTGCCGCGCAGGGCAACGATGGCCGCCGCCGTCTCCTCGATCGAACGGCGGCTGACGTCGATCATCGGCCAGCCGTGCCGCGTGCATATCTGGCGGGCATAGGTGAGCTCTTCGGCGATCGCGGCACGGTCGACATAGTCGGTCGGCTCATAGGCGCTGGTGCCGAGAATGCGGTTCTGCCGGACTTGCGATATGCGTTCGGCGGTGGCGACCAGGCCGACGATCAGCGGCCTCCTGGCATTGACCAGGATTTCGGGCACCGGCACGCCGAGCACGATCGGGATGTTGGCGGTCTTGATGCCGCGATTGGCGAGATAGATGCTGGTCGGCGTCTTCGAGGTGCGGGAGATGCCGACGAGCACGATGTCGGCATCGTCCATATTGGCCGGCAGCTGACCATCGTCATGCTCCATGGTGAAGTTGAGCGCGTCGATGCGGCGGAAATATTCGGCGTTCAGCACATGCTGGGCGCCGACGCGTCGGCCGGCAGGCGTGCCGAGATAGGACTGGAACACCGTCAGCACCGGCTCCAGCACCGAGACGCAAGGCAGGCCCATGGCCGCACAGCGTTCGTCGATGCCGCGGGCAAGCTTCTGGTCGACCACCGTGTAGAGGATGATGCCCGGCTCCTCCTCGATGTCCTCGAACACCTTCGTCACCTGCTTTTCGGTGCGGATGAGCGGGTAGATATGTTCGATGGCGCGCGCATCCTTGTATTGCGCGGAAGCCGCGCGGCCGGCGGCCAGCAGCGTTTCGCCGGTGGCGTCGGAAATCAGGTGAAGATGAAAGAAGCTCTGCGGTTTGTTCACAGGATACATTCCAGGCTGTGGGCCGATGTGGATAAGCCGGGCGGAAAACTCGGCCACCGCAAAGCGACTGTATCAGATGCCGGTTTGTCCACAATTCGATGTGCTGTCGGCTTCTCCGGGCGGTTGGGGACAAGTCCGGGGACGGAGCTTTTTGCCTTCGCTTCATCCACAGGGGCAATTTCCCTGGCCTGGCGGCAACGCATTGACTTCAGTCGTAAATTCGCGGTTTTCCACAAAGTCCTGCAATCCCGTTGGAGAAGCGCGCGACAATATGCTGGCTGGTCTTTTCGAGGGCAAAGCGGGACAGGAGACAACCACCACAACCAACAGACTCTTAGAATCATAAGATTCCTAAAAATAGAATATTTAATTATAGGGAAGCCTGGAAAGGCGAGCGCTCAATGCCTCAAGACCGGATCGTGCTGGACGTGTTGAGAGGCAAAGCGGCGTTTCCGCCGCCGCTCTGGATGATGCGCCAGGCCGGCCGCTATCTGCCGGAATACCGGGAGACGAGGAGACGGGCCGGATCCTTCCTCGATCTTTGCTACGACCCGGATCTCGCCGTCGAAGTGACGCTGCAGCCGATCGAACGCTTCGGCTTCGATGCATCGATCCTGTTTTCCGATATTCTTGTCGTGCCGCATGCGCTTGGCCGCGACGTGCGCTTCGAGGAAGGACGCGGCCCGCTGCTGACGCCGATCACGGCTGCGGAAATTGCGGCTCTCGACGGCGAAACGTTTCACGTGAATCTCGAGCCGGTCTACGAGACGGTGCGGCGGTTGCGCGCCAGACTGCCTGATGAAACGACGCTGATCGGCTTCTGCGGTGCGCCCTGGACGGTGGCGACCTACATGATTGCCGGCCACGGTACGCCCGACCAGGCGCCGGCCAGGCTGTTCGCCTATCGCGAGCCGGCGGCCTTTCTTAGGCTGCTGAAGGTGCTCGCCGATCATTCGGCTGCCTATCTGATCCGCCAGATCGAGGCCGGCGCCGACGTGGTGCAGATCTTCGATTCGTGGTCAGGCGTACTCGACGAAGCGTCTTTCGAGTTGTTCTGCGTCGAGCCAGTGGCCTCGATCGTCCGGCAAGTGAAGGCTGCCCATCCCAATGTTCCGATCATCGGCTTTCCCAAGGGCGCGGGAGATCACTATCGAAGCTATCGCCAGAAGACCGGCGTGACCGGGCTGGGCCTCGACTGGACCGTGCCATTGTCGACGGCGAAGGAATTGCAGCGTGACGGCGCCGTGCAGGGCAATCTCGATCCGCTGAGGCTTGTAGCCGGCGGCAAGGCGCTTGACGACGGCGTGGGGGCGATCCTGAAGGCGCTGGGCGACGGGCCGCTGATCTTCAATCTCGGCCATGGCATCACGCCGGAGACGCCGCTCGCTCATGTCGAGCGGATGGTCAAGCTGGTGCGGAGCGCATCGTGACGATGATGGGCGCGGACAATGCGAACGGCACCAACACCGGTAAGGGCGCGATGCGCCGCGCGGCAATCGCGATCGCCATTTTCCTGGTGCTGGCCGGCCTGCTGTTGCTGTTCGGGCCCGATGATTTCTATCCCTGGGCAAAGGCGATCCATGTGATTGCCGTCATCTCCTGGATGGCTGGCATGCTCTATTTGCCGCGCTTGCTGGTCTATCATGCCGATGCCGAAAAAGGCTCCGTCCAGTCGGAGACTTTCAAGGTGATGGAGCGCCGCCTGCTGCGCGGCATCATCAATCCGGCAATGGTGATCACCTGGGCATTCGGCCTGTGGCTTGCCTGGAAAGGCTTTGGTTTTCAAGGCGGCTGGCTGCATGCCAAGATCGCCGCGGTGGTTGGCCTGTCGGCCGTGCATGGCTATCTCGCCGGCGCCGTCCGGAAATTTGCCGAAGACCGCAATGAAAAATCGGCAAGGCACTGGCGGATCGTCAATGAGATCCCTACATTGCTGATGATCGTCATCGTCGTCCTGGTTATCGTGAAACCGTTCTGACGTCTTCGGTTGCCCGCAAAAGGCGGCTTGCTCTTTCAACCGACCGACGATAAAAGACGGGTCTTCCTTCCCGTCATGCGCCGCCCATTTATCGCTTCGGCCGCGCCCGGCATTTGTCGCATCCCGCCGATATTTTTCCCAAAGCTTACTCAGAGTCCGTCTAATGATGCAAGAAATGAAACTCACAGAGTTCAAGAACAAGAAACCGCCAGAGCTGATCGCTTATGCGGAATCGCTCGAAGTCGAGAATGCCAGCGTCATGCGCAAGCAGGAGCTGATGTTCGCGATCCTGAAGAGGCTGGCGACCCAGGATATCGAGATCATCGGCGACGGCGTCGTCGAAGTGCTGCAGGACGGCTTTGGCTTCCTGCGCTCCGCCAATGCCAACTATCTGCCAGGTCCCGACGACATCTATATTTCACCGTCGCAGATCCGGCGGTTCTCGCTGAAGACCGGCGATACGGTCGAAGGGCCGATCCGCAGCCCGAAAGAGGGCGAGCGCTATTTCGCGCTGCTCAAGGTCAACACGATCAATTTCGACGACCCGGAAAAAATCCGCCACAAGATCCATTTCGACAATCTGACGCCGCTTTATCCGACCTCGCGGCTGAAGATGGAGATGGAGGTTCCGACCTCCAAGGATATTTCGGCGCGCGTCATCGACCTGGTGGCGCCGCTCGGCAAGGGCCAGCGCGCGTTGATCGTGGCGCAGCCGCGCACCGGCAAGACGGTGCTGCTGCAGAACATCGCCCATTCGATCACCACCAACCATCCGGAATGCTATTTGATCGTGCTTCTGATCGACGAGCGGCCGGAGGAAGTCACCGACATGCAGCGCTCGGTGAAGGGCGAGGTGGTGTCCTCGACCTTCGACGAGCCGGCGGTGCGCCACGTCCAGGTCGCCGAAATGGTCATCGAAAAGGCCAAGCGCCTGGTGGAGCACGGCCGTGACGTGGTCATCCTGCTGGACTCGATCACCCGCCTCGGCCGCGCCTACAACACCGTGGTGCCGTCGTCCGGCAAGGTGCTGACCGGCGGTGTCGACGCCAATGCGCTGCAACGGCCGAAGCGCTTCTTCGGTGCTGCCCGCAATATCGAGGAAGGCGGCTCGCTGACCATCATCGCGACAGCGCTGATCGATACCGGCAGCCGCATGGACGAGGTCATCTTCGAAGAGTTCAAGGGCACCGGCAATTCGGAAATCGTGCTCGACCGCAAGGTGGCGGACAAGCGCATCTATCCGGCCATGGACATCCTCAAATCCGGCACCCGCAAGGAAGACCTGCTGGTTCCGCGCCAGGACCTGCAGAAGATCTTCGTGCTGCGCCGCATCCTGGCGCCGATGGGAACGACCGACGCCATCGAGTTCCTTATCGACAAGCTCAAGCAGACCAAGACCAACGCGGATTTCTTCGATTCGATGAATACGTAGGGGGTTGGCCGGCGCCGTCCTTCCCTTCTCCCCTTGTGGAAGAAGGTGGATTGGCGCGCAGCGCCAAGCCGGTTGAGGGGTGCCGGACGGAACTCCGTCGGCGCCAAGCTGGAACACCCCTCATCCGACCGAGCTTCGCTCGGCCACCTTCTCCCACAAGGGGAGAAGGGGGAGCCGCGTTGGACTCATTGCCGGTGCAACAGCCGCTCAAGCTCCTCGGCACTAGTCACCACCGGCAGGCAGACCTGCCCCGTGCAGAGCCAGGCGCCGGGCTCGGCCGTTGGCGGCATGACGCCGCCTGGCAAGGCCGGCAGATTTGTCGCCGAGCCAACAGGCACGACGATGTCCACCCGGCGCGGGTCTGGATTTCGATTCGCAACCGGAACAAGCCTTGGATTCTCCGGTCTATCCACGATCACCAGCTTCAGCGGTTCAAGCGACAAGGCACAGGCATTGACTATACCCGCCTGGCCATAGCCCTGGTGCTCCGCCCGCCCGCCCGCGTGCTCTGCGACTGTCCAGGCTTTTTCCCAGAGATCGAGATCGCCCGAAAGCGACGACAATCGGACCAGGGCTTCGATGATCTGGCCGGTAGCGGAAGGAATGGCTTCGTCGACATCGCCGCGGATGCGGATCGGCACATCCGCGCTGTCGGACGCGGTCAGATAGTAGCCGGTCTTGTCGCTGTCCCGGTGCCAAAGATCGAGTTGCTCAATGAAGTTCCCGGCGCGATCGATATAGTCGGGATTGCCGGTCGCCTCGAACAGTGAGATGGCGGCGTTGGCCATGGCGGCATAGTCGCTCGACAGAGCCGGAAACAGCTTCTTTGCGCCGAGCATCGAATGCGGCAGGCGGCCGTCACGTCCGGCAGCCGCAATTGCGGCAAAGGCCGCTGCCGCCGCTTCGATCCAGTCGGATCGGCCAAGCGACCGTCCGGCCTCGGCAAGGGCTGCGATCATAAAGCCGTTCCAGTCGGTCAGGGCCTTGCCGTCACGCCCGGGCCGCACGCGCTGTTCCCTCGCTGCCAGCAGCCTTTGCTTGAGCGGAACGAGAAGGTCACGATCGACGACGCTCTGCGCCTGTTGAGCATCAGTCTGGCAAATGATCGGCTTGCCTTCCCAACCATGCGTACCGGCAAGCGTGAAGTATTTGAAAAACAATGCTGAATCGTCGCCAAGGGCTGCTTCGAGCTCATCCCTGCTCCAGGTGTAGTACAACCCCTCCTCGCCCTCGCTATCGGCATCAAGGCTGGCGGCAAAGGCATCGCCCTTGACTCGCATTTCGCGCAACAGCCAGGCAATCGTCTCTTCGATTCGCAGCCGGAACAATTCCTTGCCGGTTGACGCATAGGCCCAATTGCACAAGCGGATGAGCTGGGCATTGTCGTAGAGCATTTTTTCGAAATGCGGGACCAGCCATTCGGCGTCGGTCGAGTAGCGGCTGAGTCCGCCGCCAATATGGTCATAGATGCCGCCGGCCACCATCTTTTCGAGGCTTAGGAGAACAGTGTCGCGGTGGGATGCGGTGCCGTCGCGCAGCCAGGACAGCCAGAGGCTCTGCATGAACGGCGCGTTGGGGAATTTCGGCGCGCCGCGCAGACCGCCCAAATCGCGGTCGATCATGCCGTCAATGCCATTGGCGAGGTTCGCCAGCATGCCGCGGTCGAGCACGGCCTTGCCATGGCTGCCCGCCAGCCGCGTCTCGACATGCGTGGTCAGGCCGTCGGCACTCTGGTTGAGGCTTTCTTTCTTCTCCCGCCAAGCCTTGTCAACCGCCTCCAGCACCTGGACGAAACCCGGCCGGCCGTAGCGGGCTTCGCGTGGAAAGTAAGTGCCGCCCCAGAACGGCTTGCCCTCCGGCGTCAGGAACATGGTCAGCGGCCAGCCGCCCTGCTCACCCATCGAGGATAATGCCGCCATGTAGATCTGGTCGATGTCGGGGCGCTCCTCGCGGTCGACCTTGATATTGACGAAGAGACGGTTCATGACGGCGGCGACCTCGTCGTTCTCGAAGCTCTCATGCGCCATGACGTGGCACCAATGGCACGCGGCGTAGCCGACAGAGAGCAGGATCGGACGCTGCAGCACCTTTGCTTCGGCCAGAGCGGCGGGCGACCATGGCCGCCAGTGCACCGGATTGCCGCTGTGCTGCTGCAGATAGGGGCTGGCCTCTTCGGCAAGCAGGTTTTGTGCAGGCAATGTCACGGCGCTACTCGATGGCGGATTGAACAAGCATAGCTAGGGCGCTTCGGCAGAGCGGGCAAATGATTTCAAAAGACTCCATCGTGGCGCTGTCGAGCGGGCGCCTGCCGGCCGGCATTGCAGTGATCCGGATTTCCGGGCCGCAGAGTCGATTCGCTGTCGAAACGATTGCGGGATCGAAGGTGTCAAACCGCGTTGCCACCTATCGCAAGTTCCGGGCGCCCGACGGATCGGTGCTGGACAGCGGCCTGGTCGTCTTCTTTGCCGGTCCCGACAGTTTTACCGGCGAGGACGTTGCAGAGTTCCATGTGCATGGCGGGCGCGCCGTTGTGGCGAGGATGCTGGAAACGATCGCCTCCTTCGACGGCGTCAGGCATGCCGAGCCTGGCGAATTCACCCGCCGCGCCTTTCTCAACGGCAAGCTCGATCTGGTCGAAACCGAGGCGCTGGCCGATCTCATCAACGCCGAAACCGAGGCGCAGCGGCGCTTTGCCGTTCACAACGCCCAAGGCGTGCAGAGCGAACTCTATCTGGGCTGGCGCCGACGGCTGATCCACGCCCGCGCGATGATCGAGGCCGAGATCGACTTTGCCGACGAGGATGACGTGCCGGGCTCGGTCGCCGATACAGTCTGGTCCGATGTCCGGGCGATGATCGGGGAAATAGAGCGCCACGTCGCCGGCTTCCGCGCTGCCGAAATCATTCGCGATGGGTTCGAAGTGGTAATCCTCGGCGCGCCGAATGCCGGCAAGTCCAGCCTGTTCAACGCCTTGGCGCGGCGCGAAGCGGCCATCGTCACCGACGAGCCGGGCACGACCCGCGACCTGCTCGAGGTGGCACTGGACCTGGAAGGGGTGCGGGTCAGGGTAACCGACACCGCCGGTCTGCGCGAGGCGCCTGGCATGATCGAGGCGATCGGCATCGAGAAAGCCAGGACCAAGGCGCACAGCGCTGATCTGCTGTTGCTGCTGGAGGATCTGGCAGACCCAATCGCGATCGGTGTGCTGACGAGCGACATTCAGGCGCTGAGGGTCGGAACAAAAATTGACCTGTTGGGGGGCAAATCGCCCTCGCCCGCGGCGCACTATGATTTCGCTATCTCGACGCGGGACGGCACGGGTCTGACCGAACTGCTGGACGAGATCGGGCGTCGTGCCGCAGTCCAGATCGGCAAGGCCGGCGATATCCTGCCGTCGCGGCTGCGGCATGTCGAGCTGCTCAACGAGACGAAACGCTTCCTGCTCGCAGCAGTGGCCAGTTGTGATCGCGGCCAGGAACTGCAGGCCGAGGAGCTGCGCCTGGCGGCGGATCGGCTCGGACGAATCGTTGGGTCGGTCGATGTCGAAGACATGCTCGATGTGATTTTTTCGCAGTTTTGTATTGGAAAATGACTCACGTGAAACATAAGGGAAGGAGCACCGGCGGTGATTCACGTGAAACACGGGCCCAAGAATAGGTGGGTACTGTTTCACGTGAAACGATCTCGCTCGTAGCGTCTCCCCTTCTCCCCTTGTGTGAGACCTTTGCACAGAAGCCGATTGGTGATTCTGTGATTTGGTCGAAGCAGGGAGATTCGGGATGGCGGATCGTGTTCTGGGTCAGTTGAGTCTGGCGGACGGGCTGGCGGCGTCGGACGAGACGATTTTCGACCTGGTATC
>NZ_JAMYQC010000015.1:0-148209 GCF_040320645.1 Mesorhizobium sp. M0633
ACCGTCACCCCGTCCTTGGTGATGCGCGGCGCGCCATAGGCCTTGTCGATGATGACGTTGCGGCCCTTGGGGCCGAGCGTCACCTTGACGGCGTTGTTGAGGATTTCGACGCCGCGCAGCATGCGGTCACGCGCGTCGGTGGAGAATTTGATTTCCTTGGCAGACATGATCTTTTCCAGTTCGGTTGTCGTGGCAAGACGCTTGCAGCGCCTGAATCAAAGCTCGGAGCGTCCTTTGCGCGCGCGGGAGGGCGCGCGGCCTTCCAATCAGGCGGCCTTCTTGGCAGCCACGGTCTTGTCGATGATGCCCATCTCGCTTTTTTCGATGATGCCCATGATGTCGGCCTCCTTCATGATCAGAAGGTCCTCGCCGTCTATCTTGACCTCGGTGCCGGACCATTTGCCGAACAGAATGAGGTCGCCGGCCTTGACGTCGAGCGGGATCAGCGCGCCGCTTTCGTCCCGCGCGCCCGGCCCGACAGCGATCACTTCGCCTTCCTGCGGTTTTTCCTTGGCATTGTCGGGGATGATGATGCCGCCCTTGGATTTGGTGTCGCTTTCGGCGCGCCGAATGACGACGCGATCGTGGAGTGGCCGGAATTTCATGGGGACTCTTTCTGGGGCCGGCTTAGGCGGCCGCCCCCTCTCTATAGGCGCCTTGGCACTCGATTGATAGGAGTGCCAAAAAATATTCAGAGGGCATATAAAATATTGAACGTATTATCTTGCCTAGTCATGCCCTGGTGTTCGGGTCTTGCGGAATATTAATGAAATTGAATTTCTGTCTTTGAACACCTATTTTACGATGAAGTTCACATTCATGACTTTCGCTTCAAGGGAGATTTTACCGATGGCCGAAGGCAATCAGAACATCATGGAAAAAGCTCAGGCTCGCTTCATGGAAAATCAGAAGAAGACGGCAGAGCGGAACAAAGCAACTGCCGAATATCTCTCGGAGGCCAAGGCGAGGAGCATCAAAACGGCAAGGCTGAGGGAATTGCGACTGGCCAAGGAAGAGGCGGACCGCGCGGCGGAAGCTCTGAATCCGGTCGCACCAAAGAAGAAGCGGGCGTCGCGGACAGTTAAGAAGGCCGTATCTGCATCGACGGAGGCCAAATCATGAGCCTGACATTTCCCAACCCCAGCCGCAGCTACGACGAGGCAAGCAAACGCATTCGCTTCGTTGGCCATGACGGCATGTTCCAGATTTCCTTCTCTGTCGCAACCGATGCCATTTCCAAGATGCAGCCGGGAACGGCGGCTTCAGAAGCTACCTATCTGGCGGCCTTCGACACGGCTTCCAGCTCAATTCATGACGTCGCCAGGAATGCCTATGCCCGTACCCGCAGGAGCATGTACGTGCTGACTGCAGCCGATTTTCGCTAGATCCTTCGAGATCGCTCACAGGACGGTTGCTCAGGACTTGCGATCCGCCTTGGCTCGCCGCTTGACGTCGCGACTGTTCAGCCGGTCGACTTCATCGCGTCTGCATCGCGCGTATTCATGCCGACCATGAGCTGATGCTTGAGCTCGACCGGCTGGCCGGTGAAGACGTCGAAGACGGTCCAGCTGTGGGGATGCTCCATGCGCAGTGCGTAGCGGTTTGCCATCCTGGCGTCCTTTGGTTTCCGCCCGATCGATGAATGTCGCTCGATGAGGCCTGGGCGATCTCGGTCAGGCCTGGGCGATTAAGAATACTGCCGCTAGGACAAGCTCCGTCCACAAAACGACGGACAGTTTCAAGGCCAGGCTACCGTGCGCCGAGAGCATCTCCCGAGTGCGGCTCACCAAGCTCTTGATGTCATCGACATAGTCGGCGCCGCAATCGCGACCGGCGGCGCCTTGACCCCAAGCTTTCCGCAGCAGCGATGGCTCGCGCAGAAACCGACCTCGAATGTTTGGAAACCAGACATCTTCATAGCACCGTTCTTTCAAACTCCATGCATGCCAAATGAATTCGCGGGTTGGCATCACCCTAAAGGGCGTCCGTGATGCGAAACGTCGCGGGTTGCAGGAGCAGGGCTTATTGCCGAGATCATGAAGGTTCATAATCCGCATGAGACGCGCTGATTCGCGCTTTGCCGGGATGCCTTCATGCAACGCAGCTACGCAGCCGGGAGGTCGAGGCGACGGGCGAAGGGAAAGACGATGACCGCGCCGGCCGTCGAATTGCAGAGGGCCATATTCGAGGCAGTGAACGGCGATCCCCACCTGTCGGCGGCACTGGGCGATGCAAGATTGTTCGACCATGCGCCGGAAAATGTTGCGTTCCCCCACATGACCTTCGGCCGCACCAGCGTCTACGATTGGGCAACGGGGATGGAGAACGACGCAGAACAGTTGCTGACGTTGCATGTCTGGTCGAAATCAGAGGCCAGCAAGGAAACCAATGACATCATGGACCTTGTTAGCACCCGCCTGCGCGATACGGCTCTCTCGCTCGGCGAACATCGCCGCGCCTACCTCAAGCTCGAATTCGCCGAAGCCCGCTACGACGAGGACCTTTCGGCCCATCACGGGCTGCTGCGCTTCCGCGCCGTGATCAAGGACGAGGGCTGACCACCGGGCACTTTTTGCAAATCGGGCAATTTTGTTCTTGCTTTGTGCCGGCAGCTATGCTACTAATTTCCCTATGGTGCTGATGACGCCAGCGACCCGCCGCAGAGGCGGGTTTTTTGTTTCAGGTTCGGTTCGCCTGAACTGCCATCGGTTGTCTTGGGCCGGATGCTTCGTCCTCCCAAATGGTCCTGCCCGCCAGATGATGCCGGTTGTCGGCGAAGGATTGGAGGGCTAGGTTAAACATTGGCGATTTCGCGGAGCCGGGCGGCGAAATGGCAATCCGGTAATCTCGCGCTTCAGGGGTGTGGCGGGCATGCATTCGAGCGTTCACCGTTCATATCACGTTCAGCACCGGCGCGTTAGAACGCTGACCATGAAGATCCTTCGCCCCCACTTCCGGACCGCGGCACTGGCGCTCGCAGCCGCCGGTCTGCTTGCGTCGCAAGCGATGGCGATCCCCGTTGTCGTGCCCGAGCAGCCGCAGCCGGTCGTCCTCGCCGCCTCCGACTGCTACGCGATCGGCCAGCAGGTGGCCGAGCAGAATGGCGGCACCTTGGCCAAGGCCTCGCAGTCGACACGCGGCGGCCAGCCGGTCTGCGTCATCGTCGTGCTCGTTCCGGGCAAGGACGGGCAGCGTCCTCGTCGCTCGGAGATCGTCGTTCCGCTGAACTGAACCGTGCCGTTTCCCAGTCTGCCGGAATCGGCCTATATCTGAACAGCTTCAACAGGCCTTCCGCATGCGCGTACTCGTCGTCGAAGATGACAAGGATCTCAACCGGCAGATCGGCGATGCGCTGGTCGATGCCGGCTATGTCGTCGACCGCGCTTTCGACGGCGAGGAAGGGCACTTTCTCGGCGACACCGAGCCCTATGATGCCGCGGTGCTCGATATCGGCCTGCCGCAGATGGACGGCATCAGCGTGGTCGAGCGCTGGCGGCGCGGCGGCCGCAAGATGCCGGTGCTGATCCTGACGGCACGCGACCGCTGGAGCGACAAGGTTGCCGGCATCGACGCCGGCGCCGACGACTACGTCACCAAACCCTTCCACATCGAGGAAATCCTGGCCAGGGTGCGGGCCTTGATCCGGCGTGCTGCCGGGCACGCTTCGTCCGAACTGACCTGCGGGCTGCTCCGCCTCGACACCAAGGCCTCCAAGGCCGACGTCGACGGCGTGCCGCTGAAGCTGACCTCGCACGAATTCCGCTTGCTTGCCTATTTGATGCACCACATGGGCGAGGTGGTGTCCCGGACCGAGCTGGTCGAGCATCTCTACGACCAGGATTTCGACCGCGATTCCAACACGATCGAGGTCTTTGTCGGACGGCTTCGCAAGAAGATGGGCATCGACATGATCGAAACTGTTCGCGGCATGGGCTACCGCATGCGTAAGCCGGAGGCGTAACGCGGAACCGCTGCCTACAAAACCCGCCGTCTCGAACACGCCGTCGCTGCGGTCATGGCCGCGTTCGGTGGCGTTTCGCGTCATCGCCTTTTCCACGGTCTGGGCGATCCTCACTCTGGTCGTCATCTTCACCTTGATCACCACGCTCTATCGCCAGGCCAGCGAGCGCGGTTTCGACAGCCTGCTTTCGGCGCATCTGTTCAACCTGATCGGCTCGGTCGGCGTTTCTGAAAGCGGCCAATTGACCGGCGCCCCCGACCTTGGTGATTTGAGGTTCTCGGAACCGAATTCCGGCTGGTACTGGTCGGTCGAGCCTGCCTCGGAAGGCGTGCACGGCGATCTCCATTCGTCGTCGATGACCAAGGCGATCCCGTCGCCAAGCGTTGCCGAGGTGCCCTTCAATGCCAGCTTCCAGCGCAGCTATTCAGCGGACGGCATCGAAGGCGAGCAGTTGGAGGTGTTCGAGAGCGAGTTCGTGCTCGATGCGAAAAACCGCGCCGCGCGCTTCCGCGTCATGGGCAACCAGACCGAGCTCGAGCAGGAAATCGCCACCTTCCAGCGGCGCCTTTTGACCTATCTGTCGCTGTTCGGCGTCGGCATGATCGCCATCAATGCGATTGCCATCCTGCTCGGTCTGCAGCCGCTGCGCCGGGTCAGGAATGCGCTTGCCATGGTGCGCGAAGGAACCGCGCAGCGCCTAGACGGCCGTTTCCCGGCCGAGATCGAGCCGCTCGCCAACGAGACCAATGCGCTGATCGAAAACAACAGGCGTATCGTCGAGCGGTCGCGCACACAGGTCGGCAACCTGGCTCACTCGCTGAAGACGCCGCTTGCCGTGCTGCTCAACGAGGGACGGGCGCTGGGTGGCGCCAAGGGCCAGCTGATCGCCGAGCAGGCCGCTTCCATGCAAAAGCAAGTGGACCATTATCTGCAACGTGCCCGCGTCGCCGCGCAGCGCGACAGCGTCGTCTACCGTACGCCGGTGGCGCCGCTGGTCCAGCGCATGGTTCGGGTGCTGCAGAAGCTCAACCCGCAGACGGCGCTGTCGCTCTCACTGCCGGCCACCGACATCGTCTTTGCCGGCGAACGCGAGGACCTGGAGGAGCTGCTCGGCAATCTGCTCGACAATGCGATGAAATGGGCAAGGAGCGCGGTCGCCGTTTCGGTCAAGCCAATCTCCAGCAAGGGTGGCGCTGGCACGGAAGGCGCAGCCAACCTGTTCGAGATCAGCATCGAGGATGACGGCCCCGGCATTCCCGACGACAAGGCGCGCGAGGTGTTGCAGCGCGGCCGGCGTCTCGACGAGACAAAACCGGGCAGCGGGCTCGGACTTGCCATTGTCGCCGACCTTGTCAACGAGTATGGAGGCTCCCTGGCGCTGGAACGATCCGTCATGGGTGGATTGAAGGCGATGGTTCGATTGCGGAGCCTTCAGTAATGCTTTTCCAGATTGCTTTTCCAGGTGGCCGGCTGCGGCCAAATTTCCGACAAACATCGACATTATGGCCGCACCAGCTGCTGACAGCGCGGCGGTCCAGCTCAAGAAAGCCGGTATTGGCATGAAGATTCGCGTCGCGCTCGTTTCCGCCCTGCTCGCCGTCTCCGGCTGCACAACGCTCGACAAGGGCCCGGCCGTTACGGTGACGCCGGCCGCGACGCCCCCCAGCGGCGCCAAGGTGGCGACGACGATCATCTCCGCCATGGGCGGCGGCCTCGTCGGCGGCTCTATCGGCGCCGGCCTGAGTGAGACCGAGAAGCGCAGCGCGCTCGAGGCGGAATACAAGGCGCTTGAATACACGGCGAGCGGCCAGAAAGTGGCTTGGAAGAGCGACGGTTCGGCCCATCGCGGCGAAGTGGTCGCCGCCCAGCCCTATCGCGTCGGCTCGCAGGACTGCCGGCAATACACCCATACGGTGTTTACCGGCACCGCCGGCGCCACCGCGCGCGGAACCGCCTGCCGCAATGCCGACGGCAGCTGGACGCCGCTGACGTAGCTGGCCGGCCGTCGATCCGCCGATTCCGGTCCGGCACTAAAGCGCGTCGCGTTCGACCGGCCTCATGCGACGCGCTTTAGGTTCTTGTTTTGATGCATGGTCGTTATCGCAAAACCGCTGCACACTTTTGCGCGACATGCATTATCGATCGGAGCGGCCCCGCCAAAGCGTCGCAGCACGCTTGTGTTGGCAGGGCAAGGGTCTCGTTCTATTGGAAGAGCCATGCTGTTCTGGGTCATAGCCGCAATCCTGACGCTGGGCGCAAGCCTGGCGGTGCTGCTGCCCTTGGCCGGCGGATCGAAGAACGCGTCCGCTGCCGGCGATCACGATCTTGAAGTCTATCGCGACCAGCTGGCCGAGCTTGACCGCGATATGGCGCGTGGCCTGATCCAGCCAATGGAGGCCGAAGAGGCACGCGCCGAAATCGCCCGCCGCATCCTTCGCCTGAGCAATGCCGGCCACGCCGACGAGACGACGACGCAGCCGTCGCGGTCGACAAGGCTGGTGGCGACGGCGGCCGTGCTGCTGGTTCCGCTGGTCAGCTGGGGCCTCTATGGCCAGCTCGGCTCACCCGACCTGCCGTCGCAGCCGCTCAGCGAACGCCTGGCCAAGAACCCCGCCGACAGCTCGGTCGACGAGCTGATAGCCCGCGCCGAGGCGCACCTGGCGGCCAACCCATCCGATGGCCGCGGCTGGGACGTGCTGGCGCCGGTCTATCTGCGTATGCAGCGATACGCCGATGCGGTGACCGCCTATCGCAACGCCATCCGCCTCGACGGCGACAGCGCCGCCCGCCAGGCGGGTCTTGGCGAGGCGATCGCCAATGCGGCCGGCGGCATTGTCTCCGCCGAAGCGCAGGCGGCTTTCGAGGCGGCGTTGAAGCTCGATCCGGCCAATCCGAAGGCCTCGTTCTATCTCGCCATGGGCATGGCACAGGAAGGCCGCATAGCTGAAGCCACGGCGGCCTGGCAAAAGATGCTTGCCGCCTTGCCGCAGGGCTCGCCGTGGCGCGGCGCCGTCGAGCAGGCGCTGGCCGAATCCGCCGCCCGCAGCGTCGCTTCGGAGGCGCCCGCGAAAGGGCCGACCGCCGAGGATATCGATGCTGCTTCCTCGATGTCGCCGCAGGACCGGCAAGCCATGATCAGCACCATGGTTGCCGGCCTCGACGAAAGGCTTCGGCAAAATCCGCGCGACGAGGAAGGGTGGATGCAGCTCGTTCGTTCCTATGCCGTGCTGGGCAAGACAGATCAGGCGCGTGACGCGCTCAATCGCGGTATCGCCGTCTTTGGCGCGGACAGTGACCAGGCCAGGAAATTCACCGCCTTTGCCGCCTCGCTTGGCGTGACGGCGACGGAGTAGACGATGACGCGCAAGCAGAAACGACTGTCGGTGATCGCAGCGGGGCTAGGGTTTCTCGGTGTTGCCACGGGGCTGACCTTCTATGCGCTTGGCCAGAAGGCCTCCTATTTCTACATGCCGGCTGATCTGGCCACCGCCAGCCTTCAGCCGGGCCAGCGCATCAGGCTCGGCGGTCTCGTCGAAAAAGGCACGGTCGAGCGTAGCCAAGGCGCCACCGTCGCCTTTTCGGTGACCGACAACCAGAAGGACGTCAAGGTCACCTATACCGGCATTCTTCCCGACCTCTTCCGGGAAGGACAGGGCGTGATCACCGAAGGCTCGTTTGGCCCTGACGGAATCTTTGTCGCCGACAGCGTGCTGGCCAAGCATGACGAGACCTATATGCCCAAGGAAGTGGCCGACGGCCTCAAGGCCAAGGGCGTATGGCAGGAGAGCAAGAGTGACTAGCGGGTGCGGTGACAATGGTTGAAACCGGACATTTCGCCCTGATCCTGGCGTTTGCGCTGGCCCTGGTGCAGACGATGGTGCCGCTGTTCGGTGCGCGCACCGGCAACCATAAGATGATGGCCGTCGGCGCACCGGCCGCGCTGACCGGCTTTGCCTTGACGGCGCTGTCTTTCGTGGCGCTGGCAACCGCCTACGCCGGCTCCGACTTCTCGGTTGAGAGCGTCTGGGAGAACTCGCATTCGCTGCAGCCGCTGATCTACAAGATCACCGGAACCTGGGGCAATCACGAAGGTTCGATGCTGCTCTGGGTACTGATCCTGACCTTCTTCGGCGCGCTCGTCGCCGTCTTCGGCGGCAATCTTCCGGCGACGCTCCGGGCCAATGTGCTTGCCGTGCAGGGAGCGATCGGCGCCACTTTCTTCCTGTTCATCCTGACGACGTCGAACCCGTTCGTCAGGCTCAATCCGGCGCCTATCGAGGGCCGCGATCTCAACCCGATCCTGCAGGACCTCGGCCTCGCCATCCATCCGCCGCTGCTTTATCTCGGCTATGTCGGTTTCTCGATCTGCTTTTCCTTCTCTGTCGCTGCCCTCATCGAGGGCCGCATTGACGCTTCGTGGGCGCGCTGGGTAAGGCCGTGGACATTGGTTGCCTGGATGTTCCTCACCGGCGGCATCGCCATGGGCTCCTACTGGGCTTATTACGAGCTCGGCTGGGGCGGCTTCTGGTTCTGGGATCCGGTCGAGAACGCATCCTTCATGCCGTGGCTGGCGGGCACGGCGCTGCTGCATTCGGCGATCGTCATGGAAAAGCGCTCGGCGCTGAAGATCTGGACGCTGCTTCTGGCGATCCTGACCTTCTCACTGTCGCTGCTCGGCACCTTCCTGGTGCGTTCCGGCGTGCTGACCTCGGTGCACGCATTCGCCACCGATCCGACGCGTGGCGTGTTCATCCTCTGCATCCTGACGCTGTTCATCGGCGGCTCGCTGGCGCTGTTTGCCTTACGCGCCTCCCGGCTGACGGCCGGCGGCCTGTTTCACCCGATCTCGCGCGAAGGCGCGCTGGTCCTGAACAATCTGTTCCTGACCACCGCCACCGCCACCGTGCTGGTCGGCACGCTCTACCCGCTCGTCGTCGAAGCCCTGTCTGCCGACAAGATTTCGGTCGGCGCGCCGTTCTTCAACCTGACATTCGGCCCGCTGATGGTGCCGCTGCTGGTCGTCGTGCCGTTCGGGCCGCTCCTCGCCTGGAAGCGCGGCGACATTTTCGCCGTCGCCCAGCGCCTGATGGCGGCTTTCGCGGCGGCGCTGCTCGCCGTGCTGGTGACGGCCCTGTTCATCGATGGCGCTTCGGTGTTGGCGGCACTCGGTGTCGGCCTTGCCTTCTGGCTGATCTGCGGCGCGCTCACCGATCTCGCCGTCAAATCCGGCTTCGGCACCGTCGCGCCCGCCACCATGCTCAGGCGCTTCGCCGGCCTGCCGCGCTCGGTCTTCGGCACAGCGCTTGCGCATCTCGGCCTCGGGCTGACAACGCTCGGCATTGTCGGCACGCTTTGCTTCGGCACCGAAAAAATCTTGGCGATGCATGCCGGCGAGACCGTCGAACTGTCCGGCCACAAGCTGCGCTTCGAGGGGCTCTATCCGGCCCAGGGGCCTAACTACAGTGAGGATCGCGGCCGCTTCGCCCTGCTTGGCGCCGACGGTAGCGTCGCAGGCGAGATCACCTCGGCCAAGCGCTCATATCCGGTGCGCCAGATGACCACAACCGAATCCGGCATCAGGACGATCGGCTTCAGCCAGCTCTATCTTTCGCTTGGCGACGAGGGCAGCGATGGCTCTGTGGTCGTTCGTCTGTGGTGGAAGCCGCTGGTGACGCTGATCTGGGGCGGCGGACTGGTGATGATGGCGGGCGCGGCGATGTCGCTGCTTGACCGTCGCCTGCGCGTCGGCGCGCCGTCGCGCCGCAAGCCGGCGGGCGCGGTGCCATCGGCGAGCTCGTCATGAGGCAAAGGGTCACGCTGGCCTCGCTGGTCCTGCTGCTGGTGCTGTTGTTCGCTGGCGTCGCGCAGGCGGTCAAGCCCGACGAGGTGCTGGCCGACCCGGCGCTCGAGGCAAGGGCGCGGGCTTTGTCGGAAGGCTTGCGCTGCATGGTCTGCCAGAACCAGTCGATCGACGAGTCTGATGCCGACCTCGCCCGCGACCTGCGCATCCTTGTGCGCCAGCGCCTGGTCGCCGGCGATACCGACCGGCAGGTGATGGACTATGTCGTTTCGCGCTACGGCGAATTCGTGCTGCTGAAGCCACGCTTCAATCTGCGCAATGTCTTGCTCTGGGGGACGCCAGTTCTTCTGCTGCTCGTTGGCGGGACATTCATCCTGCTGGCCGCCCGCTCGCGCCGTTCGACGGCGACCGCTGTATTAACTGCCGAGGAACAGGCGGCGCTGGACAAGATGCTCCGCCGCGATTGATCGATACATTACGAAAGTTTCATGTACCGGAAATGGCGCCGTAATGTGCGGCTCTCTATTTCCTTTGTCGAGGATGCCAATCAAGGGGCGTCCCTTGAAAAGAGGATACGAGAACCATGAATGTTGCCCCCAATTCATATCTACGCACCCGCAAACGCCTGCTGGCCGCAGCCGCATCCCTGGCCATTGCCGGCGCGATCGGCTTTGGTGCTGTTGCCACCGGGACAGCCCCGGTGCTGGCCGACGCCGTGCGTGTCGAGGCACCGCAGGTCCCGAGCTTCGCCGATGTGGTCGAGCGCGTTTCGCCGGCGGTCGTCAGCGTGCGCGTCAAGGCCAAGATCCAGCCGACGGCCGATGACGGTTCCGGCCAGATGGACGACGAGGACGGCTTAGGCAATCTTCCCGACAACCCGCAGCTGAAGCGTTTCTTCCGCGAATTCCGCGGCTTTGGCGATCAAGGCGGCGATCAGGGCCCGAACGGAATGCGCCGTTTTGGACACCGTGACCGCAACAACGACCAGCCGCGGCCGGTGGCGCAAGGGTCCGGTTTCTTCATCTCCGATGACGGCTATCTCGTCACCAACAACCATGTCGTCGAGGAGGGCACCGCCTTCACCGTGGTGACCAATGACGGCAAGGAACTCGACGCCAAGCTGATCGGCACCGATCCGCGCACCGATCTTGCGGTGCTCAAGGTCGATGACGGCAACAAGTTCACCTATGTCGACTTCGCCGATGATTCCAAGGTTCGCGTCGGCGACTGGGTGGTGGCTGTCGGCAATCCGTTCGGCCTCGGCGGCACGGTTACCGCAGGCATCGTTTCGGCCCGCGGCCGCGATATCGGCGCCGGTCCCTATGACGACTTCATCCAGATCGACGCCTCGGTGAACCGCGGCAATTCGGGCGGCCCGACCTTTAACCTCAACGGCCAGGTTGTCGGCATCAACACCGCGATCTTCTCGCCCTCGGGCGGCAGCGTCGGCATTGCCTTCGATATTCCCGCTTCGACCGCCAAGCAGGTCGTGCAGGATCTGATGAAGAACGGCACCGTGCAGCGCGGCTGGCTCGGTGTCGAGATCCAGCCGGTCACGCCCGAAATCGCCGAGTCGCTTGGCCTTGGGTCCGGCAAGGGCGCGCTCGTTGCCAGCGCGCAGGACAACGGTCCCGGCAAGAAGGCCGGCATCACCGCCGGTGACGTGATCACCCAGGTGGACGGCAAGGACGTTGCTTCGCCGAAGGAACTCGCCCGCCTGATTGGCGCATACCCGCCCGGCAAATCTGTCGATGTCACGGTGTGGCGCAACGGCAAGAGCGAGGCGGTTAAGGTCGATCTCGGCAAGCTGCCGTCGAGCGACAAGCAGGCCTCGGCCGACCAGCAGCCTGCCCCCGCGCCGAAGACCGACACGCTCGCCGATCTCGGCCTGACCGTCACCAAGTCTGACAATGGCAAGGGCCTTGTGGTGACCGATGTCGACCCGGACAGCGATGCCGCCGATCGCGGCATCCAGCCCGGCGACGTCATCACCTCCGTCAATTCGGCGGAAGTGAACGGCGCCGGCGACGTCGACAAGGCGATGGCCGACGCGGTGAAGTCCGGCCGCAAGGCGGTGCTGATGCAGATCACCCGCGACGACAGCAACCGCTTCGTCGCACTGCCTGTCGCCAAGGGCTGAGCGCATGACCCCGAACACGTATTCCGTTTTCGGAAAGGCTCATGCGCCGATTCAAGGTGCTAGAGCGTCCTTTGCGCGTCCAAGAGGACGCGCGGCGCTCTAGTGGTCGACTTTTCCGGTGCGGCGGTTTTCAACACCCCCGAGCCGCCGCACGGGAAAGCACGGGGCCTGAATACGTTAGTCAGTCATCGTGTTCCGCCCCAGCGGCAGCGGGCCTCCCATCGCCCGCTGCCGCTCGAACATGCCGCTCAAGGCGTGAAGCGGTTTTAGGCTACGACATGCTAAAACAAAGACTTACCGCGTATCCCTGAATCACTTTGTTCGCGATACGCCATGGAGAAGGCCACGATGCATATGCCGGCCACTCAATCTTCCAGCGAAATCGCGTATAACGGTTCTATGAAGATTCTCGTCATAGAAGACGATCGCGAGGCAGCCGACTACCTGCAGAAGGCGTTCGCCGAGGCCGGCCATACCGCCCATGTCGCCGGCGACGGCGAAACCGGCTTCGCGCTCGCCGATTCCGGCGACTATGACGTCATGGTCGTTGATCGCATGATGCCGCGCCGCGATGGCCTGTCCGTCATTGCCGGGCTCAGGTCCCGGGGCAATACGACGCCCGTGCTGATCCTGTCGGCGCTCGGCGAAGTCGACGACCGGGTCACCGGTCTGCGCGCTGGCGGCGACGACTATCTGACCAAGCCCTACGCCTTTTCCGAACTGCTCGCCCGCGTCGAGGTGCTGAACCGCCGCGCCAGCGCCAGGGAAGCCGAAACCGTCTACCGGGTCGGTGATCTCGAACTCGACCGGCTGTCGCACTCGGTGCGCCGCGCCGGGCGCGAGATAACGCTGCAGCCGCGCGAGTTCCGCCTGCTCGAATATCTGATGCGCCATGCCGGCCAGGTGGTGACGCGCACCATGCTGCTCGAGAATGTCTGGGACTACCATTTCGATCCGCAGACCAACGTCATCGACGTTCATATCTCGCGGCTGCGGGGCAAGATCGAGAAGGGCTTCGACAAGCCGATCCTGCACACGGTTCGCGGCGCCGGCTACATGCTGAAAAGCGGCTAGAACCCCATGACTCTTTCCGTGCCGGCCATCATGAAGACGACGGCAGCGCGGCTTTCGGCGCTCTACCTCCTGCTGTTCGCCATCTGCGCGGTGCTGCTCGTGTTCTACATGACCTCGCTGTCGGCGCGCATGCTGACCGGCCAGACCCAGGACACGATCAACGACGAGGTGCTCGGCCTCGCCCGCGCCTATCAGCGCGGCGGCTTGCCGCTGCTGGTCCGTGTCGTCGAGCAGCGCTCCCGCCAGCCCGGCGCCAATCTCTATCTGATCGCCGATGCCAACGGCCAGATCCTGACCGGCAACGTGCAGAGCCTGGAGCCGGGCGTGATCGAGGCCGAGGGCTGGACCACCGAGCCGTTCTCCTACCGCCGCTTCGGTGAGGGCGAGCTCGAGCGGCAGCGCAACCCGGTCTCCGACCCGAACGAGCCCGCCCAGAGCGAAGTCCAGGCCGAAGGCGAGAAAGGCCACAACGCCATTGCCCTGGTGCTGCGCCTGCCCAACCAGATGATCATGCTGGTCGGCCGCGACCTCGGCGAGCCGGAGCGCTTCCGCGCCGTCATTCGCCGCGCCTTGATGCTGGCGCTCGGCATGATGGGCGTCGGCGGGCTGCTGATCTGGTTCTTCGTCGGGCGCGCGGCGCTGAAGCGCATCGACAGCGTGTCCGAGGCGAGCCGCCGTATCATGGGCGGCGATCTTTCCGGCCGGCTGCCGGTCACCGGCGCCGGCGACGAGTTCGACCGGCTGTCGGAAAACCTCAATTCCATGCTGGCCAGGATCGCCACGCTGAACGAGGGCCTGAAGCAGGTCTCCGACAACATCGCCCACGACCTGAAGACGCCGCTGACCAGGCTGCGCAATCGCGCCGAGGCGACGCTTTCCGGCAAGCACAACACCAGCGACTACCGGCAGGCGCTGGAAGGAACGATCGCCGAATCCGATCAGCTGATAAAGACCTTCAACGCCATCCTGATGATCTCGCGACTGGAAGCCGGCTATTCCTCGGAAAGCACCACCAGGGTTGATCTGGCCGCTGCCGTGCACGACGTCGTCGAACTCTACGAGCCGGTAGCGGAGGAGGCGGGCGTGACGCTCGAAACTTCGGTGCAAGGTTCCTTCGCCGTCAACGGCAATCGCGAGCTGATTGGCCAGGCGCTGTCCAACATCGTCGACAACGCGATCAAATATTCGACCGACTCGACCTCCAGGCCTACGGTTCGCGTGACGCTGGAGCGTGTCGGTAGCGAGATCAGACTCGCCGTCTCCGACAACGGCCAGGGCATTCCCGACGATGTCGACCGCGCCAGGGTGACCGAGCGTTTCGTGCGGCTGGAAAAGAGCCGCTCGCAGCCGGGTTCCGGCCTTGGCTTGAGCCTCGCCAAGGCGATCGTGACGTTCCACAATGGACGGCTTGAGCTTCTGCCCGGCAATCCCGGATTGTCCGTCGTCATGAGTTTTCCCGGGCGGGAGGATCGCTGATAGTGGCGAGGATGGCAGTGCGACGCCTCGAAACGGACTGGCTGTTGAAGCCGGCGATAAAGCTCGTTCCGCTGGATGCAAGCCGCGCCAGGCAGGGATTGTCGGAGATCGCCGACGCCGCGCGGCAAAAAGAACTGCCGCGACTGGCGAAATTCTTGGCAGGCAAGGGGGTCGTCCAGGATTTCCTCGCCGCCGTGTTCGACCTGTCGCCGTTCCTGCGCGATACCGCGCGCCGCCGGCCGCGGAGACTCGATGCGCTTTTCGACGAGACCATCGAGGCGCGGCTATCATCGATCGGCGCCGCGGTCGACAAGGCAGCACGCGTACAGGCCGTCTCCGAAAGCAGCCTGATGATGGAGCTGCGCCAATGCAAGGCGGAGGCGCATTTCCTGATCGCCTTGGCCGATCTCGCCGGCGAAGCCGAGACCTCGCTGACGGTGCGGCGACTGAGCGACCTTGCCGACGCCTGCACGCGTGCGGCTGTCGATTTCCTGCTCCGCGACGCGCATGAGCAAGGCAAGCTCCGATTGCCGGATGCCAAAAATCCGGCGCGACGCTCGGGCTGGATCCTGCTCGGCATGGGCAAGCTCGGCGCGCATGAGCTGAACTTTTCCTCCGACATCGACCTCGTCGTCTTCTTCGACCCCGATGCGCCAGCTGTCGTCGATCCGCTCGATGCAACCGAGCTGTTTTCGCGCCTGACCCGCCGGCTGGTCCGCATTCTCCAGGACCGCACCGAGCATGGTTATGTCTTCCGCACCGATCTCAGGCTTCGTCCCGACCCCGGCTCGACGCCGCTGGCGATCCCGGTCGAGGCGGCGCTGCGCTACTATGAGGCGCGCGGCCAGAACTGGGAGCGCGCCGCCATGATCAAGGCGCGCCCGGTGGCCGGCGATGTTGCCGCCGGCGCCGCGTTCCTGAAGGAGCTGCAGCCCTATATCTGGCGCAAATACATGGACTATGCGGCGATTGCCGACGTCCATTCGATCAAGCGCCAGATCCACGCCCACAAGGGCCATGGCGAGGTCGCAGTCAAGGGCCACAACGTCAAGCTCGGCCGCGGCGGCATCCGCGAGATCGAGTTCTTCGTCCAGACCCAGCAGCTCATCGCCGGCGGCCGCTTTCCCGAACTGCGCGGCCGCGAGACCGTGTCGATGCTCGGCGAGCTCTCCGCCCGCGGCTGGATCACCGCCGACGCGCGCGATGCACTCACCAGGCAATACTGGTTCCTGCGCCGCGTCGAACATGCCATCCAGATGGTTGCCGATCAGCAGACGCATATCCTGCCGGAGGACGAAGAGGGGCTGGAGCGCGTCGCCCGCATGCTGGGCTTTGCCGATGCGGCAGGCTTTGCCGAAACGTTCCGCGCGGCGCTGCACCAGGTCGAGCGCCACTATGCAGCGCTGTTCGAAACCGCGCCGGAGCTTTCGGCCGGCATCGGCAATCTGGTCTTTACCGGCGACGTCGACGATCCCGATACCTTGCAGACCTTGCAGCGGCTCGGCTTCCAGCGGCCGAGCGACATCTGCCGGGTTATCCGCGGCTGGCACTTCGGCCGCTACCGCGTCACCAGGTCGGCGGAAGCGCGCGAGCGGCTGACCGAACTGACGCCGGCGCTGCTGCAAGCCTTCGGCCAGACGCGGCGGGCGGACGAGGCAGTGATCCGCTTCGACGAATTCCTTGCCGGCCTGCCTGCCGGCATCCAGCTGTTTTCGCTGCTGCAGTCGAATCCGGCTTTGCTGAAGCTGATGGCGACTATCATGGGCGCGGCACCGCGGCTGGCCGCCATCATCACGCGCCGGCCGCATGTCTTCGATGGGCTGCTCGATCCGGCGCTGCTGAGCGAACTGCCAAACCGCGCCTATCTGTCGGCGCGCCTTGCCGCCTTCCTCGAAGGCGACAGAGCCTATGAAGACGTGCTCGACCGGCTGCGCATCTTTGCTTCGGAGCAAAAATTCCTGATCGGCGTCAGGCTGCTTGCCGGGTCGATCGACCCGCCGCGCGCCGGCCGCGCTTTTTCCGATCTCGCCGACCTGACCATCGAGGCGGCATTGCAGGCGGTGATGGCGGAATTCGCTTTGCGTCATGGCTATATTGCCGGCGGCCGGGTCGCGCTGCTCGGCATGGGCAAGCTCGGCAGCCGCGAACTGACGGCGGGCTCCGACGTCGACCTCATCCTGCTCTACGATCACGACGCCCATGCGGAGGAGTCCGACGGCGACAAGCCGCTTGCCCCGTCGCATTACTACAGCCGGCTGACACAGCGGCTGATCGCCGCCGTTTCCGCGCCGACCGCCGAGGGCGTGCTCTACGAGCTCGACCTTCGCCTGCGGCCGTCCGGCAACAAGGGGCCGGTGGCCACCCATGTCGACGCCTTCAAGAAGTATCAGCGCCAGGACGCCTGGACATGGGAGCACATGGCGCTGGCGCGCGCCCGCGCGATCGGCGGCGATGCCGAGCTCTGCCGCGAGGTCGAGGGAGAGGTTGCCGCAGTGCTCGCTCTGCCGCGCGATCCAGCCAAGGTGATGGCCGAGGCATCCGAGATGCGCGCCATGGTCGACAAGGAGAAGCCGCCGCGCGATCCCTGGGACATCAAGCAGATCCCGGGCGGCCTCATCGATCTCGAATTCATTGCCCAGGTTGCGCTGATCACCGGAAAGATCGAGGCAGGCCGCAGGGCCACCGGCACGGCTGAGGTCCTGTCGCGCCTGGCGCCGGATTTCGCCAGCGCCCAGGTCAGGCAGGAACTGGTGGATGCCTATTCGCTCTATCTGGCGCTGACCCAGATGATACGGCTTTGCCTCACCGGCGCGTTCGAACGCGACGACGTTCCGCCAGGGCTTTCGGATCTGCTTCTGGCCGTCACCGACCTGCCGGATTTCGGGGTGCTTGAAGCGCATCTCGGGGAGACGTCGCAGAAGGTCAGAAAGGATTTCGACCTTCTGCTTCGTGCGAGACAGCCGTGACGGTAACGGGCCGTAGGGTCGTTTCGGAAAGCATCGGGGGTGACGATGCAACAGGAGAAGACCATGAGAAAGACAACCAGACTTGCGCTCGTTTTCGCAGCCCTGGCCGGCGCCGTCGGCACCGCAGCCTATGCCGACGAGCACTCCGGCGCAGGGCCGCGCGACGGCATGATGATGCGCCTCGACAAGGTCATGAAGGACAATGACGGCACCATCACCTTCGACCAGTTCTCCGACGCCATGAACGCGCGGCTGAAGAAGATGGTCGCTGACAATGGCGGCAAGCTGACCGTGGCACAGCTCGCCGACGCGCTGGAGAAAGCACGCTTCGAGCAGATGGCCAGGCGCATCATCGCCCGTTACGACACCAAGGGCGACGGCACGCTGACCGCCGATGACATCACCAGCCGCCAGAAGAAGGTCTTCGCAGTGCTCGACCGTGACAATGACGGGAAAATCGAGAAGAACGAACTGCCGAAGGGTCCCGGCCGTCACCGCCAATGGGACGGCGAGGGCAATGATGGCGCTGACGGCATGCAGTGAGAATTGACAACCGCTCCGGCGGCGCGAGCCGCCGGAGACTTATTTTGTCATTCAGGCAGCGGCCCTGACCGCCTGCGCGGCTTTCTTGATCGGGATGCGTACCGAGACGATCGTGCCGACGCTTTCGGTCGAGCGGATCTTCAACGCGCCACCCTGAAGCTCGGCCAGCGAGCGCGAGATGGCGAGGCCGAGGCCGGAGCCGGCATGGCTCTTGGAGAACTGGTTTTGCACCTGTTCGAATGGCCGCCCGAGCTTGCTCAGCGCCGCCTTCGGGATGCCGCAGCCATTGTCCTCGATCGTCAGGATCAGCGCGCTGGAAATGCTGCGGGCTCTGACCGAGATGTGGCCGCCTTGCCCGGTGAACTTCACCGCATTGGACAGAAGGTTGATGAGGATCTGCTTGATCGCCCTGCGGTCGGCGAACAGCGTCAGCGAATCGGCGATGCGGGTTTCGACGGTGATCGACTTTTCCGCCGCCTGCAGAGAAACGACGCGAACCGTCTCCCTGATGAGCGGGCAGAGATCGATTTCTTCCTGATCCAGGGCGAACTGGCCGGCCTCGATCTTCGACATGTCGAGGATGTCATTGATCACACCGAGAAGATATTTGCCGCTGCCGTTGATGTCGGTGGCATACTCTTCGTAGCGCGGCGAACCCAGCGGCCCGAACAGCCGCCGTTCCATCAGTTCCGAGAAGCCGATGATCGCGTTGAGCGGGGTGCGCAACTCGTGCGACATGTTGGCCAGGAATTCGGATTTGGCCCGGTTTGCCGCTTCGGCGCGCTCGGTTTCCTTCATGTATTTGCGATTGAGTTCGACGAGCTCACGAGCCCGTTCTTCTTCCGCGCGGCGGGCAAGGCTGAGGTCATGGATTGTCGCCATCAGCCGGCGCTCGCTGTCGACCAGCTTCTCCTGGTGCAGCTTGATCTGGGTGATGTCGGAGCCGACGGAGACGGTACCGCCGTCCCTTGTCCGCAACTCGTTCACCTGCAGCCAGCGGCCGTCGGCAAGCTGGCGCTCGAAGGTCACGCCTCCCTGCGGTCCGTTGGTGTTGGCAAGCCGCCGCTCCGAGGCGAAGGCCAGCATGCGTTCCTCCAGAACGGCGCGCGGAGCGCCCGGCATCACGTCGCGATCCAACAGGCCGTTGTCCTGCTGGTATTTGGAATTGCACATGATCAGGCGCTCGGACGAATCCCACAGCACGAAAGATTCGTTGATGTTTTCGATGGCCGTTCTCAGGCGCAGGTCCGCCGCTTCGGAGCGCAGCGCCAGATGCCGCTGCTCGGTGACGTCGACGGCGATGCCGATCAGCTGGATCTCCGGCGCTTCCGGGTCGATAACGTGTGCTCTTGCGCGCATCCAAATCCATTGCCCGTCGGCATGGCGCATCC
Source organism: Mesorhizobium sp. M0633 (assembly GCF_040320645.1). Lineage (NCBI taxonomy): Bacteria > Pseudomonadati > Pseudomonadota > Alphaproteobacteria > Hyphomicrobiales > Phyllobacteriaceae > Mesorhizobium > Mesorhizobium sp. M0633. The sequence continues at coordinate 19,352 of NZ_JAMYQC010000015.1, forward strand.
GGAACACCTGGTCGATATGGTCGATCTCGCGTGCGACGATCCTGTTGGCGAGTTCGAACAAATCGCCGTCCTCGGGATGAATGATTTCATCGACTTCGCCGAACGACAGCATCGTGTCACAAGGCTCGTAGCCCAGCATGTCGTACATCGAGCGCGACCAGTACATCTTGCCGCGCACCATGTCCCAATCCCACAGGCCGCAGCGGCCGCGCACCAGCGCCATGTCGATGCGCTGGTGGGCTTCGAGATAGATGCGATCGGCGGCCTGGGCGCGCGCCGCCTGGCCGAAATAGGCGTAGAGGATGATGATCAGCACGCCGGCCGTCAGCACGAACAGCGTGACGTTGAGCGAGACCGTCTTGCGCCAGGCGTCAAAAACTGCCTCCTGCGGCACGAACGCGGCCGCGGCACCCCTTCGGCCATTCGCCAGGCTCACTGCCGCGTACCAGTCCTGTCCGCCGATGTTGACCTCCATTACCCCGGCGCGGTCGCCGAACATGAACAGCGGCTGCCCGCCCTGCACGACGCCATCGAGCGATCGCCCCTCCCAGTGCATCGACTGCGGCGATACGGCAATGATCTTGAAGGCGCTATCGGTGATCGCCAGTACGTGGCTTCGGCCCATCGCGCCCTGACGACCGGTGCTCTCCAGCAGGTCCTGGATCGCGCCGGGCGCGGAAACCATGGTCGCGTCGGCGATCGAACTGGCCAGTTGGCCGGCGGCCAGCGCAAGGATCGCCTTGGCGTCGCGCTCGATCTCGTCGCGCTCGTTCATCAGCGACAGAAAGCGCAGTACTGCGATGATCAACAGAAACATGATGATGAGGGCCGGGATCGATCGCCGCAACAGCGGCTCGGCTGCCAGCAGCCGTCGGTAGGCAGGTTCGGCGATGAGCCGCGTATTGCCCGCGAGACCGTCGCTTCGCGCCTCGCGACGCTCAAACGCCGTCCCACCGGGCGCGCCCCACGCGTCCGCCTTCGCCATAAATGGCACTCCCCGATTTTCTGTCCCGCTTGACGATCCGGCAACGCCGCACTTCCGAATCGTCACTAAAGAATCAAAGGTGATTCGCCTTGTCCAGAGGCGCGACGAAAAAAGATTAAAAATCGACTAAAATAATGGGGTTTTCGGGTGGTCTTCCCTTTTTCCCACAAGGGGAGAACGGGAGGTCGCTTACGCCAGGGTGCGCTCGACGATGTCTCGCAAATCGGCCGACAGCTTCTCGGTATTGGCGATCGAAAGCAACGCCTCCCTTGCCTTGGCCTGCCGCACCGGTTCGAGCGAGCGCCACGACCTGAGCGCCGTCGCCAGCCTGGCGGCCACCTGCGGGTTGCGTTTTTCGACCTGCAGCACCGTTTCGACGAAAAGCCGGTAGCCTTGGCCGTCGGCGCGATGGAAGCCGGTCTGGTTGGCGCTGGAAAACGTACCGATGAGTGCCCGTACCCGGTTCGGGTTGGCCATCGAGAACGCCGGGTGGCTGGTCAAGGCGCGCACCGCGTCCACGGTTTGCGGGCCGGGCACGCTGGCCTGGGTCTGGAACCATTTGTCCATGACCAGCGGATCGGTTCCATATTTCGCCTCGAAATCGGCCAGTGCCATGGTCGCCTCAGGTGAGCCATGGTGACGGTGCGCAAGAACGGTCAACGCCGCGGCACGATCCGTCATGTTGGTCGCCGATTGGAAGTGCCCGGCAGCGAGTCCCGCACCTCCCGGCAGCAAGGAGAGATAGTCCAGCAGGACATTGCGCAGAGCCCGCCGCCCGGCACTGGCCGCGTCCGGGCTGAACGGGCCATTGTCGGCGAGCCGATCGTAAAGTTTGGAGAATATCTCGCGGTTGGCCTCGGCGATCGCAACTGCCAGCGCCTCGCGCGCCGCGAAAATGGCGTCGGGGTCGATGTTCTTGCCGATGTCGCGGGCGATATCGGCCTCGCCGGGCAGCGCCAGGGCCAGTGCCCGATAGGCGGGTTCGAGTGCTTCGTCGCCGGCTGTCTTGCCGGCAAGCTCGGTCAGCCGGGCGCTGATCTCGGTTGGCCTGTGGTCCAGGATCTGGCGGAAACCGGCAATCAGCGCATCGGTCAAAAGCGTGTTGAACGACTGCCAGCGCGAGAAGGCGTCACTGTCGTGGCCAGCCAGAAAAAACTGGTCGTCGGGCCGCTGCTCGACCGAAAGTGTCACCGGCGCCGAAAAGCCGCGGTTGAGCGACATGGCCGGACGCTCGACAATCCCGGAAAACCTGACGACATGGCGGCGTTTGCGGATATGGATGACACCGTCCTCGACATTCGCCCCTTCGACGCCGCTATGGGCTATCGCCTCGCCACCGGCGCCAACCAGGCCGAAGGCAAGCGGAATGTGCATCAGCCGCTTTCGGCTTTCCGCCGGTGTTGGCGGCACCGACTGCTCGATTTCGAGCGTGAATTCCCGCGCCGCCGGATTATACGCCGAACTGACGGTCAGGTTCGGCGTACCGGCCTGATGATACCACAGCGAAAACTGCGACAGGTCGCGACCTGAGACGTCTTCGAACACTTTGATGAAGTCTTCGATCGTCGCCGCCTGGCCGTCGTGACGTTCGAAGTAGAGGTCCATGCCGGCGCGGAACGTCTCGGCGCCGAGGATGGTATGGATCATGCGCACGACTTCCGAGCCTTTTTCGTAGACCGTCGCCGTGTAAAAATTGTTGATCTCGCGGTAGCGGCGAGGCCGGACCGGATGCGCCAGCGGCCCTTGGTCCTCGGGAAACTGATGGGCGCGCAGCGTACGCACCTCGGCGATGCGCTTGACGGCGCGCGAGCGCTGATCGGCCGAGAATTCGTGGTCGCGGAAAACCGTCAGCCCTTCCTTCAGGCAAAGCTGGAACCAGTCGCGGCAAGTGATTCTGTTACCTGTCCAATTGTGGAAATACTCATGCGCGATGATGGCTTCGATATTGGCGAAATCGGCGTCGGTCGCAGTTTCCTGGTCGGCAAGAACGTACTTGTCGTTGAAGATGTTGAGGCCCTTGTTCTCCATTGCGCCCATATTGAAGTCGGACACGGCGACGATGTTGAAGACATCGAGGTCGTATTCGCGGCCGAATGCCTCCTCGTCCCATTTCATTGACCGTTTCAAAGCGTCCATGGCGTAGCCGGCGAGCCTCTCCTTGCCCGGTTCGACATAGATTCCGAGCTCGACCTTGCGGCCAGACAGGGTGACGAGACTGTCCGAGATCTTGCCGAGGTCGCCCGCCACCAGCGCAAACAAATAGGACGGCTTGGGGAAGGGGTCGTGCCAGACCGCATAGTGCCAGCCGCCGGCAAGCTCGCCGCCATCGGCCGGGTTGCCGTTGGACAAAAGCAGCGGCGCCTCACGGCGCTGAGCTTCGATGCGGACCGTATAGACCGACAGGATGTCGGGACGGTCGAGGAAATAAGTGATGCGGCGAAAGCCTTCGGCCTCGCATTGTGTGCAATAGACGTCGCTCGAGCGATAGAGGCCCATTAGCGCTTCGTTCTGCGCCGGCGCCAACACGGTTTCAATTCTCAGCTGGAAGCGCCTTGTCGCAGGGGGGCTGATGATTGTCAGTTGATCGGGCGTGGCGAGAAAATCCGCAGGGCTCGGTTCCTGGCCGTCGATGGCGATGCTGCGGAGCGTCAGCCCGTCGCCATCCAGCACCAGTGGCACCGACGCCGCAATCCCGTCGCGGCGTTCGACCGTCAGCACGGCGGTCACATGCGTTGCTTCAGGCGAAAGGCGGAAAGTCAGGCTGGTTTCCGGAATGAGATAATCACTGGGGCGATAGTCTTCGAGCTTGAAGACCTGGCCGGTATCTGTGCGCATTCCTTGATTTTTCCTGTCGATCCGGGAGCGGCGGGCGGGTCCGCTGGTCCAAATAATTTGAAGTCTGCGCTCTTTACACGAAACGTTCCCTCGACAAAACTGCAGCGACGTCTATTTCAGGCGATCATTTCCCAAGCATCATCGCGAGGCTTCCATGACCGTCGTCACGCCGAAATTCGGAACGAGCGCCTCTGTGTTGCGTCGCGAGGATATGGCCTTCATCAAGGGCGCGCGGGAGGCGGGTACGATCGGGTCGACGCCTGCCGCGCTCAATGCGGTGACCGACGCGCTCTACCGCACCTACGGCATCAGGCATATCGACATGCCGGCAACGCCGGCGTGCATCTGGGCGGCGATCGAGGAAGCAAAAGGGGCGTGACAGCCAGACCGGATTTGCCAGTGCTTGCAGCTGGCGACCTTGCCGGCGAGCACAGCACGCTGACCGGGATCTTGCTCAAGATCGTATCGGTGGCGGTCTTCGTCGGCATGTCGTCCTGCATCAAGGCGGCAGGCACCGTGCCGGCGGGCCAGATCGTCTTCTTCCGCTCCTTCTTTGCCATTTTTCCGATCATCGCCTTCCTCGCCTTCCAGGGAAAACTCGGAACCGCCTTTTCGACAAAGCGCCCGCTCAACCACATTGCGCGCGGCGTCGTCGGTGTCTGTGCCATGGGGCTCGGCTTCTTCGCGCTGACGCGGCTGCCGCTGCCGGAGGCGATCACACTCAACTACGCGCAGCCGCTGCTGGTCGTGGTGTTCAGTTCGATCTTCCTCGGCGAAGCCATCCGCATCTATCGCTGGAGTGCGGTTGCCGTCGGCCTGGTCGGGGTGCTGATCATCTCGTGGCCGGAACTGACGCTGCTCAGTTCGGGCGCTGCCCTTGGCGATCAGGAGGTGCTTGGCGTCATCGCCGCCCTCATAGCCGCGGCGATCTCGGCCATCGCCATGCTCCTGGTTCGCAACCTCGTCCAGAGCGAGCGGACGGCGACCATCGTGCTGTGGTTTTCGGTAACCGCGAGCGTCATGGCGCTGCTTTCGCTGCCATTCGGCTGGCAGGCGCTGACGCCAGCACAGGCGGGGCTTCTGATTGCCGCGGGTTTTTGCGGCGGGCTTGGCCAGATCCTGATGACCTCGGCCTATCGCCATGCCGAGGCTTCCGTCGTAGCACCTTTCGAATACACTTCGATGATCCTCGGCGTCGTCGTCGGCTATCTGGTCTTTGGCGACGTCGCCACGATCAACATGCTGGTCGGCGGCATGATCGTGGTTGCGGCGGGGATTTTCATCATCTGGCGCGAGCGCCAGCTGGGTCTCGAACGCACCCGCACCCGCAAGGCCGTCGCGCCGGAAGGGTGATCAGCCCGCTGCGTCGGTCCGCTCTTTCGCCAGCCGCATCAGCACCGCCCGCGTCTGCTCGTCGGCGGGGAAAAAAGATTCGATCGCCAGCTCCGACAGCGTCACGTCGAGCGGCGTGCCGAACACGGTGATGGTGCTGATGAACGACAGCACCGCGTCGTCATGGGCAAGCTTGAGCGGATGGACAATCGCGTTCGGTTCGACCGGCGCCGGCCGGCTGCTTTTAAGGCCGGACGGATAGGCCCGAAGCTCGCGCTCGAGCTCGACCAGAACCGGATCGGCGGCAGCGTCGTTCTGCCGCTTCAGCCGCTCCAGAAGATGCGTCCGCCATTCCGCAAGGTTGACGATGCGCGGCGCGATGCCGCCGGGATGCAGGCTGAGGCGCAAAACGTTGACCGGCGGCTTCAGCAGGGAGGCGTCGGCGACATTGGCGAGGAACGGGCCGATGGCGGCGTTCGCCGACACCAGGTTCCAATGCCGGTCGACGGCAAGCGCCGGGAACGGCTCGTGCGCCTTGAGCACGGTCTCGACCGCCGCCATCGCCGGTGCCATCGAGGCATCGTCAAGTGGTCGTTCGCTGAAGCTCGGGGCAAAGCCGGCGGCCAGCAGCAGCTGGTTGCGCTGCCTGAGCGGGATCGAAAGCTGCTCCGCCAGATGCAGCACCATGTCACGCGAGGGTGCGGCGCGGCCGCTTTCAACGAAACTCAGATGCCGCTGCGAGACCTCGGCCTCCATAGCGAGGTCGAGCTGGCTCATGCGCCGGCGTGTACGCCATTCGCGAATGAGACTGCCGGCGGAAATCTGGGCTGCTGTCATGACGAGATGACTAGGCCGGCAGTGGGCGCATTTCAATTACCTGCTAGGTCATGATGCCGCCCTTCCTTCCTCGCAAGGGGAGGACGGAAGACGCGTTCTGCACCGTTACCCAAGTGCCCGCAACTTCGCCTTCACTTCGAGGAAATCCCGCCACGCCAGCTTCTTGTGCGCCGGCGTTCTCAACAAATAGGCCGGATGCAGGGTCGGCATCGCGGGAATGGCGACGCCAGACGGAGTCGTGTGGACGCGCCAGTTGCCGCGCAGCCGCAATATGCCTTCGGAGGTGTTGAGCAGGGTCTTTGCCGACGGGCCGCCGAGATTGACCAGCACCTTCGGATTGACCAGTTCGATCTGCCGCTCGATGAACGGCCGGCAGATCTCGGTCTCGTGCGGCGTCGGCGTGCGGTTGCCCGGCGGCCGCCAGGGAATCACGTTGGCGATGTAGGCAGATGTCCGGTCAAGACCGATCGCGGCCAGCATGCGGTCGAGCAGCCGGCCCGAGCGGCCGACGAACGGCAAGCCCTCTATGTCCTCGTCGCGGCCCGGTGCTTCGCCGACCAGCATCACCGCGGCAGTCGGATTGCCGTCGGCGAACACCAAGTTCTTGGCGGTGAATTTAAGATTGCAGCCGTCGAATGCCGCCATGTGCTGGCGAAGCTCGTCGAGGCTTGCCGCCGATCTCGCCAGTTGCCGCGCCAATGCCGCCTGCGCCTCGTCGGGCACCGTTGACATGGCCGCGGACGTTCGCACTGCCGGTGCCGTATTCGGTCTCTCGCCCATTTCGGCGCGCGACACGCTCGTCGAGCGATGAGGCGATGCATTTTCACCGGCCGGCAGAGCGGCCGCCGCAGGCACCCGCTCCGGCGGCCTGGCTTCTGCAAACCTGTTTACCGGCTGTTCTTCAAGTGCCTCGTCGACGCCGGCGCTGGCGTAGAAGGCCAGCAGCTCGGCGAGATCGGCTCGGCTAGTGTGGGGGGCGGCAGTCATGGTTTCACATTCGGCCGCGGAGCTTGAATTTGCAAGTTCAGCTCGACGGTATGCGCGGATCCTGCACCAGATAGAACGTCCAGCGCGGCGTGTAGTCGGTGATCAGGAAATAGAAGCTGGCGGTCTTCAGCGGGTCGATCTTGCCGTTCTTGAACAGCAGGCGGTCATACGGTTCGAAATTGCGGTCGAAATCGGCGTAGCTGCTCGACCAGATATTTTCGGGCGTTTTGTTGCGCTGGTCGAACGACAGGCCGTCGCCGAACACGCTCGGCTGGTCGAGGATCTCCTGGAGTTCGAACTGGAACTCGACCCAGGCTTGGCCGCTATTGTTGAGCACGTCGATGCGCATATACATCAGACCATTGGCGAAGTCTCCCGCCTTGCCGAACGGCTGGATCGGCCTTGTCGTGCGAATGGCCAGCGTTACCGGCGTCGCTGAATTCAGCTCTTCGGTGATGACCAGCGGATCCTCCTTCGTGCCGATGCCGGAAGCCCCGGTGATGCGGAAACCGCCGCGCTCGTCGGAAAAGGAATAGGCGCCGGTCGCCCAGACCAGTTGCTGCTCGGCACGGGCATCGAGGGCCGTCAGTGGCAGAAGCGCCAAGAGCGCCGCACGGCAAAACCGGCCGGGCGTGAAAAAAAAGCGCGTCGATGAAAAGCCAGCCGGCCCGAATATGCGCATGGCGGGAAGTATGGCCGATAAGCAAGCCGTCGAACAATTAAAAACATCAGTGCGACATATCTGTGCAAACGGAATAGGATTGAAGATTGATGCTCGTCACCGCGAATCTGTGCGGCAGGACGCGACTTTTTGACGAAATCGGTATTGTCACGTCCGCGCCGGTTTCCCGTCGCTATTTGATGCGCTATGCAGCGCGTGAGCCAGCAAGATGCCGGGAATAGCGAGCCAGTGAGGGATCGATGAGCGATATCGAACGCGAAAGCATGGAATTCGACGTGGTCATCGTCGGCGCCGGCCCGGCCGGCCTCGCCGCCGCGATCCGTCTCAAGCAGGTCAATCCCGAGCTTTCCGTCGTCGTGCTGGAAAAGGGCGGCGAAGTCGGTGCGCACATCCTGTCCGGCGCCGTCGTCGATCCGATCGGCATCGACCGGCTGCTGCCCGGCTGGCGCGAAGAGGAGGGTCATCCCTTCAGGACACCGGTCACCGACGACCATTTCCTGGTTCTCGGCCCCGCCGGTTCGTTCCGTCTGCCCAATATCCTGATGCCGCCGCTGATGAACAATCACGGCAACTATATCGTCTCGCTCGGCAATGTCTGCCGCTGGCTGGCGACCAAGGCCGAGGCGCTGGGCGTCGAGATCTATCCGGGCTTTGCCGCGGTCGGCCTGCTCTACAACGAGGCCGGTGCGGTCACCGGCGTCGTCACCGGCGACATGGGCGTCGAGAAGGACGGCACGCACGGTCCGGGCTTTGCGCCGGGCATGGCGCTGATGGGCAAATATGTCTTGATCGGCGAGGGCGCGCGCGGCTCGCTGGCCAAGCAACTGATCGCCAAACACCACCTTTCCGACGGTCGTGAGCCCGGAAAATACGGCATCGGCCTCAAGGAACTCTGGCAGATCAAACCGGAAAACCACCGGCCCGGCCTTGTCCAGCATTCCTTCGGCTGGCCGCTCGATATGAAGACCGGCGGCGGCTCCTTCCTCTACCATCTCGAGGACAACCAGGTGGCAGTCGGCTTCGTCGTTCACCTGAACTACAAGAACCCCTATCTGTCGCCCTTTGACGAGTTCCAGCGCTTCAAGACCCATCCGGCGATCCGCGGCACCTTCGAGGGTGCCAAGCGGCTGGGCTACGGTGCCCGCGCCATCACCGAAGGCGGCTGGCAGTCGGTGCCGAAACTGTCCTTTCCCGGCGGTGCGCTGATCGGCTGCGCGGCCGGCTTCGTCAACGTGCCGCGCATCAAGGGCTCGCACAATGCCGTGCTCTCCGGAATGCTGGCGGCCGAGCATGTCTGTGATGCGATAGCCGCCGGCCGCACCAATGACGAGCTGGCCTCCTACGAGGCCACCTGGCGCGCCACCGATATCGGCAAGGACCTGAAGAAAGTGCGCAACGTCAAGCCGCTATGGTCGCGCTTCGGCACCATTGTCGGCGTCGGCCTTGGCGGCCTCGACATGTGGCTGAACACGCTGTTCGGCTTCTCGCCCTTCGGCACGATGAAGCACGGCAGGGCCGACTACGCGACGCTGGAACCGGCCGCCGCGCACCAGAAGATCGCCTACCCGAAGCCGGACGGGGTGCTGACCTTCGACCGGCTGTCGTCGGTGTTCCTGTCCAACACCAACCACGAGGAGAACGAGCCGGTGCATCTGCTCGTCGCCGACATGGACCTGCAGAAGCGCTCCGAGCATGACGTCTATGCGGGGCCCTCGACGCGTTACTGCCCGGCCAGCGTCTACGAATGGGTCGACAAGGATGGCAATGCCGCCGCCGATCCTGCGGCCAAGGATGTGCGCTTCGTCATCAACGCGCAGAACTGCGTGCACTGCAAGACTTGCGACATCAAGGACCCGAACCAGAACATAAATTGGGTGCCGCCACAGGGCGGCGAGGGCCCGGTCTACCAGAACATGTAAGTCACAAGGTTTGCTCCGGACTAAACAAGATGAGGAGCAGCGCAACCGTAGGATTGTTGAATAAACCGCCTGCCTGTGTTTCCTTTCTGCGGCGACAGGGAGGAAGGAAAAATGCGCCTGGCAGTTCTGACGAGCGTTGTGGCGATCGGGGCATTGTGCGCCCCTGCAGCCTTGGCCGGCACTAAGGTGCTGGTCAAGACACGAACTTACAGCATTGCCGGAACCACCGGCGCGGCCCTGATCGAGGCCATGGATCGCAGTGGGCCGAAGCACGGCTTCATGACCCACGCCATCGCGCAGACCGGCTACAGCGTCGATGATTGGACCTTCGACGCCCATCGGGAAAACGGCGTCTGCCGCCTGCGCCAGGCCAACGGGACGCTCAATCTCTTCTATACCTATCCCAAACTAGTCTCAGCCACGTCGCCTGCGCTGCAGAAGCGCTGGAAGCGGTTCTTCGCTGGCGTCCGCGCCCATGAAGAGACCCATGGCCGCATCGCCAGACAGATGATGCGGGCCACCGAAAAGTCGGTTCGAGGGCTGACAGTCGGTGATGACCCGCACTGTTTCGAGGCACGTCGCGAGGCAAAGCGCCGGATCAATGCCATCTATGCCGAATACGAGGCAAAGCAGATCGCCTTCGATGCGCACGAGCATCGCGACGGCGGCCCTGTCGAGCACCTCATCCGCGCTTTTGTGGGCCAGTAATAAGCCAGGTCGAGATTGGACTGCGGATTTTCAGCTTCGCGTCCCGCCAGGCAGCGCCGCAAGCGCGGTCGCCGTCTGGTGCTCGTCGAGCGGCTTTTGTTCATCCGACCGTAGCGAAAACTCCACCAGCACCGGCAGATGGTCTGAGCCGGTGTCCTCAAGGGTCGACGCCGAACGGATAACGATGGCGCCCTTGCTGAAAACCTGGTCGATCGGCAGTCCGGCGAAGCGCAGGAAATCCGGCAGCCTTCTGTAGAGCCAGGTCGGCCCGACCGACGGCATTACAGTCAGCTTGCCAAGCGATGCGACGCGCCGGACGGCGGCGCTCCATGGCGCTGCGTTGCAGTCGCCTGCCAGGATCGACGTCTCGCCAAGCGAGGCGATTTCGTCAGACAACCCTCCAATCTGCCGTGATTGGTTGTGCGGCCATGGCCAGGTGAGGTGGATGGCGGCGACATCGACGTCGGTTCCGCCGAAATCGACCGTGGCGATCGCCATCGCGCCGCGGCTGTCGCAGTGCGGCTCCGTGCCTATGGCAAACGGTCGTCTGGACAGCAGCGCAACGCCGAACACGCCATTGGGATATGGGCAGAGGATCCGGTGGGGATAGGCGCCGGATAGCAGCCCAAGCTTTGCCTTCCACATCTCGGACACCTCGTCGAGGGTGATCACATCAGGCTGGGTCCGGCCGATCAGCGACAGCACCTTCTCAGGCGTTGGATTGTTGAACCTGAGGTTCATCTGCAGCAGGCGGTAGACTGGCTCGTCACCGGGTTTGGCTTCGTAGCCGGCCTGCACCTGCCATAGCCGCGAAAGCGGCAAGGCATTCGACGTAGTGGCAAAGGAGGCTATCGCAAACAGCAATGCGGCCGCGGCCTGCAGGCGAAACGAGGTGGCGAGCAGCGGCAGCGCGCAAAGCGCCATCAGCACCGAAAAATGGACGCGGAAATGAGCAAAGGAATCGAGGGCCGGATGCAGCGATCCGAAGAACCCGGCCACCAGCGCGGCCGAGAGCGCAAGCATTGCGACGAATGCCAGCGCAACCGTCATGTCCCGAACACGTGCCATCGCTTTGTCTATCGGCAGAAGTGCGGCTCAATCAAGATGACGAAATGTCCTGACCTGGACCGACACATGCAATTCGGCATTTACTGGAAGGCAGTTTCCGAAAAGCTCCTGAGCTTGCGCGAATGCAGCCGCTCCATCGGCATTTCAGCCAGCTTCTCCATCGCCCTGATGCCGATGGTCAGATGCTGCGCTACTTGCCGCTTGTAGAACTCGGTCGCCATGCCCGGCAACTTCAATTCGCCATGCAGCGGCTTGTCGGATACGCAAAGCAGCGTGCCATAGGGCACCCGGAAGCGGAAGCCGTTGGCGGCGATCGTCGCCGATTCCATGTCGAGAGCGATCGCCCGCGACTGCGACAGCCGCTGCACCGGCCCGCGCTGGTCGCGCAGCTCCCAATTGCGGTTGTCGATAGTGGCGACGGTGCCGGTGCGCATGATGCGCTTGAGATCATATCCGGAAAGCCCGGTGACCTCGGCGACCGCTTCCTGCAGCGCCACCTGGATTTCGGCTAGCGGCGGGATCGGCACCCAGACCGGAAGATCGTCGTCGAGGACATGGTCTTCCCGTACGTAGGCATGCGCCAGCACATAATCCCCGAGCGCCTGCGTGTTGCGCAGGCCGGCGCAATGGCCGAGCATCACCCAGGCATGCGGCCGGAGCACCGCGATATGGTCGGTGATCGTCTTGGCGTTGGAAGGGCCAACGCCGATATTGACCATGGTGATGCCGCCATGGTTCGGCTTCTTCAGATGATAGGCCGGCATCTGCGGCAGGCGAGGGGGCGCAGCACTCTCACCGGGCGCGCCGTCCCCCACTTTGGTCACGATGTTGCCCGGCTCGACGAACTCGACATATCCGTCACCGCCATTGGCCATCAATTCGCGTGCACGGGCGACGAATTCGTCGATATAGAATTGGTAGTTGGTGAACAGCACGAAGTTCTGGAAATGCTGGGGGCTGGTCGCCGTATAGTGCGACATCCGGTGCAGCGAATAATCGATGCGTTGCGCGGTGAACGGCGCCAGCGGCCGTGCCTCGCCCAATGCCACTTCGAACGTGCCGTTGGCGATCTGGTCGTCGGTGCCGTCGAGATCTGGCACGTCGAACAGGTCACGGATCGGCCGTTTGATGCGTTCGGCAGCAGCGCCGTCGACATGGGTGCCTTCGAGGAAGGCGAAATGCAGCGGGATGGGAGTGGTCGATTCCGAAACCGTGACGGGAACGCCGTGGTTGCGCATGATTAGCCGAAGCTGTTCGGTGAGGTAGCTTTCGAAAAGAGCAGGCTGGGTGATGGTGGTTGAGAAATGCCCCGGCGTCGGCATGTGGCCATAGGCCTGCCTCGAGTCGATTTGGGTGAACGAACTCGTGGTGACGCCGATCTCCGGATAGAAGGCCCGGTAGCGTTTGTTGTTGTCGCCGCCCGCGGCGAGCGCGGCAAATGAATCGCGCAGGAACTTGGTGTTGCGGTCGTAAAGCACCTGCAGGGCCGCGACCGCCTTCTTGGCATCGTTGAAGCTCTGTTGGCCAAACGGCTCCGGCGTGACGACCGATTCAATGGCTTGGGGATAGATTCGCTTTTCCATGACTCAATATAGAGAGTTGGACGCGCGGTTGGGAGGGGGTAAGGCGGCCTCAATACGCGCTGTCGGCGTTTTTCGGTCTGCTAACCGCGCTGCAGGCTAACCAGCAGCACAAAGCCGAGGCCTGACTTCCTCAACGCAGGCGCCTCGATCGTCGAGCCAGCATTGGTGCGCATCGTCGGCACGGCCAGTACCGGGACCGAAAGAACAGTCAGGATGAGCGCCGCGCGCGGCAGCAGCCGAAGCGTCTTGAGGGTGTTGGCGGCGAGGCGGTTCATCGGCGTTTTGCTTTTCTCTAAAGGTTCAGCTCTTTGTCGTTTCAGTGGTGAAGATGGTTCAAGCAACCGAGTCGGCAGGAACTTGCGACGTCCCAGGAGCGGGACGGCCGGCCGGCTTCGGCGACAAGGACGGCGAACAACATGCCGAACAGGCTCATCAGCAGGCAGACGATGGTGAAGCGGCGGGCAAGCATTGCGCGGTGTCTCCTTCAATACGCATGACAATGCCTTGCCCCGGCTGAACCGGCTCTGATGGCTCCGTTCATCTGGGGTTCAAAATGGTTGATGATCTCTGGGCGGGCCGCCTTGAAAGCAGCGACCTATGGCGACGCCGCGGCTACGAGACCGATAACATGAAAACGGGGCCGACTGGCCCCGCTCACCCCTGGCAGGAATGGCACGATCAGAGCTTATGCCAGGTCTGGCTCTTGCAGATCAGCCCGCCGAGCACGCAGCCGCTCATCTTGAGCGAACTGCCGGAAAGCGATGCTTTGCCCGAATAGGTCTTGTCGGTTTCCGGGTCGGTTATGGTGCCGGCATATTTGTTGTCGCCGGCAACCTTCAGTGAACCGATGTTCTTGCCGGCAAATTTGCCGGATTTGAGCGTAATCGAAAATGCCCCGCCGCCACCCGAAATGGCGGCAGTCGATCCGGCTTGCGTTTTCCAATTGCCTTCGATCGGATCGGCCCATGCCGCGCCGGTCATCATTATTGCGGCCGCGAGGGCCAGGCTCACTTGTCGAAACATGTCTTTCCTCCCTCAGGTAAGTCCAATCGGGCTCCGTCCCGGGTGTCTGCCCCTTACGCAAACGTAAGCTAGTCCAGCTCCCGGAAAAACAAAAGCGGTGCCGCGACGGAAGGGTTGCGGGTTTTTGCCCGCTCCCGAACGGCCGCGCCGGCGAAAAATGAAACGGGCCGCACACGTCTTTGTCTTCTGTGGTTAGCGGAGTCTTGATCCGCGCCTCGCAAGTTTTCTTCAGATCTTGTGCAAACCGGCGCGATTGCTGGCTTTGTATCCTTAACGAATTTTCGCGTTTACCTCTTGTTTTAGCTTTGTTTTCCTCAAATTAAGCACGCCATTTAACGACGGATTCAAGCCTCCAGGGCATTCTCGAAAGCATCGAAAGAGCGGCCGCCCCCGACGGTAATCAAGGACACCGAGGGACAGACGGAGACAGCTCTCGGGAGCCAGAACAGGGGATTTGAAATGGCACGTTTTGAAATGCTTGAAGCCGGCTTCGGCGCCATGGGGGCAACTGCCCAGGCCGATATTCTTTTCGAGTTGGGCATGATGTATGCGACCGGCCGCGATTGCGAGACCGATGTCGTCGCCGCCCACAAATGGTTCAACATCGCCGCGATCAAGGGTTCGGCCCGCGCCGCGGAACTGCGCTCCGAATTGTCTGCCGCCATGTCGAAGGTCGAGATCGCCAAGGCGCTGCGCGAAGCTCGCGAATGGATGACGATGCACTGAATTCGCCGGCATCGACTTCACAAGGGTACTGACCTCACAACAGGGATGCTTCGGGTCAAGGCCGCGCAGAGGGCCGGGCCCGAACAATCAAGGCCGCGCAAGACGGCTGAGCCAACAAGATCAAGAACACGGCGGCAAGCTGTGCAATAGACAGGGAAGGCGAGCGGGTCCTGGCACCGATTCGTTGGGAAGCTCATGGCAAAAGCCGCGACCGGCCGGAACAAGGCTGGCGCGGCTTTGTCTTTGGGACTGCGTGTTGCAGGCCCAATCGAGTGCCGACGATGCGTCTAGACAGCCCCGGTGAAGGATGAAATTCTCCCGCCACTCTGGAAGAGGCGCGGCCGGGATGGTCGCGCGAGAGTGGAGGAGTTGTGTCACCATGAAGAAATTCAGTATTTTGAGCGCCGCCATATTTGGCCTAATGATGACCGCGCCGGTAGCCTTCGCCGACGACATCACCTTTTCGGTGGTCGGACCGATGACCGGTCAGCTTGCCACCATCGGCGATCAGTTCAAGCAGGGCGCGCAAGCCGCCGCCGACGCGATCAACGCGGCGGGCGGCGTCGACGGCCGCCAGATCAAGCTCGACATCGAGGACGACCAGTGCGATCCGAAGCAGGCGGTTTCGGTCGCCAACCGCATCATCGCCAATGGTGTCAAGTTCATCGATGGCCACGCCTGCTCGGGCTCCAGCATCCCGGCCTCCGCCGTCTACGCCGAAGCCGGTGCGCTGATGATGAGTCCGGCTTCCTCGAACCCGGTACTAACCGACGCAGCGGCGAAGGCCGGCTGGCCGACGATCATGCGCCTCTATACGCGCGACGATGCGCAGGGCGCTTTCATCGGTCCATGGATCGCCAAGAAATATGCCGGCAAGAACGTCGTCATCATGCACGACAAGAGCGCCTATGGGCAGGGCGTGGCCGATGCCGTCAAGGCAACGATGAACCAGAACGGTCTCAAAGAGATCCTCTACGAGGGCATCAACGCCGGCGAGAAGGACTATTCCGCTCTTGTTACCAAGCTCAAGGAGCTGAAAGCCGACGTCGTCTATTTCGGCGGCTATCACCCCGAAGCCGGCCTGATCCTGCGCCAGTCGGCGGAGCAGAACTTCAAGTTCCAGTTGATCATGCCGGACTCGATCGCTTCGCCGGAATTCTGGCAGGTTGCCGGTCCGGCCGGCGAAGGCACCATGTTCGTCTTCCCGTCGGATCCGCAGGCGAAGCCCGAAGCCAAGGAAGCCATCGCCAAGATCAAGGCCGGCGGCTTCGTGCCGGAGGGCTTCACGCTGTTTTCCTATGCGGTGATCCAGGCCTTCGCCGAAGGCATCAAACGCGCCGGCAGCGACGATCCGGCAAAAGTCGCTGAAGCGTTAAAGAACGGCCAGCCGATCAGCACGGTTGTCGGCTCGGTCACCTTCGACGAGAAGGGCGACCTCAAAAACGCCAGCTACGACATCAACCAGTGGCACGACGGCAAATACGCGCCGATCCAGCCGTGATGGCCGCGGCGCCAAGACGCGCTGCTGTAATTGAACATGGCCGGGGTCAAACCCGGCCATGTTGTTTTTGGCGACGCCTTTGTCACGCGTTCGAGATCACTTCGTGGATAGGGAAACAGCAGTCAACTGAGGTTCCTCGGCAAAGCGAACCAGCACGGTGCCGTCGGTTACCTGCGCGCCTTCGGCAGCAATCTCGGCGATAACCCCGTCATGGGGCGCGGCAATGGTGTGCTCCATCTTCATCGCCTCCAGGATCAGCAGCGGCTGGCCCTTGATCACGGACTCGCCTCTGGCTGCACGCACCAATTTGACTAGGCCGGGCATTGGCGCGCGCAGGCTGCCGGAAGCGGCGGCGGCTTCGTCGGCTCGCGCCAGCGGATCCGGCACGGCAAAACCGTAGCCTATTGCACCATCGAAGACCGTGACGTGGCCCGGCCAGCGGGCGAGGCGAGGCGCGGCGCGAAGATCATGCGAATTGACGCTGTCATAGGGCGCATCCAGCGCCACCTCGAACCGTCCGTCCGGCCGCACCGACACGCGCGTGACGATCTCCTGCTCGCCAAACTTCAGCAGCATGCGCCGCGCTACAGTGTGGAAATGCGCATAGCCGGCCAGTGACGACCAGGGATCGTCCGAGGACGGCAAGTCGCCCGCACCGGACGCGGCAAGTGCCGCGGCGGCAATCGTCTCACCGCTCGGCGGCGGAACCGCCGTCAACGCCTGCAGATGCCTAGCGATCAGGCCGGTATCGACATCGCCCGCCGCAAAATCTGCATCAGCGACTAGGGCGGCAAGGAAGGCAGTGTTGACCGTCGAGCCGGCGATTTCTGTCTGCGACAGCGCCGCGCCAAGCGCTGTGAGCGCTGCCCGTCTGTCCTTGCCGTGGATGATCAGCTTGGCGATCATCGGGTCGTAAAACGGCGAAATCGCATCGCCGGCGCGCACACCGGTTTCGATGCGCATGGTCGCACCCTCCGGTGCCGGCTGCGGAAATTTCAAATGGTGCAAGGTGCCGGTCGCCGGCAAAAACCCTCTTGCCGCGTCCTCGGCATAGATGCGCGCCTCGAAGGCGTGGCCGGAGAGCGCGATCTCGCTCTGCGTCTTCGGCAGTTTTTCGCCGGAGGCTACCCGCAACTGCCACTCGACCAGGTCGATGCCGGTGACCATTTCGGTGACGGGGTGCTCGACCTGCAGGCGGGTGTTCATTTCCATGAACCAGAAACGGTCGGCCTTCAGCCCTTGCGAGGCATCGACGATGAACTCGATCGTGCCGGCGCCGGAATAGTGGATTGCCTTGGCGGCTTTCACCGCCGCCTCGGTCATCGCCTTGCGCAGTGCCGGCGTCATGCCCGGGGCAGGCGCCTCCTCGATCACCTTCTGGTGGCGGCGCTGTGCCGAGCAGTCGCGTTCGTGAAGATGCACGGCGTTGCCGAAATTGTCACCAAACACCTGCACTTCGATGTGGCGCGGCTTGTCGACATATTTTTCCACCAAGACGCGGTCGTCACCGAACGCGGCTTTCGCCTCGCGCCGCGCGCCCGACAGTGCTTCCGAAAAATCATCGGGATGCTCGACGCGCCGCATGCCTTTGCCGCCGCCGCCGGCGCGCGCCTTGATCAGTACGGGGTAGCCTATCTCGCGCGCCTTGGAGGCGAGCAACACGATCTCCTGCGCTTCGCCATGGTAGCCCGGAACGACAGGCACGCCGGCCTTTTCCATCAGCCGCTTGGCCGCGTCCTTCAGTCCCATGGCGCGGATCGAGGCCGCCGACGGGCCAATGAAGATCAGCCCAGCCGCCGCGACCTGGTCGACGAATTCGGGGTTTTCCGAAAGAAAGCCGTAGCCCGGATGGATGGCCTCGGCACCTGTGGCCAAGGCCGCCGCAATGATCTTGTCGCCGCGCAGATAGCTTTCGTTGGCGGGAGAGGCGCCGATATGCACCGCTTCGTCGGCCATTTCGACATGCAAGGCGCGATCGTCGGCGTCGGAATAGACGGCGACGCTGCGCACACCCATCCTGCGTGCCGTGCGGATCACCCGGCAGGCGATCTCGCCACGGTTGGCGATCAGGATCTTGGCGAACATCGGGCCTCCACAGGCAGAGCTGCCGCCAACGGCGCGAATTCTCGTCACGCGAACTGCGGCAATGCCCTGCTTTGTAGTCTGGCGGTCAAAGGGTAGGCAAGCGAGGCCTGCCTACTTTGAGGCCGCGATTTCGCAAGCTCCCCCGGTCGTGACCCTGTAACGGTCGCGGGTGACCTGGCAGGATTTCATCGCCATATCCTCGGCAGCCTTTTGCGAGGGCGCATTCAAGCGCGAGCCGCACAGGATGTACAACGAACGCACCCGGGAATACGGAGTGGTCGCATAAGCTGAATGGCCGCTGGCCGCCACATAGGCCTTATATGCCTTGGTGCATGGCCGATCCGCGGTCGCCGGAAAATACGGGTAGAAGCGGACGTCGCCCTTGCTTCCAGCCAGCGATTCCGCCGCGCCGACATTGGGGCTCGAGATTAGAAGCAACCCGGTTATTAGCGAGAAGACTGCTTGTTTGACGCCTATAGATTTCATTTTTCCCACCCATTGAATACGTCGAAGGCCGACGAGTGTCGGTCTATTTGGAGGCAGCTATGGCGCAGGCCCCTGCAGTCGTGACCTTGTACTTGCTGCGCGCGGACTGGCAGGATTTCAACGCCAGCGCCTCCGCAGCCTTCTGGGATGTTGCATTCAGATAAGCACCGCAAATAGTGAATTCGGTTGCCCAGTTGAATGGCGTCATCGCATAGGCCGAGTGACCGCCAGCCGCCACATAGTCCTTGTAATTCTTGCCGCAGCCTCCGATTGTACCCGGTGCAAAATAGACCGGAAAGCGGCTGTCGCCCTTGCTTCCCGCCAGCGATTCGGCGGCGCTGACATTCGGTGCAGAGGCCACAAGCAGTGCAAGTACCGACATGGTTGCTCGCTTGATTGATAAAGATTTCATTGCCAAACCCATTTGAACCCCAAACACTGAAATATATTCGCCTACTTGGAGGCAGCGATTTCGCAGCCGCCGCCTGTTGTAACTCTGTAACTGTTGCGGGCGGCCTGACAGGATTTCAACGCCAATTCTTCGGCAGCTTGCTGTGACGGTGCATTCAAGCGCGAGCCGCAGATGATGTACAGAAAACGCACCCGGGAATACGGAGTGGTTGCATAGGCTGAATGGCCGCCGGCCGCTACATAGGCCTTGTAGGCCCTGGTACACGGATCCTTCGGGCTCTGCGGCAAATAGGGATAGAAACGGGTCTCGCCCTTGCTTCCCGCCAGCGACTCCGCTGCGCCGATGCCAGGGGTCACTAATATAAGCAACCCTGCAAGTAAATGCACAGTTGTTCTCTGAAAAACCCGCCGCCTCATCTTCGCCCAATCCCCATTGGTATTTGCGATGATCAATAGCCGTGATTCTTTCGTCTGGCCAGATCGAGAAGCAAAAAATAGTCTGGAGATGTGGTGGGTTGTCTCCCGCGCAGGGTCACACCCTGCCGAGTGCAGCGACGACCCGCTGATACAATTCGGCCGTCGGCTCGTCGAAGCAGCAGAAAATGACGGTTTCCGGAACGATGTTCTGGCCGATGAAGGCGCTCACGGTCCCGACAGCAATTTGCGTCGCCTGATCCTTCGGATAGCGGTAGGCCCCGGTCGAGATCGCAGGAAACGCCACCGTCCGGCAGTCCTTTGCGGCGGCGATTTCGAGCGACCGGCGATAGCAGGAGGCGAGCAGTTCGGCTTCTCCTTTGCTGCCACCTTGCCAGACCGGCCCGACCGTATGAATGACGTAGCGCGCGGGCAGCCTGTAGCCCTTGGTGATTTTTGCGTCTCCGACCTTGCAGCCATGCAAGGTCCGGCATTCTGCCACAAGCTCGGGGCCGGCCGCGCGGTGGATAGCGCCGTCGACGCCGCCGCCTCCGAGAAGAGAGGTATTGGCGGCGTTGACGATGGCATCGACCGCCAGCTTCGTGATGTCGCCGGTTTGAATGCGAATCCTCTGGCCGGTATCGCTCATCTCACATCCTGAACACGCCGAATTTTATCTCCTCGACCTCGGCGTTGAGCGCGGCCGAAAGGCTGAGCGCCAGCACCTCGCGGGTCTTGGCCGGGTCGATGATGCCGTCGTCCCAGAGCCTTGCCGACGAATAGAGCGGGTGTCCCTCGTGCTCGTACTTCATCAGAATCGGCTTCTTGAATTTCGCTTCCTCCTCAGCGCTCCATTCCCCGCCCTTGCGCTCGATGCCTTCGCGCTTGACCACGGCCAGCACCGTTGCCGCCTGCTCGCCGCCCATCACCGAAATGCGGGCATTCGGCCACATCCACAGGAAGCGTGGCGAATAGGCGCGTCCGCACATGCCGTAATTGCCGGCACCGAACGAGCCGCCGATGATCACGGTCACCTTCGGCACCTTTGCCGTTGCGACCGCCATGACCAGCTTGGCGCCGTCCTTGGCGATGCCGCCGGCCTCGTATTTTCGCCCGACCATGAAGCCGGTGATGTTCTGCAGGAAAATCAGCGGGATCTTGCGCAGGCAGCACAGCTCGATGAAGTGCGCGCCCTTCAGCGCGCTTTCCGAAAACAGCACGCCATTGTTGGCGACGATGCCGACCGGCATGCCGCTGAGATGGGCAAAACCGGTGACCAGCGTGGTGCCATAATTCTGTTTGAACTCATCGAACTCGGAGCCGTCGACGGTGCGGGCGATCACCTCGCGCACGTCGTAGGGCTGGCGCAGATCCGTCGGCACGATGCCGTAGAGTTCATGTGGATCGTGAAGCGGCGGAATCGATTTCTGTAAGGCAAGGCTTACATTCTTGTTCCGATTCAGGTTTTTGACGATACGCCGGCATATGGCCAGCGCATGCTCGTCGTCGAGCGCATAGTGGTCGGCAACGCCGGAAAGCCTTGTGTGCACGTCGGCGCCACCGAGGTCCTCGGCGGTGACGTCCTCGCCGGTGGCCGCCTTCACCAGCGGCGGCCCGCCGAGAAAGATGGTCGCCTGGTTGCGCACCATGATTGTCTCGTCCGACATCGCAGGCACATAGGCGCCGCCGGCCGTGCACGAACCCATGACGCAGGCGATCTGCGGAATGCCGGCGGCCGACATGTTGGCCTGGTTGTAGAAGATGCGGCCGAAATGATCGCGGTCGGGAAACACCTCGTCCTGGTTGGGCAGATTGGCGCCGCCGCTGTCGACCAGATAGACGCAAGGCAGATTGTTCTGCAATGCGATCTCCTGTGCACGCAGATGCTTCTTCACCGTCAGTGGATAATAGGTGCCGCCCTTCACCGTGGCGTCATTGACGACGACCATCACTTCGGTGCCTTCGACGCGGCCGATGCCGGCGATGAGGCCGGCCGAAGGGATGTCCTCGCCATACATCGACCATGCCGCGAACTGGCCGATTTCGAGGAAGGGCGAGCCTGTATCGAGCAATTGGGCTAGGCGTTGCCGCGGCAGGAGCTTGCCGCGGGAGACGTGCCGCTCACGCGCCTCTTCCGAGCCACCGCGCTCGATGGCGGCGGCTTTTTCAGCAATATCGGCGACTAGCGCCCGCATGCGCTCGGCATTGCCGCGGAAGGCATCGGAGGCGGACGACATCTGAGAGGTGAGGGGGGCCATGGCGCTACCGGATCAGCTCGATCTTGCAGCCGACATCGAGGTCGCCCCAATCGCGATCAGCGGTGACGGCAATGGCATTCTCGCGAATTGCCAGCGCCAGGCAAGCCCGATCGCCCAGCGACAAGCCGCGATGCCGCGTCAATTGGCGAAGCTGCCCAGCGGCGATGCCCATCGCGTCGTCGAAAACGGCGATCGGCATGCCGAGACTGGCGAGGTCGTCCGCGGCCTGTTCCATGCTGCGTCCCTTGTCGATCAGCTTGGCGATGATTTCGGCCGCATTGACCGAACTGCATTGTGCATCCGGCGCGAACCCCAAAGCATTATCGGTGCCTTGCTCGTTGAGCAGGATTGCGAGCGCCGCCGAACTGTCCATGACGTAGGGCTTCATTTCGCCCGCTTTCCAGTCGTCCCTTCGGCGTGAAGCCGGTCCAGACGCTTGTCGCTTCGACGCTGCTCTTCCCGCCGCTCCTTCAGAAATTCGTCGACGACGCTTTCACCGGGCTGTTTCAGCGTCGACAATTCGGCCTGGACGCGTCGCAGATTCTGCAGCCACGATCTTACCCGCAGCTCGCCGTTTTCGACATGAAGGATCATGTCCTCGCCAGGCTTCACGCCCATCTCCTCGCGCATCGCGGCAGGAATGACGAAGCGCCCGCCCTCGCCAAGCTTGACACGCTCGCGTTTCGCCGGAGCACGAAGCTGTGGTTGGCGAGCGCCGGCATCGAACCGTGCTTGCGGATCTTCGTCAAATCCGGACTTTCCCGTTTTGCCAGCCATGGTCCGTCTCGCCTGTGTTGTGGCACATATTCCGAAGTATGCCACATCGTGCGGCTTCTGGCAAAATCTCAAAAAGACGCCATCAGGCGCCCTCCACCATGATTTCCCGCCCGATCAGCCAGCGACGGATTTCGCTGGTGCCGGCGCCGATCTCGTAGAGCTTGGCGTCGCGCAAAAGCCGGCCGGTCGGGTAGTCGTTGATGTAGCCGTTGCCGCCCAAAAGTTGGATGGCGTCGAGCGCCATCAGCGTTGCCTTTTCGGCGGCGAAGAGAATACAGCCGGCAGCATCCTTGCGGGCCGTCTCACCGCGATCGCAAGCGGCGGCCACGGCATAGACGTAGGCGCGCGCCGCGTTCATCGTCGCATACATGTCGGCTAGCTTGCCTTGCACCAGCTGGAACTCGCCGATCGGCTGGCCGAACTGCCTGCGTTCGTGCACGTAAGGGATCGCCACGTCGAGGCACGCAGCCATCAGCCCGATCGGGCCGCCGGCCAGCACGGCGCGTTCGTAGTCGAGGCCCGACATCAGCACCTCGACGCCGCGCCCTTCCTCGTGCAGCACATTGTCGAACGGCACTTCGACATTCTCGAACACCAGCTCGCCGGTGTTCGAGCCACGCATGCCGAGCTTGTCGAGCTTTTGCGCCACGGAAAAACCGGCAAAGGCCTTTTCGACGATGAAAGCGGTGATGCCGCGCGAATGGAGTTCCGGATCGGTCCTGGCGTAGACGACCAGCGTCTCGGCATCCGGCCCGTTGGTGATCCACATTTTGGTGCCATTGAGCACATAGCGATCATTGCGCTTTTCGGCGCGCAGGCGCAGCGACACCACATCGGAGCCGGCTCCCGATTCCGACATCGCCAGTGCGCCGACCTTCTCGCCGCTGCAGAGCGAAGGCAGATATTTTTCCTTCTGCGCCTGCGTCGCCCAGCGGTTGATCTGGTTGACGCAGAGGTTGGAATGGGCGCCGTAGGAGAGGCCGACCGAGGCCGAGGCGCGCGAAATCTCCTCCATCGCCACGACATGGGCGAGGTAGCCCATGCCGCTGCCGCCGAAATCGGGATCGGCGGTGATGCCGAGCAGGCCGAGCCCGCCGAGCTCCGCCCACAGATGTGCCGGGAATTCGTTCGAGCGGTCGATCTCGGCGGCGATCGGTGCGATCTTTTCCTGGGCGAAGCGCCGCACCAGGTCGCGCAGCGCCTCGATGTCTTCGTCAAGCCCGAAGTTGAGCGTATGCGTGTACATGCCGTTCCTCCCGGCGCACGACCGCGAAAATCGGGATCATGCGCGAAATCAAAGTGCTGCAGCGTCCGTTGCGCGCTCGAATGGACGCACGGCGCCGTGGCTCGTCCTCGCGCCATCGCTCTTTGCTCCAACAAGGCGCATTGTCATTGCTAGATATGTAGCGGTGACTTCGGCGATCGACAGCCGTTCGCCCGGCCGGAACCAGACGATGACGCCGGTCATCATCTGGATCAGCGCCATGGCGGTGAGCCCGGTGTCTTCGATGCTGAATAACCCCCCTTCGACGCCGTCGCGCAGGATGGCGCGCAGCTCCTTCTCGTAGGCCGTGCGCATGCGCAGGATCTGCGTGAGTTTTTCATGCGACAGGCTGCGCAGCTCCATGTTCGAGACATGGGTGGAGTGGCGGCGTTCGATATGGAAAGCGATGTGGTTTTCGACATAAGCGGCAAGCCGCGCTGCCGGATCGGCGCCGACAGGGCGTGTTGCGCGCCACGCCTCGATCAAGCCTTCCATATGCTCACGCATCAGCATGAACAGAAGGTCCTGCTTGGTCGGGAAGTAGCGGTACAGCGCCGCTGCCTGGACGCCGACCTCGGCCGCCAGTTGGCGCATCGACATCGCCTCGTAGCCAAGACGCGCAATCAGGCTGACCGCCGCCTCGCGGACCGCAGCTTCGGTCTTCTCTCCGTCGGAACCGGTCGTACGCGCCATGACAAGCCGCCTTTTCGCGGACAATAAAACAAACGTTCAATTAATTCAAGAACCGAGGCATGTCCGGGCAGGGCAATGGCTTCAGATTTGCTCTATCTGCACCCTGGAGAATTTTGTGCGATGGAAGCGAATGAGCAGGACCATGCCTTGCTAGGCAACAATCCTGAAATCGGCCGACGTGTCGCGAGCCTCGATCTCTTCGACATCGACCTTTGAAACCGCTGCCCCTGGCGGCCCTTGCCAAAACCGTTCGATCATCGTCGAGACCGCCGCCCCGGTTCCTGCAATCAAGGCTGTCACCGAGCCGTCAACTTCGTTGCGCACCCACCCGGCAAGGCCAAGCGCCGACGCCTCGCGCCGCACCCAAACCCGGTAGCTGACGCCTTGCACCTTGCCGTATATGCGTACCTGCACCGTACGATCGGTCATCGCGCTCTCCATCCTTTGAGTCGAGTCTGGCGCATCGCCGCGCAAATTCAACCGCGCAACGTGCATCGAAGGTTTCTCTCCGGTCGCTATCCGCCAGATTTCGCACTGCGAGATGGGTGGCGCCTCCACCGATGATTGACTAAGTCAAATAATAGGCGATCATGGCCCTGACGGAGCGGTCCGTCCGAAGGAGGTCGACATGCCGGCCGATCGGAATGCCCTTGTCGCGGAGATACGTGGCTTCAATCGCTTCTACACGCGCCTGATCGGGCTGCTCGACCTGACCTTGACGCACAGCGCCTATACGCTGGGCGAGGCGCGGCTGCTGTTCGAATTGGGCGGCCGATCCCGCGCTGTCGCCAATAGCGGCGGTGAGGCAGGGTTTCTTGCACGGGCGTTCCACCTCGATCTCCGGCCGGCGGCCTCCGAAATCGCTGCCGAACTCCGGCTCGATCCGGCCTATGTCACACGCGTCCTGAGGAGGTTCGCCGCCGCTGGCCTGACCGAGACACGCTCTGACCCAGCCGATCGGCGCAGACGTATCCTGTCGCTGACCGCTCGCGGAAGTGCTGAGCTCGCCAGGCTTCACGCTGCGGCGGATCGCGACCTCGCCCGGCTGACGGCCGGCCTCGCCGATGACGCGGCTGCCGAATTATCGGACGCCTTGAAGTGCGTCATGCGCCTGCTCGGAGAGAAATAGCGGGCAGCACTGGAATCCCGGCGTTGCGCTCTTCAGTTCCCCCGCGCTGCCGCCAGTGCGCCAGGCAGTTCCTCGGCAAAGATGTCGAGCTCGTGGTCGAGGCCGACACTGACCCGGATGCAGCGGTCGAGAACCGGCACCATCGGCTTGCGGATGAAGACGTCGCGTGACAACAGCGCCTGCAGCACTTTTAGTGCGAAAGCGCCGTCGCGGCCGCAGTCGATGGTGACGAAATTGGTCGCCGAAGCCAGCGGCTTCAGCCCGTTCGCTTCGGCTATTGCGGCGGTACGCCGGCGGCCGGCGGCGACCCGCGCCACCACGCTATCCAGCCAGGCCTGATCGGCAAGCGCCTCGACACCGGCGATCTGCGCCATGCGGCTGACGCCATAGTGGTTGCGGATCTTCTCGAAGTCCCGAATCACTTGGGCCTCGGCCACCGCATAGCCGCAGCGTATGCCGGCCAGCCCATAGGCCTTGGAAAAGGTGCGCACGCGGATGACGTTCGGCCGCGCCACATCGATCGGCGGCAGCGCTGAGGCTGGCCCTAATTCGCCATAGGCTTCGTCGAGCACCAGCATTGTGGTCTCCGGCAAGGCTTCGATGAAGCGGCTGAGCTCGGCGGCTTCCCACCAGCTGCCCATCGGATTGTCCGGATTGGACAGGTAGACCAGTGGCGCCTTTTCCCTGGCCACTGCCGCCAGCAGGCCGTCGAGGTTTTCCCGATCGTTCTCGTAGGGCACTGCGACCAGCCGGCCGCCGACGCCGGCAACATGAAAGTTGAAGGTCGGATAGGCGCCGAGCGAGGTCACCACCGCATCGCCCGGCGCCACATACATGCGCGCAACCAGGCTGAGCAGCCCGTCTATGCCTTCGCCGACGACGACGTTTTCGGCGCCGACACCGAGATGCCGGGCCACGGCTACCTTCAAATCGTGATTGTCAGGGTCGCAGTACATCCACATGTCGCCGGCAATCTCGGCCATACGGGCAATGACGCGTGGGGAAGGGCCAAAGCTGCTCTCATTGGCGCCGATGCGGGCGCGAAAGGCGCGACCGCGATCACGCTCCTGCGCCTCCGGGCCGACAAACGGTACCGTGGAGGGAAGCGCGTCGATGAGCGGCGTAAGGGGAGGGCGCATGGCAAAGGCTCGTTCGAAAAGGGGCCTTCTTGCTAGCCTGCTGGCTTGGCCTGCGCAAGTTCCGCGGCAGGCGGGCACGTCAGGCTGGATTCTCCCGGATCATTTTGCTAGCGAGACATGATGAGCAACCGACTGCCGCCCGCTTGGTCCAAACACATAAAGTCCCGCCCGGCGCCGAAAGTGCAGCCGCCGAAAGCGAAACCGCCGTCGCGCGCGCAAGCTGACGATGCGCTGCTGAAACAGGCGTATGGCTTGCAGCAGGCCAAGCGGTTGGCCGAGGCTGAGGAACTGTGCCGCCGCGTGCTGGAGCGCACGCCCAACCATCCCCTGGCTTTGTATATCATGGGCACGCTGTTCATCGGGCTCGACGATGAAACGGCGCTGCGATATTTGGCCCGAGCCGTCGGCGAGGAGCCTCAAAACCCCTTTTATCACCTTAGTCTGGGTGAAGTTTATCTAAAAGTCAGCGAATATTCGCCCGCAATCAGGCATATTCAGCAAGCATTGAAGTTGAAGCCCGATTTGCTGGAAGCGCTTTGCGCGTTGGGACGCGCTTACGTCGAATTCGACAAGGCTGACATGGCTGTCCCGGTTTACGAGAAAGCGCTCAAGATCAACCGCGATCATCCTCGCGTTCGGACAGGACTGGTCAGCGCACTCACCGGTCTCGGTCGCGTGGACGAAGCCGAAGTCTATCTGAAAGAAGCGATCGAACGTCGCATCGCGATGCCCGCTGCCTATAACGAGCTTGTGCATACGCGCAAATTCACCGAAGAGCCGGCCGAACTTAAGTCCATCCTGCGCGAACTGGGCTACCCAAAGCTTGACCCCGAAAGTGCGATGAGACTTCATCACGCAGCCGGCAAGGTGCTGAACGACCTTGGGCGCTACGAAGACGCGATAGATCATTTCAAGAAAGGCAAGCAGGCCGCAGGCTATAAGTTTGATCTGGAAGCCTATCGCCGCTGGGTCGACTCTACGATCGAGCTCTTCAACCCGGACATGGTGGCTACCAAGGCGGGTCATGGAAGCCCATCGGAAGTGCCCGTGTTTGTATTGGGAATGCCCCGGTCGGGGACCACCCTGACCGAGCAGATTTGCGCGAGCCACCCGGATGTTCACGGCGCAGGAGAACTTAAAAAGCTAAGGCGAGCCGCAAATGCTACCGGCCTCACCAGGCTTTCGGCACGGGCTTTGGGCCAATCGATAGTGCCGATCACCCCTGACCTGTCCAAAATCCTGGCCGAGGAGCACCTGTCCTACCTTCGTGAGCGTGCGCCGACCGCACGTCGCATAGTCGACAAGATGCCCCGGAATTTCGAATTGATAGGCCTCATAGGCCTCCTCTTTCCCAACGCGCGGATTATTCACTGTCGCCGCGACGCCATCGACAATTGCCTCTCGTGTTTTTTCCAGAATTTCTCCAAGGGACACAGCTACATCGCCGACCTGCAGACGCTCGGGCTGTACTACCGTGAATACGATCGCCTGATGCGACATTGGGACAAGGTTTTTCCGGGACGCATCCTCGAAAGTCGCTACGAGACGCTGGTTGCGGATCAGGAGGCACAATCGCGCCGTCTGATCGATTATCTTGGATTGCCCTGGGACGATGCCTGCCTGCGCTTCTTCGAGAAGGGCGGATCGGTCAACACGGCCAGTCGCTGGCAAGTCCGGCAGCCGATCTACAACTCGTCCATCAAGCACTGGAAAAATTATGAGGGCAAGATCCAGCCGCTGATCGACGCCTTGGGCGACCTAGCCGAACTTTGAACAAGGAGGGCGCCCGACAGGATAGGCCAGCCTTCAGGCCAGGCTGGATTCTCCCGGACCATTTTGCTAGCGAGACATGATGAGCAACCGACTGCCGCCCGCTTGGTCCAAACACATAAAGTCCCGTTCGGCGCCGAAACTGCAGCCGTCGAAAGTGAAATCGCCCTCGCGCGCGCAAGCTGACGACATGCTGCTGCGACAGGCGCTCGAACTTCAGCAAGCCAAGCGGCTCCCGGAGGCGGAGGAATTATGCCATCGCGTTCTCGCCCGCACGCCCAACCACCCGCTTTCGCTCTACGTCCTCGGCACGTTGGGGCTCGGTATCGACGACGAGTTGGCTCTCAAATATTTTGCGCGGGCAGTAAGCCAGACGCCTCAGAATCCATATTTCCACCTTAGCCTGGGAGAAGCCGGTCTGAAGCTTGGCGACAGCTTGCTTGCGATCAGGCACCTGCAGCGCGCCTGCGAATTGAAACCCGATCTGGTGGAAGCGCTTTGCGGACTGGCGCGTGCCTACGTCAACTTCGACAAGGCCGAGATGGCTTTGCCCCTTTACTGGAAGGCGCTAAAGATCAACGGCGACCATCCCATGGTCCGGATTGGTCTGGCTGGTGCGCTCACCAGCCTCGGCCGCATGGACGAAGCCAGAGCCTATCTCGATCAGGCAATAGAACGTCGCGTCGATGTTGGGGCAGCCTACAATTACCTGGTCGACACGCAAAAGTTCACCGAAAAACCTGCCGAGCTCGACTCTATCCTGCGCGAACTCTCCAATCCCAGGCTCGAACCCGTTGCTGCATCGCAGCTCCACCACGCGGCAGGCAAAGTGCTGAACGATCTTCAGCGCTATGAAGAGGCGATAGATCACTTCAAGAGGGCGAAAAAGGCCGCTGGTCACGATTTCGACCTGGAGTACTACCGCCGAAGCGTCGATTCCATGATCGAGATATTCAGCCCATCACTATTGGAAGCCAAGGCTGGCCACGGCAGTCCGTCTGAAGTGCCTGTGTTTGTGCTGGGCATGCCCCGGTCGGGGACGACGCTGACCGAGCAGATCTGCGCGAGCCATCCGGATGTCCATGGCGCCGGGGAGCTTACGAAGCTGCGGCGAATCGCGAACTCGATGGGCTTTAGAATACTGTCGGATGAGGACCTGCGCAGTTCGATTATGTCGATGACGAGGGATCAGTCGAGGGCGCTGGCCGAAGAATACCTGTCTTATCTGCGCCAGCACGCGCCTGCCGCGCCCCGCATCGTCGACAAGATGCCGCACAACTTCGAGTTTATCGGCGTGATTGGAATTCTCTTTCCCAACGCACGCATCATTCATTGCCGGCGCGATGCCATCGACAATTGCGTCTCCTGCTTCGTCTTGCATTTCACCAAGGACCACGGCTACAACGCCGACCTTGAGACACTCGGGTTGTACTACCGCGAATATGATCGCTTGATGCGGCACTGGGACAAGGTCTTTCCCGGACGTATTTTCGAAAGCCGCTATGAGACGCTGGTTGCGGATCAGGAGACGCAATCGCGCCGTCTCATCGATCATCTCGGCTTGCCTTGGGACGATTCCTGCCTGCGCTTTTTCGAGAGGAGCGGATCGGTCAATACCCCCAGCCGCTGGCAGGTCCGGCAGCCGATCTATAGTTCATCCGTCAAACGCTGGAAAAAGTATGAGAGCGCAATTCAGCCGCTGATTGACGCCTTGGGCGATCTGGCTGAAATTTGAACAAGTAGGATGCGCCCGATCGGCCGAGGTCGATCGTGACTTGCTGTCGAGATACATTGATCCGGTAGGCCAGCTCTTCAGATCGGCCCAAGTTTTCTTTTGCACGAACAAGCGTGCGGAGCGAGCATTGCATTCGACCAGCCCTGCGATCGGCTGCTCAGCAGCAGCCTGCATTATGCATCGAGAGTTGACAGCTGCGTCGCGCCGATACGAAAAACCCGGCGGTTGCCCGCCGGGTTCAATCTCAATCTAGCTCGGACTGTTAGAATGAGCGCTGGAAGCGGAGCATGCCGCCGACGCTGTCCTTGTCGTCGGCATTGGTCCAGTTGCGATCGTAGGCTTTGTCAAACTGACCGTCGCGGGCCCAATCGACTTCGGCAGTGATCGTGAGACCGGGAACGATATCGTAGGCAATGTTCGCGGCGACGCCGTAGTTTTTGTCATCGTCAGCCGACGCCTGGAGGTTGAACGAGGTCTTCTCGTTTATGGTGTAAGTGCCACCACCCCAGACTGCCCAGTTGCCGCCCCATTGCTTGTAGAAGTTGCGGTCGATGTTGTCGTCAGAGCCGTAACCGGCCATGAGGAACAGTGTCAGGTTCTGTATCGGCGTAACGTCGACGCGAACCTTGCCGGCCCACTCTTCCCAGGTGCTGTCGTAGGCGGCGACACCGGTGATCGAGCCCCAGCCCTGCGTGTATTTGATACCGCCGACGACATACGGGACATAGCTGTCGATGGAATCATTGCCGCTGTTGCTGTCTTGGAAAATGCCAGGATCCGCGGCGGCACTGCCCGAACCGGTTTCCAACGAAGCCACGGCCGAGAAGCCGTTTCCGGCATCGAAGTAATACTGGACGACATTGGTGTCGAAGCCGCCGTAGGGGACCAGCGTATCCTGGATGACGTTGCCGGCGTAGCCGATGAAGGTATCGAAGGCCGATTCGTCCTTGCCAACGCGCAGACCACCGAGCTGGACCCAGGCAAAGTTCAGCGAAACGCTCGTACCGCCATTGAAGTTGTCATCAAGGTAATCGTTGTGGTTACCCCAGTTGAAGCGCGTCTCGGTGTAGGTCTTCAAGGTGCCGAGCTCGGTTTCCTGGCCGGTCCAGGTCTTGAGCGTGAAGCGGGCGTGCTTGTAGTAGGTATCCTGCGAGTCGCCGTCCTGCTGATCGGTAGTCTTTGCACCGTCAAATGAGCCGACGTCACCGATGCCGATGTCATAGCGGACGTAGCCGCCGATGCGCAGGCAGGTCTCGGTGCCGGGGATGTAGAAGTAGCCGGCGCCGTAGACGTCGCAAATCTTGACGTATTCGGCGGGTTCAGGCTCGGCGACCACAACAGCGTCGGCGGCGCGCGCACCGGAGACCGCGACGAATGCCGCGGCTGAGCCGAGAAGAAGGCTCTTGATATTCATTTTCTGACCTCCAGTCAGAATCGGGACGGAGGTCGGCGAAAAGCAGCTCGTTGGGTTTGTTTTTATTTATATTTCAAATAGATAGGTCCTAAGGCCGTCAGTGAGGCCGTGTCGGCCAAAAACGTTTACTCGCAAAGGTCTTGCCCGAACCGGTCTTGAAATATCGCTCGAGTTGCCGTGCGTTGGCCTCGGTTTCAACCCCGATGTAGGACTTCAAAGCTACAGGCAGATAGGCCTTAGTCGAAGTCACATAGCCTGATCGATGCGATTCGAAACGGCGCCGAAGGTCGTTGGTCGACCCGACGTAGACATCGCCGTTACGAAGTTGCAGGAAATAGACGTACCACATGGTCCCCCTACGCTACTTCGTAGCTTCGGGCGACACCCTACGCCCAAAATGCGGTTTCGGGTGGCCTGCCACCCGAAGCCCGCAGGGCGTAGGGTGGCGGAGAGGATGGGATTCGAACCCACGAGAAGCTTTTGACCTCTACTCCCTTAGCAGGGGAGCGCCTTCGACCACTCGGCCACCTCTCCGTTGCGCCGGTGGATAAAGAAAAGCGCCGGCACAATCAACAAGCTGACGCTATTATCCTTGAAAAATCGACCCTTCGCCAAAGCGCCGCGCGGCGATGTGGCGATTCTACGGCAATTCCCTGGTTCGCGACTCGGGCCACGGTCACATTTCGGGCCGACCATCGCCGGAATCCGCGGTTTGCAACGGCTTGCGAAGGGCTGTTGGTTAACGGGAGCTTTCGGAGTGAGGCCAAATCGTGTCATTTGTGCAACAACGCCGGGGTATAGCGCCAACACAAACCTTTTGCCGGTACGATCGTGGTTGAACGCCGCCGTCTCATGGGTAATGTCGGGTTTGAAGGAGCGGCGCGGTGCGCATCTTTTTCGGTAGTGGGGATGGGGCAGGGAACGCTGTCCTTCAGCAAAGAATACCCAGACCCGTTTTTTAACTTTTGACTGGAGGTCAGAAAATGAACATCAAGAGCCTTCTTCTCGGCTCCGCTGCGGCACTGATCGCAGTTTCCGGTGCGCGCGCCGCCGACGCCGTCGTCGTCGCCGAGCCGGAACCCGCTGAATACGTCAAGATCTGCGACGTCTACGGCGCTGGCTACTACTACATCCCCGGCACCGAAATCTGCCTGCGCATCGGCGGCTATGTCCGCTATGACATCGGCGTGGGCCAGGCTGGCTCGTTCGACGGCGCCAGGTACCAGGACCTGTTGGATGCCTTGAATGGTGAAGACAACGAGAACGACGGCTACTACAAGCAGGCTCGCTTCACGCTGAGGACCTATACCGGCCAGGAAACCGAGATGGGCACCTTGAAGACCTACACCGAGACCCGCTTCAACTGGGGAACTGGTTATCAAAGCGTGCCTGGGTTCGACACGGGCTTCTCCGACTTTGGCAGCAGAGGCGTTTCGCTGAACTTCGCCTGGATCCAGCTTGGTGGTCTCCGCGTCGGTAAGGACGAAACAGCCTTCAACACGTTCACCGGCTACGCCGGCAACGTCATCCAGGATACGATCGTTCCCTACGGCGGTTTCGACACCAACGTCGTCCAGTACTACTTCGATGCCGGCAACGGCTTCTCGGCCGTGGCTTCGTTGGAAACCGGTGAAGGCTTTATCCTTAACGACGCTAATACTGCCCTCAATCTCGGTCACGACTCGGTCGACAGCTTCGTTCCGTATGTCGTCGGCGGCGTGAAGTACACGCAGGGCTGGGGCTCCATCAGCGGTGTTGTCGCCTATGACAGCAGCCTGGAAGAATGGGCCGGCAAGGTTCGCCTCGACGTGACGCCGATGCAGAACCTGTCGCTGTTCTTGATGGCCGGCTACGGTTCTGACGACAATCTCCCGCGCAACTTCTACAAGCAGTGGGGCGGCAACTGGGCAGTCTGGGGTGGTGGCACCTACACCATCAACGAGAAGACCTCGTTCAACCTCCAGGCGTCGTATGACGAAGCCAAGGAAGCTGGCGTCGCGGCCAATATCGCCTACGACATCGTTCCCGGCTTCACGATCACGGCCGAAGTGGACTGGGCTCATAACAGCCATCACATCGATAGCGACTCGCTGCCCGGTTATGAATACAACTGGACCGGCATCCCGGGCGACAAGAAAAACGCCGTTGGCGGCTTCCTCCGCTTCCAGCGCTCGTTCTAAGGGCTGGACTTAAGGCAAGTGAAATCCAGCCCGGGCGCTTTAACGCCCGGGCTGTTTTTGTTCTCGCGACTGGTCGCAAATAGAAGGAAAAGGGGGTTCGGTAGCTGAACAGAGTTGTGGAACGATGTCGTTGGGATCCGCCGCTGGCGGATGAAATCGGCCGCAACGCTTAAAACTCTTGAAAGGGCACCGCCAAGCAGGTAGGTCTAGGCCTATTCCACTCGGGGGGTGTGGCGAATAATGACGAACGATGCGATTCAAGAGGGAGGAACCTCTGATCATTTTTCGATATTTTCTTCTCAAACTGCAAAGATAAAATACAGTTATAACAAGATACGAGAAGTAAAGTCGCACAGGATCGGAGAACTGTTTTCAGCATACCGGGACATACTTTGGGATGACGGGCGGCATAAATACAATGTCAGCTCCTTCATCGGCGAGATAGACGAGATTCTCCTTGGGGAGCGTTTCAGCGCCTTTGACCAAAGCACCCTCGACAACCTTATCGGCACCTTGCGCCAGCGCGGCAACAGCAACGCAACCATCAACCGGAAGATGGCTGCCCTCAGCAAACTGCTGCGCAAGGCTTACAAGATGGGGGATATCCACAGCCTGCCCGAGTTCCGCCGCCAGAAGGAGCGGGCGGGACGGATTCGTTTCCTCGAAAGAGACGAGGAGGCCCGGCTCTTCGCCGCCATCAAGAGCCGCAGCGAGGACGCTTATCGGCTTTCCGTCTTTCTCGTCGACACCGGCTGCCGCCTCGGCGAAGCGCTGGGTTTGATCTGGAACGATATCCAGGAGCACCGCGTCAGTTTCTGGATCACCAAATCCGGCCGCAGCCGCACCATTCCGATGACCGAGCGGGTAAAAGAGGTGATCAAGCTGCCGGCCACCGAGGGCCGCCGGCCCAAAGGCCCGTTCACCAAGCTCAGCCAGGCGCAGTTTCGCGCCATCTGGAACGATGCCAAGGCCGAAGTCGGGCTTGGTGCCGACGATCAGGTCGTGCCGCATATATTGCGCCATACTTGCGCCTCGCGTCTCGTCCAGGGCGGCATCGACATCAGGCGCGTGCAGATGTGGCTCGGCCATCAGACGCTGTCGATGACCATGCGTTACGCCCATCTGGCCACCAACGACCTCGACGGCTGCGTCACCGTGCTGGAAACGCCTCGGTCCGGTGGCTCGGACTTCGGCGGCGCAAGCGCTTTGTCTGCTCATTCAGCGATGGATGAGCAGAAGAATAAGCCGGCTAAGAGCGAAAAGTCTCCGAAAACCGTGGTGAAAAGGGCAAAATCCCGGTAGTGTCGCTCATCTGGCTCGCGTACGGCTCTCCCTTCTCCCCTTGTGGGAGAAGGTGGCCGAGCGCAGCTCGGTCGGATGAGGGGTGTTCCAGGGAACGCCAACGCCTCATTTCTTCCAACACCCCTCAACCGTCTTGGCGCTACGCGCCAATCCACCTTCTCCCACAGGGGGAGAAGGGAAGAAACGTGGGCACCGACTTCGACAATCTGTCACCACTAAATAGGGTCCGTGTAAAGCTTTCAAGGTGGTTATTTGATCTTGAGCTTTACTTCCTGCCACCCCGCCGCTCCGCTCGATCGAAAAAACCAGCGATCCTGCCCGGCAGGATCCCGGACTCCAAAAACGGTGTATGCCCTTGGCCCTCCACGGTGATCGTCTCGACGTCGGCATGGCGTATCCGCATCTGCTCGAGGGTCCTGGGAGACAGCAGCTTCGAATTGGCGCCGCGTATGACGAGCATCGGGATGGCCGCCAGCGCGTCGAACTGTGGCCAAAGATCGGGCAGCGGCCGGCTGGGATCGAGCCCCGCCAGCGTCTCGACCAGTTTCGGATCGAAATCGGGCAGAAATCCCTCCTCGGTCTCGCGGTAGAGGGCTGATGCCATCCGCTCCCAATCCGCATCGGTCAGCGCCGGAAAATCCGCGCCATGGGTGCTGCGCAGGTCGCGGACCACCTCTGCGTACGTCTTCGGCCTTGGCGCGGGGTCGAGGTAGGAGCGGATATGGGCGAGACCTTCCGACTCGATCACTGGGCCGATGTCGTTGAAGACGATGGCCTTCAGCACGCGCGGCCGCATCGCCCCGAGCACATGGATGATCAGTCCGCCGCGCGACGTCCCAATGAAGGCTGCCTTCTCGATGTTCAGCGCCGCCAGCCCGGCAAGTATATCGCCCGCCTCGATGCCGATATTGTAATGGCCGATATCGGCATCGTAGGCGGACTGCCCGCGCCCGCGATAGTCGAAGGCGACGACGTTGCGCTTCACCTGCGCCGACAGATAAAGCGCCAATTCGTGAAAGTCACGGCAATTGCGGGTCAGGCCGGGCAGGCAAACGACTGGCCAGCGGCCGGAATTCGCTTCGCCGTAGATGCGGGCGTGCAGGGACAGCCCGTCCGGCGCGGCGTAGAAGAAATCGGAGAAGCCTTCGTCGTTTGGCATGTACACTCGATTCCGTGCTGCTGTCAGATCGTTGCGACTGCTACAGGCGAGGGCAGGGGCGGTCAAATCGGGGGCTCTTCCTTCTCTCCTTGTGGGAGAAGGTGGATCGGCGCGTTAGCGCCGAGACCGTGGGGGCTGTTGGACGGAGCGCTGTCGGAACCAAGCTGGAGCACCCCTCATCCGACCGAGCTTCGCTCCGCCACCTTCTCCCACAACAAGGGGAGAAGGAAAGGCTAACCCCGGCCGTTCACCAGATCCCCGACAATGTCGTACTTGCCGGAGATACGCATCTTGTAGACCTCGTAGTTCTCCATCACGCGCTGGACGTAACTTCTTGTTTCCGTATAGGGAATCCGCTCGATCCAGTCGACGATGGCATCGATGTCCTTGCCGCGCGGATCGCCGTATTTCGCCACCCACTGGGCGGCGCGGGTGGGGCCGGCATTGTAACCGGCGAAGGTCAGCACGTAGGAGCCGTCGAAGCGGCCGAGCTGCTCGCCGAGAAAGGCCGCGCCCAGCGTTGCATTGTAGCCGGCATCGGTGGTCAGCCGGGCCTGAGAAAATGTCATGCCGGCCTTCTTCGCCAATTGCTTGGCCGTGCCCGGCATCAGTTGCAGCAGCCCGCGTGCGCCGGCGCTGGAGACGGCGCCGATGTTGAACTCGCTTTCCTGGCGGGCAATCGCATAGGCCAGCGCCTTGCCCGAGCCGGAAATGTTGGCGGTGTCGGGAATGACGCCGAGCGGATGCGACAGCGCGCCGACGTCGATGCCACGTGCGCCGGCGATCTTGCCCACCTTCAGCGCCATGAAATGGTTGCCTTGTCTTTCCGCCAGCATCGCAAGCAGCGCCAGTTCACCGGGGCTGCTCAACTGCCCGGCAAGGTCGCGGTAGAGGGTTTCGGCATAGCGGTCATAGCCTGCCTGCTGCAGCCGCTCGATGGCGCTGACCGCCTCGCGGGTGGCAAAATTCCGGCGGTCGGCGGCACTTGGCTGGGGGTAGACGATATTGAGGGTCTGCCGGCCGACACGCTCGCCGGCGAGCTGGCCGTAAAAGGTCGTGCCGTAGCTGGCGGCACGGCTGAAATAATCCTTGGCACTGCCGGGACCGCCGAGTTCGGCGGCACGGCCGAGCCAGTAATAGGCGCGCGACAGCGACATCGGCCCTTGGGCGAGCTCCGCGATTTGCGCAAAATGCTTGGCGGCGGTGCTCGGGTCGTTGAGGCCGCGCAGCGCGTACCAGCCCGCATGGAATTCCGCCTCGGCAGCATTGGCGGGACTTTCGGCGGCATGCGCGGCGACTATTCTGTAGGCCGTCTTCATGTCGCCCTGGTCGACCAGCTCGCGCGACAGCACCCGGCGTTCGACCCACCAGGCGTCCGGATCGACCAGAGCGTCGCGGTCGCCCGGCGCCTTCAGCACCAGCGCGGCGGCATCGGAAAATTTCTGTTGCTTGCGCAGAT
Organism: Mesorhizobium sp. M0633; assembly: GCF_040320645.1. Classification (NCBI taxonomy): domain Bacteria; kingdom Pseudomonadati; phylum Pseudomonadota; class Alphaproteobacteria; order Hyphomicrobiales; family Phyllobacteriaceae; genus Mesorhizobium; species Mesorhizobium sp. M0633. The sequence goes on from NZ_JAMYQC010000015.1 coordinate 57,213, forward strand.
ATTCGGCTTCGGCAAACAGATAGCCGGCCGCCCGCTGCGCTGCCGGCACCGCCTTCAGCAGCTTGGCCGCGTTCTTGTCGCCTTTGGTGACTGCCGCCCAGGCATCGGCCAATTGCTGGGCGCCGGCGAGACCGGCGACGCGCAGCGCCGAAGCGACCCGATCGGCATAGAACATGCGCTCCATGCGGAAGCGATGGTCGGCGGCCGGGATCAGCGCGCCGAACTCGCGGATGACCGCCGCCTCGTCCGTGGCTTCGAGCTTTTCGGTGCGCCAGAATGGCGACAGCACCGAGCGCGCCGCCTTCGTATCGCCCTGCGCTACATAGGAGCGGGCTAGGATCACCACACCCTCGAAGGTCAGCGGCTGGCTGCCGTCGAACGCCCGCACCACCACCTGTGGCGCGGGGTTCTCGCGATAGAGCGCGCGCTCGCTGTTCTTGCGCAAGGCGATCGTGCCCGGCCAGTTCGGCAGCATCTTCGCGGCATCGGCGATGTCGCCGCTCGGCACCTGGTCGCCGCCATAGAGCGCAATCGCCCAGGCAAGGATGTGCCGATCGAGCGATTTGGCCGGCAGCGCTTCGCGCACCTGGCGCGCGCGCTGAATGTCGTTTGCCGCCAGCGCATCGAGACCGCTCTTCAGCGCCGCGACGCTGGCGGATGGCGAAGGGGACTGCTGCAGTGCATCGTTCTGCGGCTCCGTCATCGGGATCGCCGACGTGACCTGCCCATCGACGCTGCCGCCGATCGCCGCGCCAGGGATCAGCACAACGATCGCGCCGAGAAGCGCGAAAAGATGAGGCCGCCTAGTCGGCATGGATTTGGTCATTTCCTATTCTTCGATGCTACAGCTGGCACAGATGAACTGCAGCCTATTCGTCTGTGATGAAGGGCCCGTAAAGAAACCTTATCGAGGTCGTTCGAATTGCAATTGCTGGCGCAATGCTTGCCGCGCAACAATGTCGAGACTATGGTGCGCCGCTTCGCTTTCGGCTAGAAGGCGCGCACGACAAACACCTACAGCGCCGCGCGTCTTCTCAGACGCGCAAAGGACGCTGTAGCAATTTAAATTTGGCGCATGATCCTTTCCGAAATCGACTGCGATTTTCGGGGTCATGCGCTAGTCCCAAGGAGTTGGACGACATGCTAAGAGGCTCGCTGACCGCGCTCGTCACACCGTTCGAAAAGAGCGGCCGTTTCGACGAGAAAGCCTTTCGCGCGTTCATCGCCTGGCAGATCGCCGAAGGCACGACGGGCGTGGTCCCTGTCGGCACCACCGGCGAGTCGCCGACGCTGTCGCATGACGAGCACCGCCAAGTCGTCAAGGTTTGCATCGAGGTCGCCAAGGGCCGGGTTCCGGTCGTCGCCGGCGCCGGCTCCAACAACACCGACGAGGCGGTCGGCCTGGTCCAGTATGCCGAGAAGGCGGGCGCCGACGCGGCCCTTGTCGTCACGCCTTATTACAACAGACCGACGCAGCGCGGCCTCTATGCGCATTTCGCCGCCGTCGCCAAGGCGACCAGCCTGCCGATCATCATCTACAACATTCCACCGCGCTCGGTGGTCGACATGAGCCCGGAGACGATGGGGCAATTGGTGCACGACTTCAAGAACATCGTCGGCGTCAAGGATGCCACCGGCAAGGTCGAGCGGGTTTCGGAGCAGCGCGCCACCTGCGGCAAGGATTTCATCCAGCTCTCCGGCGAAGACGCCTCGGCGCTCGGCTTCAACGCGCATGGCGGCGTCGGCTGTATTTCGGTGACGGCAAATGTCGCACCCAGGCTTTGCGCTGAATTCCAGGAGGCAACGCTTTCCGGCGACAGCGCCAAGGCGCTCGACCTCCAGGACCGTCTGTTGCCGCTGCACAAGGCGATTTTCATGGAGCCCGGCGTTTCCGGCGCGAAATATGCGCTGTCGAAGCTGGGCAAGGTCGAGAACGTGCTGCGCTCGCCGCTAATGACGGTCGAGCCGTCGACCGCCGAGAAGATCGACGCGGCGATGAAGCACGCCGGCTTGATAAACTAAGGATGAGGCGCCACCTCTCCGCATCATGAATCAAGTCAGAAAAGCCGATCCCAACAACAAGACCGTTGCGGAAAACCGCAAGGCGCGGTTTTCCTATGAGGTGCTCGACACGATCGAGGCCGGCCTGGTGCTGACCGGTACGGAAGTGAAATCGCTGCGCCAGGGTCAGGCCAATATCCAGGACAGCTACGCCTCGGTCGAGGGCGGCGAGATCTGGCTGATCAACTCCTATTTGCCGGAGTATCTGCAGGCCAACCGCTTCAACCATGAGCCGCGCCGCCGCCGCAAACTGCTGCTCAACAAGCGCGAGATGGCCAAGCTGGCGCAAAGCGTCGACCGCGAAGGCATGACGCTGGTGCCGCTGAAGATCTACTTCAACGACCAAGGCCGTGCCAAGCTGCTGCTCGCCGTTGGCCGCGGCAAGAAGCTGCACGACAAGCGCGAGACCGAAAAGCAGCGCGACTGGTCGCGCGAGAAGGGCCGGCTGCTGAAGGAGCGAGGGTGAGGAGCGGTCCGCGAAGCGGAGGAAAAGCCAGCGATTTGGCTTTTAGAGCGACGAACGCCCGGAGCCATAGCGGCGGGCAGGGCGGACCAAAAGGGATAGGTCTCGTTTGAAAAACCGGATCGTCTTATGGGGCGCGGCCGGTCTGCTCGTGGCGGGCCTCGTTCTGGCCGGCGGCTATACCTACTTCCAGACGTTTTCTCCGGACCGCGGCAAATATCCGGTCAGGGGCATCGACGTCTCCCATCATCAGCGGCAGATCGACTGGCGGCGTGTTGCCGCCGACGATGTCGCCTTCGCCGTGATCAAGGCGACGGAAGGCGGCGATCATGTCGACGATGCCTTCGCCGCCAATTTGCGCGCGGCCCGCGCCGCCGGTCTTGCCGTCGGTGCCTATCATTTCTTCACCTTCTGCAGACCGGGTGCGGATCAGGCACGCAACTTCATCTCGGTGGTGCCGCACGATCAGCCTTTGCTGCCGCCGGTGGTAGACATCGAGTTCGGCGGCAATTGCCCGCAGCGGCCAACTCCCGAACAGCTGAGCGCCGAACTCTCCGCCTTCCTCGGCCCGGTCGAGGCGGCGTTCGGCAAGACGGCGATCCTCTATGTGACCGACGAGGCGGCGCAAGCCTATGCCGGGCAGCTAGCCAGCCGCCCGCGCTGGCTGCGTTCGCTGGCGCTGCGGCCGGGCCATGACAACTGGATCTACTGGCAGTATCACAACCGGGGCCGCGTCGACGGCATCAGCGGCGACGTCGACCTGAATGTTCTCCAGGGCGGACCTGCGACGCTGGCCGCATTGTTTGCCGCAGCGCCTGAAGCGACAGCGTCGGATTGATGCTATTCCCGTCCACCAAAACACCCTCGATGGCACGAAGACAGAGCGACGAAGCTTCCCCATGTGGCTATTCATATCGCAGGCGGCGCCGTGCTAAGTACATTTGATGCCGGAGCGCCCTTCATCAACCAATGACAGCAACGCCCCGCCTGCTGCGATGGACGGCGGCGACCCCCGCCTGGCATTTGTCTATGCGGAGGCGGTGCGTGGCCTCCAGCACCAGCAGGGCGTGGTTGAAAGTCTCAATACGCGCGCTGGAAATCTGATTTTTGCAACTGCGTTCGCGAGTTCTCTCCTTGGAGGCAGGGCGCTCCTGGATGGCGTGGGGCCTTGGGACTGGCTGGCGCTGACATTGCTTTTTCTTATCGGGCTGCTGGTCGCGATTATGGTGTGGCCGTATTATAACTATACGTTCCGTTTCGATCCAGAGAAGCTGCTCCAGGACTTCGTTGATCAGCACCCTCCCGCAACCCTGGACGGGATGCACCGAGCGCTTGCGCTGCGCATCAAATCCGACATGGCCAGCAATTGGCGGATCATCCAACGCCTGCGCGTCGCGCTGCAGCTTGCACTGTTTCTGTGGTTGCTGGATCTCCTGGCCTGGTTGTTCGCGATCGCCCGAATCTAGGGCTCGTGCCCTGGCGGGCCTCGTCCGATTCTATGTCTTCAGAAAAGCTTCTATCTGACTGAAGACGTTGACGAACATCGCCTCCGTCAGCACGCCGGTATTGGTGTTGTAGCGCGAGCAATGATAGCTGGAAAACAGCGTGATGCCATTGGCCTGCTGCTGCCCACCATGCCGGAACGGATAGGCGGCAACGCGTTGGCCGAGCGCCCGCACGGTCGACTGGTGCGCGATCGAGCCAAGCGCCAGCACAGCGCGCAGATTTGGAAATCGCGCGATCGTCGGCACCAGGAACGTCCGGCAGGTCGCTATCTCGGCGCCAACCGGCTTGTTCTCCGGCGGCACGCAGCGCACCGCATTGGTAATCGCCGTACCGACAAGCTCCAGCCCGTCATCCGGTCGCGCTTTGAATTCGCCGCGCGCAAAGCCGTGCGCGATCAGCGTGTTGTAGAGCAGGTCGCCGGCAAAATCGCCGGTGAAGGGACGCCCCGTCCGGTTTGCCCCGCGCAGGCCCGGCGCCAGCCCGACGATCAGCAGACGCACTGCATCCTCGCCTTCCGGCGGCAAAAAGGTCGGCACCGGCGCGTTGAACCAGGACGGCTCGCGCCGCCGCCACTCGGCGATGAAGTCGTGCAACCGCGGGCAGAGCGGGCAATCGCGATCGGGTTCGGGGGAGACGACCAGGGGCGCGGTCAAGGCAACGACCGTCAATAGTCTTCCTCGTCGACTTCGGCCGGTTCGGGCCGGCGCACCGGCCGCTCCGACGGATCGCGGCCGACTTCATTCTTGAGCGTCATCAAGTCGATGAAATGGTCGGCCTGGCGGCGCAGATCGTCGGAGATCATCGGCGGCTGCGAAGCCATGGTCGAGACGATCGACACCTTGCGCCCGCGCCGCTGCAGCGCCTCGACCAGCGTGCGGAAATCGCCGTCGCCCGAAAAGATGACATAATGGTCGACGACATCGGCAAGCTCGAGCGCATCGACGGTCAGCTCGATATCCATATTGCCCTTAATCTTGCGCCGGCCGGTCGAGTCGGTGAATTCCTTGGCCGGTTTGGTCACCACCTTGAAGCCGTTATAGTCGAGCCAGTCGATCAGCGGCCGTATCGAGGAGTATTCCTGATCCTCGACCAGCGCGGTGTAGTAATAAGCGCGCAGCAGATAGCCGCGTTTCTGGAAGCTCGCCAGAAGTTTGCGGTAATCGATGTCAAAGCCCAGCGCGCGCGAGGTGGCGTAGAGATTGGCACCGTCGATAAAGAGAGCGATTTTTTCACGAGGATCGAACATGGAAAATGTCCTTTTTCGAAATAAGCGGTCGTCTAAATGCGTGGCGACTATCGGCCGGTCTGATAATAGACCTGTTGGCCTTCATCGTTCGAGATAACGCCAGTTTTACGGCAATCCAAGGCACCATGCCGCACCGCAAGCAATTGTGATCGGCGCTGTGTCGTCGCAGGCGGCCCGCGTCAGAGCTGCGCACCGCCATAAAAGCTTGTATTTTGGCGGCGTTCGGGTTATGGACCGCGCCTGCTTTCCATCAAATCCAGGCATGAAAGGGGCAACTCATGGCCCGCGTAACCGTTGAAGATTGCATCGACAAGGTCGACAACCGCTTCGAGCTGGTGCTCTTGGCCGGCCACCGCGCCCGTCAGATCAGCCAGGGCGCGCAGATCACCGTACCGCGCGACAACGACAAGAACCCGGTCGTTGCGCTCCGCGAAATCGCCGAAGAGACGCTGTCGCCGGACGACCTCAAGGAAGATCTCATCCATTCGCTGCAGAAGCATGTCGAGGTCGATGAGCCGGAAGCCGATGGCGAGGCGATTGCCGACCAGACCGGCAGCGCCGTTGCAGCCACCGATGCCGACGACGCCGAGGACAACGTCACCTTCGATCGCATGACCGAAGAAGACCTGTTGGCCGGCATCGAAGGCTTGGTGCCGCCGGAAAAAAGCGACGATTATTGATCTTAGCGACAACTGCCGACACTTTCGCGTCGGCAGTTTCGTGGCTATCTATGACATGCGCCGTACGCCAGTGCGGCGCATGATTCATTTCAGCATTGCGAGATCCCGGCCATGATGCGTCAGTATGAGCTTGTCGAGCGCGTGCAGCGCTACAAGCCTGACGTCAACGAGGCGCTGCTCAACAAGGCCTATGTTTACGCCATGCAGAAGCATGGCCACCAGAAACGCGCCTCCGGCGACCCGTATTTCTCGCATCCGCTCGAAGTCGCCGCCATCCTCACCGAAATGCACATGGACGAGGCGACGATCGCCGTTGCCTTGCTGCACGACACGATCGAGGACACCACGGCGACCAGGGCCGAGATCGACGAATTGTTCGGCCCGGAAATGGGCAAGCTGGTCGAGGGCCTGACCAAGCTGAAGAAGCTCGACCTCGTCTCGAAGAAGGCCGAGCAGGCGGAGAACCTGCGCAAGCTGTTGCTGGCGATCTCGGAAGACGTGCGCGTGCTTCTGGTCAAGCTCGCCGACCGCCTGCACAATATGCGCACGCTCGACCATGTGCCGGAAGCCAAGCGCCTGCGCATCGCCGAAGAGACGATGGACATCTACGCGCCGCTGGCCGGCCGCATGGGTATGCAAGGCATGCGCGAGGAGCTGGAGGAGATTGCCTTCCGCTTCATCAATCCGGAAGCCTACCGCGCCGTCACCGCACGGCTGGCCGAAATCTTCGAGCGCAACAAGGGCGTGCTGTCGGAGATCGAGAAGGCGCTCTCCACGCTGTTCGACAAATATTCGATCAAGGCCGAGGTCAAGAGCCGGCAGAAGAAGCCGTGGTCGGTATTCCGCAAGATGGAGGCCAAGGCGCTGTCGTTCGAGCAGCTGTCCGACATTTTCGGCTTCCGCGTCGTTGTCGAGACGGTCGAGGACTGTTACCGCGCGCTCGGCGCCATCCACACCACCTGGTCGATGGTGCCCGGCCGCTTCAAGGATTACATCTCGACGCCGAAGCAGAACGACTACCGCTCGATCCACACCACCATCGTCGGCCCGTCGCGCCAGCGCGTCGAATTGCAGATCCGCACCTATCAAATGAACAAGATCGCCGAATACGGCGTCGCGGCTCATTCGATCTATAAGGATACCGGTGGCAAGATGAATGGTGCCGCCCATGCGATCTCGAAGGAAACCAATGCCTATGCCTGGCTGCGGCGCACCATCGAGCAGCTTGCCGAAGGCGACAATCCCGAGGACTTCCTCGAAAACACCAAGCTGGAACTGTTTCAGGACCAGGTATTCTGCTTCACGCCGAAGGGCATGCTGATCGCGCTGCCGCGCGGCGCCACGCCGATCGACTTTGCCTATGCCGTCCACACCGACGTCGGCGACACTTGCGTCGGCGCCAAGGTCAATGGCCGCATCATGCCGCTGATGACGGAGCTGAAGAACGGCGACGAGGTCGAGATCATCCGCTCGAAGGCGCAGGTCCCGCCGGCGGCGTGGGAATCGGTGGTCGTTACCGGCAAGGCACGCTCGGCCATCCGCCGCGCCACCAAGAACGCCATTCGCAAGCAATATTCGGGTCTCGGTATCCGCATTCTGGAGCGCGCCTTCGAACGCTCTGGCAAGACCTTCACCAAAGAAAGCCTGAAGCCGGTGCTGCACCGGCTGGCGCGCAAGGACATCGAGGATGTACTGGCCGCGGTCGGCCGAGGCGAACTTGCCTCCACCGATGTCATGAAGGCGGTGTTTCCCGACTACAAGGACGAGCGTGTCACGCTGGTCGCGCCCAAGCAGCGCGAGGAGGGCTGGTCGAAGATCCGCAACGCCGCCGGCATGCTGTTCCAGATTCCGGGCCGCGCCGCACGCAAGGACAAGAACCAGCCGCGAGACGATGCGGTGCCGATCCGCGGCGTGCGCGGCGATCTGCCGGTGCGCTTCGCGCCGGAGGGGGCAGTGCCAGGCGATCGCATCGTCGGCATCGTGCAGCCGGGAACCGGTATCACCATCTATCCGATCCAGTCGCCGGCGCTGCAGGCCTTTGACGACCAGCCCGAGCGCTGGATCGACGTGCGCTGGGATATTGACGAGCGCACCAAGGAGCGGTTCCCGGCGCGCGTCTCGGTCACCGCCATCAACGCGCCGGGTTCGCTGGCCGACATTGCACAGGTCGTCGCATCCAACGACGCCAACATCCACACTCTGTCGATGGTGCGCACCGCGCCCGATTTCACCGAAATGCTGATCGATCTTGAAGTGTGGGACCTCAAGCACTTGAACCGGCTGCTGTCGCAGCTAAAGGACAATTCGAGCGTCAGCGATGCAAGGCGCGTGAATGGGTGAATAGCGAATAGTGAATAGTGAATAGTGAAAGAGGGTGCTCTCACTACCCTACTACCATTCACCATTCACCATGGACATGGAGTGAACGATGAACACCGATGAAGTGCTGGGCATTTTCCGCGAGGCCGGCGCCGTTCTCGAAGGGCATTTCATCCTGACGTCGGGCCTGCGCAGCCCGGTCTTCCTGCAGAAGGCGCGCGTTTTCATGCATGCCGACAAGACCGAGCGCTTGTGCAAGGCGCTCGCCGAAAAGATCCGCACTGGCGTGCCCGGCAGGATCGACTACGTCGTCGGCCCGGCGATCGGCGGGCTGATCCCGGCCTATGAGACCTCGCGCCATCTTGGTGCGCCGGCGATCTGGGTCGAGCGGGAAGGGGGCGAATTCAGGCTGCGCCGCTTCGAGATCGCCAAGGGATCGCGCGTCGTCATTGTCGAGGACATCGTCACCACCGGCCTGTCGATCCGCGAGACCATCGACTGCCTGCGCGGCCTTGGCGCCGAAGTCGTTGCCGCCGCATGCATCATCGACCGCTCGGCCGGCAAGACCGATGTCGGCGTGCCGCTGATCGCGCTCGCCGAATATGAAGTTCCGGCCTATCCAGCCGACATGCTGCCGCCCGAGCTCGCCGCCATACCGGCGATCAAGCCGGGCAGCCGCAATATATGACTGAGACGCTGCCGTGATTGCCGGCATCGATCATTTCGTGCTGACAGTTCGTTCGGTGGACGATACCTGCGCCTTCTATCAGCGCGTGCTTGGCTTCGAGCGCCTCGACGAGCCGGATCGACCAACGGCGCTGCTGTTTGGAACGCAAAAGATCAATGTGCATGAGGTCGGGCGTACCTTCGAGCCGAAGGCCAAGGCGCCGACGCCGGGCTCCGGAGATTTCTGCTTGATTGCTGCCCGGCCGCTCGCCGAGATATGTGCCAACCTCGCCGCCAATGGTGTGGTGATAGAGGTCGGCCCGGTCGAGCGTGCCGGCGCTCGTGGCGCGATAATGTCGGTCTATTTTCGTGACCCGGACGGCAACCTCGTCGAGGTCAGCGAATATCGATCCTAAGCGACGCTCCTTAAATTCGCCGCGATCATACCCTGTTCAGAACGGCGATACCCAAGGCTGGCGCGACCGGCCACCGAGCGGATGCCTCGGCCTCGTTGTTCTTCGGCCAGCGCATCGCTATATCAAAGTCGTAGTTGCTTTTCGGCGACCGCAGAGCGCAGCATAGGGCTGTCGCGCCCGGCTGGAGAAGCCGGCGTGAAGCTATTGACGGAACTAGGAACAGGAACAGAGTGCTTTTTCGACGGCGCAAGCCTGATGGTTTTTTCGAGCGGGTGCGTACTTATTTGTGGCCGCGCCGCTCGTTCTCGCGCTCGCTGCGGTATTTCTCCAAACGCATCCTGCGGCTTAGGGCCACGCCGCATGCCGTGGCCGCCGGTGTTGCGGCGGGCGTATTCGCGTCGTTTTTCCCGCTTGGCTTTCACTTCATCATTGCTGCCATCCTGTGCTGGCTGATCGCCGGCAATCTGGTCGCGGCAGCACTCGGCACGGTCTTCGGCAACCCCCTGACCTTTCCGCTGCTATGGGCCGCCTCCTGGGAGGTCGGCAAGCTGATCCTGCATGAACACCTGCCGGCGCATGGCCCGCCCGCGCATCTCGGCGACATGCTGCATAATCTTTCCTTTGCGCAATTGTGGGGACCGGTGCTGAAGCCGATGACGATCGGCGCAATACCGCTCGGCCTGGTTTTCGGCCTGCTGTTTTACGGCATCACCCGCTGGGGCATGGTCACTTTCCACGAGCAGCGCCGCAAGCGGCTGGCCGAAAGAGCGGCAAAGGCTGGAAAAACCGGGCCGGAAGTTCCTGCCGAATGATTATCGGTATCGGCAGCGACCTCATCGACATCAGACGCATCGAGAAGTCGCTGGAACGCCATGGCCAGCGCTTCATCCAGCGCATCTACACCGAGATCGAACAGGCGCGCTCCGAAAACCGCGCGGCGCGTGCGGCCTCCTACGCCAAGCGTTTCGCTGCCAAGGAAGCCTGCGCCAAGGCATTGGGTACCGGTCTGGCGCAGGGTGTGTTCTGGCGCGACATGGGGGTCGTCAACCTGGCCAGCGGCAAGCCGACCATGGCGCTGACCAATGGGGCGGCAGCGCGGCTGGACGAAATTCTGCCTGAAGGGCACCGCGCGGTGATCCACCTCACCATCACCGATGATTTTCCGCTCGCTCAAGCCTTTGTGATCATTGAAGCGTTGCCGGTCGAAGAAGCGCCACATTGATTGCATCTGACCAGCGGCATGACGTTGCCCAGCGCGCGCCGAGACTCTATACCATCCAACGCACAATCGAGGACGACATGAGCGTGGCTGAAAAAACCCAGAAGAAATCCGGCGGACTTGGCGAAACCGTCAGCGTCATAGTCCAGGCCCTGCTGCTTGCGCTGGTCATCCGCACGCTCCTGTTCCAGCCGTTCTCGATCCCGTCCGGGTCGATGCGGCCGACTTTGCTCGAAGGCGACTATCTCTTCGTCACCAAGTGGTCCTACGGCTTCTCCCGCTATTCACTGCCGTTCGGGCCGAACATCTTTTCGGACCGCATCTGGGGCTCAGAGCCGAAGCGCGGCGACGTGGTGGTGTTCAAGTTTCCGCCGGATCCTTCTGTCGATTATATCAAGCGCGTCGTCGGCCTGCCGGGCGATAAGATCCAGGTCAAGGATGGCCAGCTCTTCATCAACGACGTGGGCGTGCCGCGCGTCAAGGTCGGGCAGATCGACAACCGCGACATCACCGAGGAGAACGGGCCGGTCGATGTTTATCGCGAGACGCTGCCGAACGGCGTCAGCTACGACACGCTCGACCTGACGCAGGCTTCGATCGGCGACAATACCAAAGAGTTCAAGGTGCCGCCCGGTCACTATTTCATGATGGGCGACAATCGCGACAACTCGTCGGACAGCCGCTTCACCGTCGGCTTCGTGCCGGACGAGAATTTGGTCGGCCGCGCCAACCTCATTTTCTTCTCGATCGGCGGCAGCGCCAGCCCGCTCGAAATCTGGAAATGGCCGTCACTGATGCGCGCCTCGCGCCTGTTCCATTTCGTCAATTAGGGCCATGGCGGCGACGAAACGGCTGACCGCCGATGCGCTCGCCGAGGCGCTCAGGGAGCGCACCGGCCACAGTTTTGGCGACCATCAGCGCCTGCAGCGGGCGCTGACCCATGCCAGCGCTCGCGGCAGTCACGCCGGCGTCGACTACGAACGTTTCGAATTCCTGGGCGACCGCGTTCTCGGCCTTGTCGTTGCCGATATGCTGCTGGCGGCATTTCCCGACGCCGCCGAGGGTGAGCTGTCGCTGAGATTGAACGCTCTGGTCAACGCTGAAGCCCTGGCGGAAATTGCCGAGGAGATCGGCCTGCCGGAACTTATTCGCGCCGGTTCGGACGTACGCGGCCTCGACGGGCGCAAGCGCGTCAATCTGCGCGCCGATGCATTGGAATCGCTGATCGCCGTGCTCTATCTCGACGGAGGGTTGGAAGCGGCCCGTGCCTTCATCCACAGATACTGGCAGCCGCGCTCGCAAGCCATTGACGCCGCCCGTCGCGATGCGAAAACCGAACTCCAGGAATGGGCGCATCAGGCGGCAGGCGCAGTGCCGGTTTACATAATCGACAGCCGCGAGGGACCGGACCACGATCCGCTGTTCACCGTCAGTGTCAAGGTCGGCGCCTATCCGCCGGCGACCGGCAGCGGGCGCTCCAAGCGCGAGGCAGAGCAGACTGCAGCCGCGGCACTTCTGCAGCGGGAAGGCGTCTGGCTCGATCAAGGGAGTGCCGCATGACCGCCACCGAAGCTCCGGCAACAGAAGCTCCCGCTACCCGCTCCGGCTTCGTCGCGCTGATCGGCGCGCCCAATGCGGGGAAATCGACGCTGGTCAACCAATTGGTCGGCGCCAAGGTGTCGATCGTGACGCACAAGGTGCAGACCACGCGCGCTATCGTGCGCGGCATTGCCACCCACAACAACGCGCAGATCGTCTTCGTCGACACGCCGGGCATATTCAAGCCGAGGCGCCGGCTGGACACCGCGATGGTGACCACAGCGTGGGGCGGTGCCAAGGACGCCGATATCGTGCTGCTCTTGATCGATGCCGAGCGCGGCATCCGGGGCGATGCCGACGCCATCCTCGAGCGGCTGAAGGATGTCCGGCAGCCGATGGTGTTGATCCTCAACAAGGTCGATCGGGTCAAGCACGAGACGTTGCTGGCATTGTCGGCGGCAGCCAACGAAAGGGTGCCGTTCAAGCGCACCTTCATGGTTTCGGCGCTGACCGGGTCCGGCTGCAAGGACCTGCTCGACTATCTCGCCGAGACCTTGCCGGCCGGCCCCTGGTACTATCCGGAGGACCAGATCTCTGACCTGCCGATGCGCCAGCTCGCGGCCGAGATCACCCGCGAAAAGCTCTATCTCAGGCTGCATCAGGAACTGCCTTATTCCTCCCACATCGAGACCGAGAAATGGGAAGAGAAGAAGGACGGCTCGGTGCGCATCGACCAGACAATCTATGTCGAGCGTGACAGCCAGAAGAAGATCGTGCTCGGCCATAAGGGCGAGACGATCCGCGCCATCGGCCAGGCCGCGCGCATGGAAATCGCAGGCATACTCGAGCAGAAGGTGCACCTCTTCCTGTTCGTCAAGGTGCGCGAGAACTGGGGCGACGATCCCGAGCGCTACCGCGAAATGGGGCTCGAATTTCCGCACTGAGCCTGTTTGGGCGATCCGCCGAGCGGCCTGTTGGTCGCATCAGGATTCTGAGCGGTCGCCGCGGTGCCCGATCGGTCGACTTGCATCTTGAACAGCCGCCGAATCATTCCGGGAGGCTATGCGTCGACCACGTCGGTCGACCCGTTCCTTATTGGTACCGGCGCGACGGGAAATCCTGAGCGGGTTCTGAGAAATTTCCGATATTTCATGCAAAATCGGCCAGTAGATCGAATGGAACTCCTGCCGATACTGCGACCGTGCGTGGTTCCCGTTTGTCGTCTCTCCGTCATACACCCTGCCTATAGGCTGTGCGAAAGACCCGCTTCCGAGCAAACCGGAACCGGCAAGCAAACAGCCAGATCAGGACATGACCGGGACTTGGAATCGCATCGACCCCATCCGTCAGATCGAGTTTGCAAACGCCGTCGCTGTTGAGATCGAGCGCGTGCTGGCGCGGCAAGGCAAGGTAACGAACAGCGATGCGGTCGTTGCAGCGGGCAGGGTCGCCGGCGCCGTTGCCGCCGCCGTCGCTTTGCTTGCGCCGACCGACATCAGTGCGATCGACACCATGCAGGAAAGATTAGCCGGCATGGCGTCGCGTTTCGTGCGGATATTGGCAGCCGAAGCTGCGGAACGCCGTGCCCGGACGCATCTGTCGACGGCGCACGAAGGCCAAGGGGCAGACATCCAACGCCTGGCCGGAACGGGCGACCTCGACTCGATGCGGGTCGAGGACTGGGCCGGTCGGGTCGCCGGGTCGACGTTCCTGCAGCAAAATCTCGGCATATCGCGCTCGACCCTGCATCGCTGGCAGCGGAGCGGCACGGTCGTTGCGTTGCGCTCCGGTGGCCGCAAACATGTATTTCCCCTGGCCCAGTTCATCGACGGCAGGCCGGCGCCGGGTATCAAGGAAGTGTTATCCGCGATGCCCGATCCACGGCATGCCTGGTCGTGGCTGATCGGCCCCGCGCCCGGCCTCGCCGGACGTATTCCCATTGAAATGCTCAAACGGGATCTGGTGGCGGAAGTCGTTCTTGCCGCACAGAACGCAGCGATGGCGAAGTCGGCTTGATCTCGCTGCCAACTCTAGAAGTCTATTCCAAAAAAAGAACATGTAGAAGGAATGTATGTCGGATTCCGATAGGTTTGCCGGCTAATGGCATAAGTATATTTTTGTACAATTGTGACAGTGTCTCGTTTGTTCCGGCGGTAAATGTGAAGAAAATATGAAGTGATATTTGTGCAACATGGATTTATTCTGTTATGCAAACATTGATTATTTTTGGAATCATCATTGAGACTGGAATGCGGAAGAGTATGTTCGCCGCCTGAAGAGGGGGTGCGGTGCGCGCCTTTTTCGACGTGGGTGAGGCGTTCAGCCGTTCAACCCATGAATCCAAAGCCATTTTTAACTTTGACTGGAGAGGTCAGAAAATGAATATCAAGAGCCTTCTTCTCGGCTCAGCCGCGGCATTCGTCGCGGTCTCCGGTGCGCGCGCCGCCGACGCTGTTGTGGTCGCCGAGCCGGAACCCGCCGAATACGTCAAGATCTGCGACCGTCTACGGCGCTGGCTACTACTACGTCCCCGGCACCGAAATCTGCCTGCGCATCGGCGGCTATGTCCGCTATGACGCCAGCTTCGGCGACGCCGGCCGCGTTTTCGATGGCGCGACGACACATGACCTTATGGACGGTGACGAGCAGCAGACCTGGAACAAGAATGCCCGCTTCAATCTGAAGACGTGGACCGGCCAGGAGACCGAGCTCGGCACGTTGAAGACCTATACCGAGACCCGTTTCAACTTCGGCAACACCAAACACACCGTGAGCGGTGTTGATTTCAGCGTGCAGGACAACAAGGCGGTTACCCTGAACTTCGCCTGGATCCAGCTTGGAGGTTTCCGCGTCGGTAAGGATGAAACTGTCTATGATTCGTTCATCGGTTACGCCGGCAACGTCGTCCAGGACACTATCATTCCTTACGGCACCAAGGACACCAACCTGATCAGTTACTATTTCGATGGCGGTAATGGCTTTACGGCAGTCGCCTCGGTCGAAACGGGCTCCGGCGCTGACCAGTCGATCGACAGCTACGTTCCGTTTGTCGTCGGCGGCGTGAAATACAAGGGCGACTGGGGTGCGATCACTGCGGTCGGCGCCTATAACAGCACGTCGGAAGAATGGGCCGGCAAAGCTCGCCTCGACGTCAAGCCGATTACTGACCTGACCCTGTTCGTGATGGCGGGCTACGGCAGCGACGACAACGTCGCGAAGAACTTCTACAAGCCGTGGACTGGCAACTTTGCCGTCTGGGGCGGCGGCAGCTATGCCGTCAACAAGAAGACGTCTTTGAACGCCCAGGTCTCCTATACCGACGACCAAGACTTCGCCGTTGCGGCCAACGTCGCCTACACCATCGTTCCTGGTTACACGATCACCGCCGAAGTCGATTATTACGACAATTTCGATGCCGACGATGCCGACACAATCGGCGGCATCTTCCGCTTCCAGCGCTCGTTCTGATCAAACGACGATCTCGCAAAAAACGGCCCATAGCGATACGCTACGGGCCGTTTTGGTTTGGCGGCGGATACGTCGCACATCTTGATTTCGCCATCCAACCGGTGACAAGCTCTCGTCATGGAATGGCGCGACGAGGGAATCATTCTCGGCACCCGCAAGCATGGCGAAACCAGCGCCATTCTCGAGGTGATGACGTGCGCGCATGGCCGCCATCTCGGTCTCGTGCGCGGCGGCCGTTCGCGCAAACAGCAGCCTGTCTTGCAGCCCGGCAATCGCGTCGACCTGTTGTGGCGGGCGCGGCTCGACGAGCATCTCGGCACCTTCCAAGTCGAGGCTATCGAGATGAACGCCGCCCGGCTGATGGACAGCGCCGTTGCCGTCTACGGCCTGCAGACGATGGCCGCGCATTTGCGTCTTCTGCCTGAGCGTGACGCCCATGGCGGCCTTTACGAGACGCTTGCGGTGATGATCGCTCATCTCGACGATGCCGATGCCGCCGGCGAGCTGGTGGCCCGCTTCGAGCTGCTGGTACTCGACGAACTCGGTTTCGGCCTCGATCTCAGCCAGTGTGCGGCGACCGGCACCAGGCAGGACCTTGCCTATGTCTCGCCGAAATCCGGCCGCGCCGTGTCGCGGGCGGCGGGCGCGCCGTGGCGCGACAAGCTGCTGGCGCTGCCTGCCTTCCTGCAGCGCGGCTCCGGGCTGCGCGCCGATCCGGCGGCGATCGAGGACGCCTTCCGGCTGACCGGCTTCTTTTTGACCCGCCATGTCTACGAACCGCGCGGCATCGAGCCTCCCGGCGCCCGCGCCGGGTTTCTCGCCGCCTTGCGCAGGCATCATTCACCCGGCCATGAATCCGGCAAGGCAAGCGCCGGGGAAACCGCCACCGGGGAAACCACCAGATGAGCGAAGTTGAACCTGATCCCGAAAACGTTTCGCCGCTCGGCCTTGGCACCATTTCGCAGGTGGGCGAGGCCTATGCGACGGCCGAGTTCAAAGTGAATTTGACGCGGCCGATCACGCCAAGGACGGGCGAGGTGGTGTGCGAGGGCAAAGTGGTGCACAAGGGCCGCACGCTGACGGTTTCGGAAGCGGCGCTGAAGGACGCCAACGGCAAGCTGCTGGCTTTCGGCACCGAAACATGCTCGATCTTTCCGGCCAATCTGGCGGCACGTTGAATGGACCGGCCGTTTGGCCGCCGCATTTGAATGTCACTGAACATTGAATGTCAGTGACAACTGGCCTGGTTTGGGGGAACCGCCATGTTTGAAAGCCTGATTGGCCTCGTCGCCATCATCGCGCTGTTCGTCATCATTTCACGCCAGCAGAGCCGCATCGGCCTGATCGAGCGCGAGCTTGGCGCCTTGCGCAGCCTTGTGCTTTCGGGCACGCCTGCGCTGCCGCCGCAAGCCAAGGAACCGGCTGCAAACGACAGCAAACCGGCGGATGCCGCAATCCCGCTTGCGGCCGCAGCCGACATGGCCGTATCGCCACGGACCGCAGCGGTCGTGTCAGCTACAGAGGCCGATGCCGATACAACGGCGCCGTCCGCGCCGGAGTCGGCGCAACCGGCGGCGGCGGCGAAGGCAGCTCGCCAGTCCGACGTCGAAACGGCGCTCGGTACCCGCTGGGCGGTCTGGGTCGGCGGCATCGCGCTGGCGCTGGGTGGCTTGTTTCTGATCCGCTACACCATCGAGGCCGGCATTTTCGGGCCACGCGTGCGGCTTGTCATGGCGGCGGCACTCGGGCTGGTGCTGGTCGCCGGCGGCGAGTTCATCCGGCGCACCGGCTTCAGGGTGCCGGTGCAAGGTGCTGCCGGTGCCTATATCCCGGCGATCCTGACGGCGGCCGGCGCTTTCATCCTGTTCGGTACCGTCTACGCCGCGTACAGCATTTACGGCTTCATCGGCCCGACGCTCGCTTTCACGCTGCTCGGCGCCATCGGGGTGGCGACGATCGCGGCAAGCCTGGTCCACGGTCAGGCGCTGGCCGGCGTCGGCCTGCTCGGTGCCATGGTGACGCCGCTGCTGGTCGCCTCGCAGGCTCCCAATCCGTGGGCGCTGTTCGGCTATCTGGCGATCGTGCTCGCCGCCACCTGCGTCATTGCCCGCATCCGCGACTGGAGGCTTTTGACGGCCGCAGCCTTCGTCGCCACGGGCATCTGGACCATCTTCTATATGACCGACGCGCCGGGGGCGAACCTTGCCGTCATCCTCTTTATCGACGGGGCGACACTGGCCGCGCTCGCCTTCGTCTGGCTTGGCCGCCGCGACGAAGCGGTCGCCGGCAGCGGCTTCGACTGGCCGTCGATCGCGCCGGGCTTCTTCGTCGGCCTTTCGGCGCTGGCCCTGTTTGTCGATCCGGCCTTCGTCGCCATCCGCGGTGCATTGCCGGGGGCCGCCCTTGTCGCAGCCCTGGTGGCGGTGGCGCTCTACCGGCCGCGGGCGCTTGCACTGCTGCACGCCGCCGGGCTGGCGACTGTACTGGTCTATCTCGGCATCATTCCGCCGACCACGATCGCTTCAGATTTTTCGGGTGGCGCTCTCGGCGTCGACGGCATGCCGGTCGTGGCGTCCGATGCCTTGGTGCTCAGGGTCGGCATCGCTCTCGGCCTGGTCTTCATCGGCGCCGGCTTTTGGGCGGCGCGCCGTTTTGCGGCCTCTGGCTGGCTGCGCGCCGCCGCATGGGCGGCCTGGAGCGCTGTCGCGCCGCTGATCATCCTGCTGGCGCTCTGGTCTGCCTTCGGCAATCTCGACCGAGACCTTGCTTATGCGGCGGTCGCAGCCGTTTTGGTCGGCGTCTTCGTCGCCGGCGGCGAATGGATAGCGCGCGGCGAAGGGCCGCCGCTAACCGGCGGCGCTGCTGTCTCCTTCGCGCTCGGCGGGGCGGCGATTGCCGGCCTGCTGATGCTGCACATGGCCTTTGGTTCCGGCTGGACAACCATCCTGCTCGGAGCAGCCGCCGTTGTGCCAGCGCTGGCGACGCGCTGGCGCAGCTATCCGGTGCTTGGCTGGATTTCCGTTGGTGTGGTGATTGCAGTGCTCGGCCGCGCTGTCTTCGACCCGACCATCGTCGGTGCCGAGTTCCTGTCGAAGACGCCGGTGTTCAACTGGCTGCTGCTTGGATATGGCGTGCCGGCGCTCGCTTTCGGTTTTGCCGCCTGGCAGCTTGCCCGCACCACCAATGGCCGGCCGCGCCTCGCAATGGAGGCCGGCGCCGCGCTGTTCGCCCTGCTCACCGTCGCCATGCTGGTGCGCCATGCCATGCATGGCGGCGTCATCGATACCGCTGCTGCGACGCTTGCCGAACAGGCGATCTACACGCTGATCGCCATCGGTGGCGGTGCCATCCTGGTCGCCATCGACATGCGCTCGCCAAGTTCGGTGCTGCGCTACGGCTCGATTGCAGCGGGCGTGGTCTCGGTCGCGTTCATCGTCCTCCAGCATTTTCTGGCGCTGAACCCGTTGCTGACGGATGAATCGACCGGCAGCATTCCGGTGTTCAACCTTCTGTTGCTCGCCTACCTCTTGCCGGCAGTCGCGACAGGCGCACTGGCGCTCTATACCCGCGACAAGCGGCCGAAATGGTATGCGGCCATGCTGGCGGTTGTGGCGGCGGTGCTCGCCTTCGCCTATGCGACGCTGTCGGTCAGGAGGCTGTTCAAGGGTGAGTTCATCGGCCTGTGGAGCGGCCTCGGCCAGCTCGAGACCTATACCTATTCGGCGCTCTGGCTGGTCATCGGCGTGGTGCTGCTCACCGCCGGTGTCTGGCTGAGGTCGCAGGTGCTGCGCATTGCGTCGGCGGCGCTGATCTCGGTCGCCGTGCTCAAGGTCTTCGTCTTCGACATGTCGGAGCTGGAAGGTGTGTTGCGGGCGCTGTCCTTCATCGGCCTCGGCGCGGTGCTCATCGGCATCGGCTTGTTTTATCAGCGGCTGCTGACAAGGGCCGCGAGAGAGGTAAATTAGTGTGAGTCTATGATCACGGGAAAAGGCTATTGACAGATGGCTGTTCAGCATACGGACGTCGTGGATATTGTCGCAAAAGGCAAAAATGGTGAATATTTGCTCAGCATTGTAGATGATCTCGATTGGGATGATGTAGAAAATCATCTTGAGCTTCTAGAGAATAAACTGAATCTATATTGTGTTTTCGTTTTAGAAGGGCAATTCTACAAAGAACATCCGGATGCTGTGGGGCGACCCGTTATGATTTCGGTGGCATTGTTGTCTATTATGCCAGCCGAGGTACAATGGTTCTTTACCGCAGCTGCGGTATCAGTCGAAAAGGCCGGATTGCAATTTGAAGTTCAGCACCTCTCGAAGGGGAATTTGTAGAGGGGTCTTCAGGTGGGGATCGGCCGGGAATAAACCTGCCACTGGCAGCGTTATTCAGTTGCTTGGGTGACCGGGGCGGCGGACCGCTTCGCGCTGGCCGCTTGCGCCGCGCTGCAAAGGCGCGTTCAATCATCACGGACAGGGCCCCCCAGAACCAGCGGTCATGGACGAAAAGAAGGCAGCAATCCTTGGTGAAATACCGCGTCTGCGCCGCTATGCACGCTCGCTGTTGCGCGACCGCGATTCCGCTGACGATCTCGTCCAGGATTGTCTCGAGCGGGCACTTGTGCGGCTCGACAATTGGCAGACAGGAGAAAGCCCCAGGAGGTGGCTGTTTACGATCATGCATCATTTGTTCATCGACCAGATGCGCAAGGTGAACCGGCGCGGCGAGGCAGCGATGCTGCCGCTCGAGGCGAGCGAGGCGCAGGCAGCACCCGCCGAGCAGGTCGAGAGCATCGCCTCGCGCGAGATCGTCGACGCGCTGCAGGCGATAAGCCCTGACCGGCGCGCGGCACTTGTGATGGTCGCCATCGAAGGGTTTTCCTATGCCGAAGCCGCCAACATCCTTGGGGTTCCCGCCGGCACCTTGATGTCGCGCATCGCGCGCGGGCGCGAGGAACTGCGCGCGCTGCTTGATGATACCGCGCGCCGTCGATCGATAAGGATCGTCGAGAAATGAGCCGACGCGATTTCTCCGAACGCGACATCCACATGGCTCTCGATGGCGAGTTGCCGGGCGACGAGCGGACGGCCTATGAGGCATGGCTCGAGGCCAATGCCGAGATGAAGGCCAAGAGCGCACGCTACGCCGCCGACCGGGCAGCGTTGCGCGCAGCCTTTAACGGCGTGCTGGACGAGCCCGTCCCGGTGCGGCTGACCAAGGTGGTGCTTGGCGAGGCGCCGGTGGTCAGGGCGGCGGCGTCGCGCTCGCGTTGGTGGCTTGCGGCCGCCGCTGCCGCCATGCTGGTGATTGGCGGTGCTGGCGGCTATCTTGCCGGCATCGGCGGCCTCGGCCTGGAAAATACGGCCGAGGACCAGCTTGCCGAAGAGGCGATTGCCGCCCACGTCATCTATGCCGCTGAAAAGCGGCATGCTGTGGAAGTGCCGGCAAGCGACAAGGATCATTTGCAGAACTGGCTGTCTAACCAGGTGGGTTTGAAGCTGGTGGCGCCAGATCTGGCGGCGCAGGGATTCCAACTGGTCGGTGGCCGGCTGCTGCCTGCCGGCCAGGGCAAGGCCGCGATGCTGCTTTACGAGGACGACAAGGGCGAGCGCATATCGCTCTTCGTAATCGCCGAATCGGCGGCCAAGGCCAAGGGCACCTATGGGTCCGAGGAAAATGGTCCTGAGGCCGTCTACTGGCTGGACAAGGGTTATGGCTGCGCCGTCGTCGGATCGCTGCCGCGCGAGCAGCTGGCTGCGGTGGCCAAGAGCGCCTATGGCCAGCTTCTGGCGGGCTTGAAAAGCTGAGCAGGATCTCGTTTTTCCGGGGCCGCGCCGATGCCGAAACACGAAGGTCGTTTCAAAGCCTTTGCGCGACCTGCCTGCCTTAAAAACTGTCACAATTCGGCCCTAATCGAGGTGCGATAGCGCTTGCTGAATGCTGGCGCTTCGGCTGGTGTGACCGATGTTTAGACTAGGGCCGTTTCCACAACCCAATCGAGGTTTTCTGAGCCCGCATGCCTGCCGAGATTCGCAAGGCCCGCGCGTCCGACGTCGATGACCTCGCCGCCATCGAAAAAGCTGTTTTCTCGAGCGACCGCATTTCTCGCCGCTCCTTTCGCCAACTGATCGAACGCGACACCGCCGAACTGCTGGTTGGCGAGAACGATGGTCACGTCGCCGGCTATGCGGTCGTGCTGTTTCGCAAGGGCAGCGGCGTCGCGCGGCTCTATTCGATCGCCGTCGGTCCATTTTTCGGCGGCCGTGGCGTTGGCCGCCTGCTGCTGGAAGAGGCTGAAGCCGCCGCTTTCGAGCACGGCCGCATGATGCTTCGTTTGGAAGTCCGCGAAGACAATCCGCGCGCCATCCAGATTTACGAGCAGAGCGGCTACCGCAAGATCGGCCGTGAACCGGACTATTACGAGGACGGCGCCACGGCGCTGCGCTATGAGAAGACCTTGCGCGGCGACATTCCGGTCGCCACCGAAGTGCCGTTTTATCAGCAGACTTGCGAATTCACCTGCGGACCATGCTGCCTGATGATGGCGATGGCTAACTTCGACCCCGGATTCGTGCCGGATCCGGTGATGGAAATCCGGCTGTGGCGTGAGGCGACGACCGTTTTCATGATGTCGGGGCCGGGCGGCTGCGAGCCGTTCGGGCTTGCCGTCGCCGGCTATGAGAGCGGGCTTGCTGCTGAGATCTATGTGTCCTTCTACGGCGCGCTGTTCCTGCAGTCGGTGCGCAGCGAGGACAAGCGCCGGGTCATGGAGCTGGCGCAGGTCGACTTTCGCCGCCGCGCGGAACTTTACGGCATCCCGGTGAATTACCGTTCATTCGGGCTTGACGACATTCGCACCGCGATCGCAGAGGGAAAACTGGTGCTGGTCCTGATCAGCGGCTTCCTGATGTTCGGCAAGAAGGTTCCGCACTGGGTATTGGCCATCGGTGACGATGGCGATCATATCCTGATCCACGACCCCTGGGTCGAGGACGAGCGGCAGGAGACGATCCTCGATGCTGCCAATATTCCCGTGCCTTACGGCATCTTCATGAACATGGCGCAATTCGGCCGCGACGGATTGCGCGCCGCCATCACTCTCGGAAAGCGCGACAGCCAATGACCTGGGTCATCCTTACCGGCCGGCAGAACGATCTCGACCAGGTGGCGACGCCGCACAAGATCATCACCAATCGCGACTACCTTGCCCATCCGGCACTGTTTCGCGGTCAGCGGCCGAAGGTCATCAACCTGTCGAACAATTATGGCTACCAGAGCCGCGGCTATTACGCGTCGCTGCTTGCTGGTTCGCGCGGCCATAAGGTCATCCCGACGGTCGAAACGATGATCGACCTGTCAGAACGCAAGCTCTATGAGCACGCGTTGCCGGAACTCGAACTCGCACTCAACAAGTGCCGCAAGGACCTGGGTGGCGCTTTTCCGCAGAAGGTCTGCATCTTCTTCGGCATCGGACCATCCAGGATATGGGACCGCTTCGCAAAACTTCTGTTCGACTGGTTCCGTGCCCCGGCGCTCGAGCTCCACATCAGGGACAGCGCCGAATGGGCCTCGATCCGCAAGATTGGCTTCCATCCCCTGGCCAGGATGACCGAGGACGAGGAAACGCACTTTCTCCAGTGCCTGGAGACCTACACTAACCGCGAGTGGCGCGACACCAAGGGCCGCACGCCGGCGCGCTACACTTTCGCAACGCTGGTCGATCCGCATGAGGAACTGCCGCCGTCGGAGATTTCGTCGCTGCGCCACTGGGCCAAGATCGCTGAAAAGATGGGTGTCGAAATCGAGCCGATCACCAAGCGGGATCTGGCCAAGCTCGCCAACTACGACGCGCTGTTCATCCGCGAGACCACTTCGATCTCCAACCACACCTACCGCTTTGCCCGCCGCGCCCAGCAGGAAGGCATGCCGGTCATCGACGATCCGCTGTCGATGATCCGCTGCACCAACAAGGTCTATCTCAACGAGCTGATGACCTACAACAAGGTACCGGTGCCGCCGACGGTGATGATTGCCGGCACCTCGGACCTGGAAGTTGCGGCACAGACGCTGGGCTTCCCGCTGGTGCTGAAGATCCCGGACTCCTCGTTTTCGCGCGGCGTCAAGAAATGCGGCACCTTTGAAGAGTTGAAGACGCTCGCAACCGAATGGCTGGAGGATTCCGACCTCCTGATCGCGCAAAAATTCATTCCGACGGAATATGACTGGCGCGTCGGTGTCCTCGGCGGCCAGCCCTTGTTTGCCGTTCATTATCTGATGGCCAAGAAACATTGGCAGATCGTCAATCATAAGGCCAACGGCAAGCCCGACCAGGGCGGCATCAAGACCTTCACCCTGAAGGAAGCACCGGCCCATGTCGTCGAGACGGCGGTGAGCGCGGCGCGCTGCATTGGCGACGGCCTCTACGGCGTCGACCTCAAGGAAACCAGGGACGGCGTCTTCGTCATCGAGGTCAACGACAACCCCAACCTCGACCACGGCTGGGAAGACTCCGGCGAAAAAGACGAGGTCTGGGTGCGGCTGACGCAGTGGTTCCTGGAGCGGCTGGACCGGCCGGGGCGATAATATCCGAACTGAGGGGAAAAAGATGCTGTTCTTCGTAACCGAGGATTTTCGCGGCTGCGACCGCAAGGAGATCTACCGCCGTTTCCGCGACCAGGGCCGCCTGAAGCCGGACGCGCTTCTCGTGCACCACAGCTGGATCGCAGCGGATATGAGCCGCTGCTTCCTGCTGGTGGAGGCCGATGACGTCACGTTCCTGCAGCGGTGGGTCATCGAATGGGCGGATCTGGTCGAATTCGAGATCGTTCCCGTGGCGACGAACAAGGATATGGTGGAGGCATTGAGCGGACATCTCTGACCCGTTGGGAACCTCCTGGTTCGCCACACTGAATGCCGCCTTCTCCTATCAAGGAATTAACACGCGGATCGAGCGTCATCTCAAGGAGATCTAAGGCGGTTGCCCGCGCTTCCGCGAGACTGTCGCACTTAGCCGGACTGCCGGATCGTCGCGCTCGACTTCAGCAGCCGATTAATGTCCGACGCCTTTGACGGCACCCCGATCAAATAGCCCTGGGCCTCGACACAACCCTCCTTTTGCAGGAATTCAAGCTGCGCTTCGGTCTCGACACCTTCGGCGGTGACGGTGATGCCCAGCTGTGCGCCAAGCCCGATGATGGTGCGCACGATCGCCGCGGTATCGCGACTGTCGATGTCACGGGTGAAAGAGCGATCGATCTTGATCTTGTCGACGGGAAAGCGCCTGAGGTAGCCCAGCGACGAATAGCCGGTGCCGAAATCGTCCAGCGCGATGCGGACGCCCAGATCGCGTAGCTGCCTGAGTGTCTTGAGCACCAGATCGCTCTCGTCCATCAGCACGGTTTCGGTGATTTCCAGTTCAAGCCGGTTGGCCGGCACGCCCGAGAACGCCAGTGCCGAGATAACGCTGCGGGCAAAGGTACCGCTTTTGATCTGCACAGCGGAGACATTGACTGCGATCCGCCAAGCCGCCCAGCCTGCCGCGGTCGTGCAGGCTTTTCGCAGCGCCCATTCTCCAAGCGGCACGATCAGCCCGGTCTCCTCGGCGGCCGGAATGAAGTCGTCCGGCCGTACCAGGCCGCGCACCGGCGAACGCCAGCGCATCAAGGCTTCGGCACCGACGATTTCGCCGGAGGCGATGTTCATGATCGGCTGGAAATCCAGCTCGAATTCCCGGCGCGACAGCGCTGCCCTGAGATCGATTTCGAGCGCCCGGCGTGCCCGCACCATCGCGTCCATGGCTGGTTCGAAGAAGCGGTACAGGTTGCGCCCTTCGCTCTTTGCCCGATAGAGCGCCATATCGGCATTTTTCAGCAAAGTGTCGGCGTCCTTGCCGTCATTCGGAAACAGCGCGATGCCGAGACTGATGCCGACACGCATGTCGTGTCTTTTGTCGCGAAACGGCTTTCCGATGATCTCGACGATGCGTTTGGCCAGCTTTTCCGCGTCGCCCGGGCTTTTGAGATTGAACTGGATGATGACGAATTCGTCGCCGCCGAAGCGGGAGACAACGTCCGTTTCATTGCGCAGGCACCGTTGCAGCCGTTCGGCCACGCATTTCAGCAGCCAGTCGCCGGAAGGATGGCCCCAAGTGTCGTTGACCGCCTTGAAGTGATCGAGGTCGAGCGAGAATATCGCCAGCGATCCGTCTCTCGTCTCACTCAGGGCTTGGTCGAGCCGTTCGCGAAGCATCGAGCGATTGGGCAGGTTCGTCAGTGTGTCGTGGTGCGCAAGATGGGTCATGCGCTCTTCCACACGCCTGCGCTCGGTGACGTCGTCGAACGTCGCGACCCAGCCGCCGCCGCTCATCGGCCGGCGCGCAACCAGCAGCGTCCTGCCGTCAGCGAGATGGCGATGCGTTACGTGTGTTTTCCCCGCCCGCAGGCAGGCTTCGATTTGCGAGATTTCGCTGTCGGGGTCGAGCTTTGTATAAATGCCCAGTTCCAGCAGCCGCTTGAACGCATCATGGTGACTCATGCCAAGCGGGAAGTCGGCCGGCCTGACATGATAAAGTTCCAGGAAACGTTCGTTGCGGACGATCAGCTTGCCATCCGCATCGTACATCAAAAGGCCTTGCGACATGTTGGCAAGTGCCGCGTCGAAACGGCGGTGCTGCTCCTTCAACTCCTGCTCGGCGCGCCGTTGCTCGGTGATGTCCTCGTAGATCGATACCCAACCGCCTGACGCCAGCGGCCGGTGCGAAATGTTGACGATACGCCCGTCTGCAAGCGTTTCCTCATAGGTGGAAGGTTTTGCCTGGTCGATATAGGGCTTGCGGATGGCATAGAGTTGCTCAGCGCTTTGCGAGGCGATGCCGATATCCACGCTGTGCTGGAGGATGTCGAAAAACCGGATGCCGGGCCGCACCACTTCGGCGTCGAGGCGAAAGATGCTGATGTAGTTCCTGTTGCAGATGATCATCCGTTCATCGGCATCGAACATGCACAGGCCATGCGACATGTTCTCGACCGCTGCCGAAAAACGCTCGTTCTGTTCGCGCAGCTCGTCTTCAATAGGTTGCGGCTGACCAACGCCTTTGGCCCTCCGTCGGCGGACGGACGAACCAGCCTTGATACCGGCAACGGGCATGAGGCAAGCCTATGGACCATGGTTAACCATGGCACTGTTGTCCCTGCCGGTTAATTTACCGTTTTCAGCCGGCTGGAACGGCAGTCTGGCGTCGAGACTTTTCGATCGCCGCAAAGCGTTTGAGAAAGGCATTCTGCGCCCAAGTCACCGAGCGCGGCGTGACGTCGAAGCGCTCGGCATTGAAGCCGCGCGGCCTGCCGAAGAACTCCGTCGCCTCTGCCGTCGAAAAACCCGCAAGCAGCGTTGCTTCGAAATAAGCGGCGATCTGATCCGCTCGCTTGATCTCCTTGCGCAGTCCCGCGTCGAGTTCGGCCGGCAGTGAAAAGCGCAGATGGATGGCGCGCTGCAGCCTGATCTCGCAATCCCTGTAGCTGCCGCCCATCACGGATTTGAACGGCGAGATCATGTCGCCGATGACATATTCCGGCGCGTCGTGCAGCAGCGCCGCCAACCGCGCGTCGGCGTCGGCATCCGGCATCAGCTCGCCGACAAGCGTTTCGACCAGCAGCGAATGCTGGGCGACCGAAAAGGCGTGATCGCCTCTGGTCTGGCCGTTCCAGCGTGCGACGCGGGCAAGGCCATGGGCAATATCGGAGATCTCGATGTCGAGCGGCGAGGGATCGAGCAGATCGAGCCGTCGGCCGGACAGCATGCGCTGCCAGGCGCGCGGCGGCGCCCCGGCGCGATCGGCAGCCATCAGGCGTCCTCCGCGCCGATGGCTTCCTGCGGAAAGCTGAATTTGGCCCAGGACGGGATAGCGAGCGACACGGCGACGTCCTCCGCCAGGATCGGCAGGCCGGCGTCGAGCGCTGCCTTGACCCGGTCGATGCGGGCAATGGCAAGGCCTGTCCTGGCCGCGGTCGAGCCAAGCGTGCCGACCGGTCGCCCCTGCACGGTCAACTCTGCGCGCGAAGTGGGCAGGGTGCGTTCGGCCGAGACAATCAACACCCGACGCCTGGCAGTGCCGCGATGCTGCATGCGCGAGACGACCTCCTGGCCGACGTAGCAGCCTTTCTTGAAGCCGACACCGCCGATCTGGTCGAGCAGCACGTCATGCGGAAAAGCGTCGCCGAGTTGGTAGTCCGCACCGCTTTCGGCAATGCCATGGGCGATGCGAAAGGCTTGCCATGCGGCAAGGTCGCCGCCATCTGCGGTGTCATCATAGAAGCGCTTGACGGCAGTATCGACAAACCGCGCATCAGCAAACGGTGCTGATTCAAATTGCGAAGTGGTTGAATCGCTTCCCCATGCGACGGCCACAACCGGCTGATCCAGCTTGGCAATTTCGACTTTGGCGCGCAATTTGTAGAGCGTCAGCCGGCGCATGAAATCATCGGCGGTCTCGGTACGGCATTCAAGTCGGAAAGCATTTTCGCCGGCGCGCGAGATCAGGAAGTCGAAAAGGATCTTGCCTTGCGGCGTTAGTAGCGCGCCGGGCTTTGCTTCGCTGCTGCCGAGCACGTCGAGGTCGGTGGTCAGGATGTTCTGTAAAAAGTGCTCGGCATCCGGCCCGGACACGGAAACGAGTGCGCGATCTGTGAGCGAGGCAAAGGGCATGGTGGGAAAACGAGCCTGATCTTGCAAAACTATCGGTCATTACGTAAGCCGCTGGCACTTCCCCCGCAAGAGACCGGATCCGTATGGCCCCCATCTACGATCTCATCCTGACAGGCGGCACCGTGGTCAATCACGACGGCCAGGGTTTTCGCGACGTCGGCATCAATGGTGGGCGCATCGCTGCCATCGGCGACCTCCGCGAGGCGTCGGCCGGTGAGACGATCGACTGCCGTGGGCTGCACATCCTGCCGGGCGTCGTCGACAGCCAGGTGCATTTCCGCGAGCCGGGCCTGGAGCACAAGGAAGATCTGGAGACGGGCTCGCGGGCAGCGGTGCTCGGCGGCGTCACCGCCGTCTTCGAGATGCCGAACACCAATCCGCTGACCGCCAGTGAGGCAACCCTTGCCGACAAGGTGCGGCGTGCCACCGGCCGCATGCATTGCGACTTTGCCTTCTGGGTCGGCGGGACCCGCGACAATGCAAAAGACGCTGGCGATCTTGAGCGGCTGCCTGGTGCGGCCGGCATAAAAGTTTTCATGGGCTCGTCCACCGGCGACCTGCTGGTCGAGGACGACGAAGGCGTTGCCTCGATCCTGAGGAACACACGCCGCCGCGCCGCCTTTCACTCCGAGGACGAGTTCCGGCTGCGCGAGCGGCTTGGCGAGCGCATCGCGGGCGATCCGTCCTCACATCCGGTGTGGCGCGACGAGATCGCTGCGTTGCGCTGCACGGAGCGCCTTGTGCGAATCGCGCGCCAGGTCCGCGCCCGGATCCATGTGCTGCACATCTCGACCGCCGAGGAGATAGGCTTCCTCGAACAGCACAAGGATGTCGCAACCTGCGAGGCGACGCCGCATCATCTGACGCTGAGCGCCGATGATTATGCGCAGTTGGGCACCCTGATCCAGATGAACCCGCCGGTGCGCGCCACGCGCCATCGCGACGGGGTCTGGTACGGCGTTGCGCAAGGCACCGTTGATGTGCTCGGCTCCGACCATGCGCCGCACACGCTGGCCGAGAAGGCAAAGCCTTATCCGGCGTCGCCGTCCGGCATGACCGGGGTGCAGACTTTGGTGCCGATCATGTTGGATCATGTCAACGCCGGCCGGCTGACGTTGCAGCGCTTTGTCGACCTGACCAGCCACGGCCCGCAGCGTATTTTCGGCATCGCCAGGAAAGGCCGTATTGCCGCCGGCTACGATGCCGATCTGACCATCGTCGATCTGAAGCGCCGCGAGACCATCGCCAACGCCCAGCAAGGCTCCAAGGTCGGCTGGACGCCTTATGACGGCAGGCAGGTGACCGGCTGGCCGGTCGGCACCATCGTTCGCGGCCGGCGCGTGATGTGGGAAGGCGAGATCGTCGCGCCGGGCCAGGGTAGGGCGGTGGAGTTTTCCGAGGCGTTGGCGGGCTAAGCTCCCTGCCTCCATAGGGGCCAGGCTAAATCACTCAATCCCCAGCGACGAAGAACGTCCATTGTCCGGTCGGCGTGATGCCGACTCGGTAGAAGATGTAGGCACCGAACTGCTTCATGTCGTCATAGTCGCTGGCAGTGACGATCTTGAACAGCTCGACCCGTTGCCTGGCATCGAGCTTGTCCAGCGGCAGGGCGAAGAAATAGGGCCAGACATAGAGATCCTGCGGCGTGCCGGCATCGACATGGACAAAACCGGCACTGAGCACCTCTTCCAGGATGGCGAGGATCTCCTGGCCTTCCGTGTCGCCGGAAAGGCCTTTCAGGAAGGCGATCGGGTCGCCCTCCATGTCGCCCAGCGACAATTGGGTCATCGTGTCTCCCGTGCCGATCAGCGGCCGAAGCTTTTCGATGTCGCCGCTTTTGCACGCCTCGACTATCAGATCGTGCATGCGCCTGACCGGTTCCGGCAACTTGGCAAGGTCGTAGACGACTTCGGGCACAGGCGCGTCGGGATCGACATGCGGATTGGCCACGCCGCCATCATTGGCCGGCCCTTTCGGTTCGGTTTGTTCCGGCTCGTCGGATGGCGTCGGCTGGCTGGCCGGTGGTGGCGTCGTGCCGAGCGGGCCGGGCATCGGCACGGTACTTCCAGGCGGCGACACGTCGCCGTCGGGCAGCGGCGTGACCGGCGAGGGCAGGTCTTCGCGCTTGATCTCGCTGAGGGCGTGAGCGGGACTGCTCGCAAGAAACAGTGCAAGGGGAATCGTGGCGCAGGAAACAGTAAGCCAAATGCTGAGGACCAGGCCGCGCGGCTTGCCTGATATCGAAAAATTCACCGCCTGCTACTCCCTGGTTCCAGCCCATCCATGTGCCCGGATATGATGTCCGGGCGGCGCGCCGTCGTCAAAGAACCGGGGTCAGTGCCGCAGTCTTTCGGGCTCGAAGGCCCCGGCAATCACCTTTTCACGCATGCGATCGAGCAGGGCAAGCGCCGAGGTCTCGCCATTGGTGCGCAGCATTTCGCCGAATGCCGTTTCGAGGGCTGCCTCGGCGATGATTTCCGGCTCGATCCCGGCCGACAATCCTTCTGCCCAGGCTTCGCTGTGGCTTTCCACGGCGGTCAGGCGCTTTTCTTCCCTGACCAGCGCGTCGATGTCGTTGACGCCATGTTCCATTGCGATTTCCACCCTTTCAAGCGGTGATCCGTTGGACAGGGATCAAGCTTGAGTTGTCCCTTTTACACGCAGGCGCAGTAAGTATTTGTAAATACGACATTTTTTTGGTCGTCTTCTACAAATTCCGTCGCGTCCAGCAAACCTGCGTCCGATCCGATTCAAACTTAGCCGATTAGGCCGGCCAAGGGGACGGAAACCTTCAGTTTGAGTTAATTTCACATTCGCGCGCTAACGTTTCGTTAACATAGTTGCAAAAGTGCAACATCAGGTTTGCACCAAGACCTCACCCGAGGCAAGCGGAGAAGTGTCGAACGCGTCCGCCGCCCACAGCGCCGGCGGTTGATGCCGGTTTGCCGGAACGGCAGCTGCCGTCGTCAGTTTCCGTAGCGCGAAGCGATGTCGCGAGACAGCGTCTCGCCTTCCTTCATGTACCGGCTGATGGCTTCCGTCGCCGAGGCGGTGCATTGCGTATAAGTACCGCCGAACGACCGGTAGCCGCGGTTGAAGCTGGCGATGAAGCGGGCGCGCCGCTCCGGGTTCGGATTTTCCGATGCGATCAGTTTTTCCATCTCGGCTCGCCACCGATCGCCCTTCTCGCCACACAGATTACGCAGGAAATGCAGCGAGCCGAGCACTTCCGCCAGCCGCATCAGCCCGGGCTCGAACGGTGCTTCGGCGGCAATCGCCGGGCGCGCACCGACAACCACGCTGACGGCGAGGCATGCGGCGAGAAACGAAGACGTGCGGCTCATGAGTCCTTGTGCTGAAACAATTTGTCGCCTGCAAGGCGATTCTCTGGCTCAGGTCTCGCCGTCTTTGTTGGGACCGAGTAGATCGTCCGCAATTTCAAACACCGTATCGGCGAGCGGCATCGCTGTCATTTCGGCCAGCGTATAGAAAGCCGCGGTTTCGGCGTCGTCGCTGGCCACCGCCTCGCCGCCAGCATAATCGGCCCCAAACACCGTCAGCCAGTAGTCGACCGGATGCCCGTCGCCGCTGCCGTCGATGTGGATTTCCCGTAGCGGCCGGTAGCTGCGCGCCTGCAATCCGGTCTCTTCCAGCAATTCGCGCCGTGCTGCCTGTTCCAGCGTCTCGCCGGCTTCGACCTTGCCGCCGGGAAAGGCATGGAGGCCTTGCGAGGGCGGCCTGGCCCGCTTGACCAGCAGCACCGTGTTCTCGCGCACGACACAGACCGAGACTGCCGGAATGATCTTGCGTGCTTCCATGGGCTTCGGATCGCTCGATTGGCATAGCCCGTTGTGGACCGGCCGTCGGCGAACAGCTTTAGCGGTTGCGAAAGGCGGGTTCCATGGCCACTTTCACATGCCACCAATTCGAGAGCTGAATTCATGTGCGGACGCTTTGCCTTGACCGCCACTCCGGACCAGACCGCCGCCTTTCTCAGCCTGGCGGAACTTGAGGAGTTTCCGGCCCGCTACAACATCGCGCCGACGCAGCCGGTGCTGATGGCGCTCGCCGGATTGCCGCAGGCGCCGGGCTCGAACTTGCCCGACCGCCGCTCGATGCTGGTGCGCTGGGGCCTGATCCCGGCCTGGGTCAAGGATACGCGTAACTTCCCGCTGCTGTTCAACGCGCGTTCTGAGGGGGCTTCGGAAAAGGCGTCGTTTCGCGCTGCCATGCGCCATCGCCGCGCCCTGGTACCGGCTTCGGGATTCTACGAATGGCACCACACCGGTGGCAGAAGAGGGCAGCCCTATTGGGTGCGGCCAAGGCGTGGCGGGCTTGTCGCCTTCGCCGGGCTGATTGAGACCTATGCCGAGCCGGGCGGCTCGGAAATGGACACCGGCGCCATTCTGACCGCCCACGCCAATGCCGACACTGCCCATATCCACGACCGCATGCCGGTGGTGATCCATCCCGAAGATTTCGCGCGCTGGCTGGATTGCCGCACGCTCGAGCCGCGCGATGTGGCCCATCTGCTGAGACCCGCCCAGCCCGATTTCTTCGAAGCGATCCCGGTTTCCGACCTTGTCAACAAGGTCGCCAATACCGGGCCGGAGATTCAGGAGAAGGGCGTCGTCGAGCCTGAGCCTGAGAAGGTCAGGCACCAGAAGTCCGGCGCGAACGACAGTCAGATGAATTTATTTTAGCAAAAGCTACTATTGCTGGTGCGCCGTGAGCGCCTCAACCTTCCCGACGGCATTCTCAGGCAGCGCGCGGCGAAACGATCTTCTGCGCCGGCTTCTTCTTCTTCGCGGTGTGCAGAAGAGCTGCGACGATTGCTGCCGGGCCGATCGCCCGGTAGTGGCTGGCGAGCGCCGGTTGCTTGGCGCGGTTGGATTCTTGCTTAGGCATTGTTCTCTTCCCTGGTAACGTCTTCGTGTCTGCGTTTGCTGGCCGAATCCGACCAAATCGTGACGCTTGCTGATCTAGCCGGCGAATGTTTCATCACAGTGCCGACCTGTTTAATAAAATGTTTCAGTGGCTCAATTCCTGTGAGCCAACGATATTTTTGGCGAAGGTAGCGACTTGACGGCAACACCGGGCAAGGCGATAAAGCCGGCCATGAAAACGTCTTTCGCCATTTGTGGCATTTGCATTATCGGCTAGCCTCGCGCTGGTCCTGGACGTTTTCGCCTCATCTCCTCCCAGATTGGACAAACGCCCCGGCCAGCAGGCTGGACCCCGATTTGCGCCTCGGCGTAACCGACTCCATCCAGAGCACGATCCCAAAAGATCATGCCAAAGTAACGCACCGGGAACGCACGTATGTCTGACGCATCGAAGAGCCTGCGCCTCTACAATACGCTAACGCGGAGCAAGGACGATTTCTTCCCGATCGATCCGCGCAACGTGCGCATGTATGTCTGCGGCCCGACGGTCTACGACTTCGCCCATATCGGCAATGCGCGGCCGGTGATCGTCTTCGACGTGCTGTTCCGTTTGCTGCGCCATCTCTACGGGCAAGCGCACGTCACTTACGTCCGCAACATTACGGACGTCGACGACAAGATCAACGCCCGCGCACTGCGCGATTTCGGCGGCGAGATTGCCTCTGGCAAGCTGTCGCTGAACGAAGCGATCAGGCGGGTCACCGAAAAGACCGCCGGTCAGTTCCACAAGGACGTCGCGGCGCTCGGTTGCCTGGAACCGACGGTCGAGCCGCGCGCCACCGAGTTCGTCGAGCCCAGGCCCGACGGCAAGGTCGACATGATCTTCTTGATTCAACGCTTGATCGAACGCGGCCATGCCTATGTCGCGGCTGGAGAAGTCTTGTTCGACACCGCTTCCATGCCGGATTATGGGCAGTTGTCGAAGCGCAATCTCGATGAGCAGCAGGCCGGCGCCCGCGTCGCCGTCGATGAGCACAAGAAGAACCCGCAGGATTTCGTGCTGTGGAAATTGTCTTCGCCCGAGGAGCCAGGCTGGGACAGCCCGTGGGGCAGGGGTCGGCCGGGCTGGCACATCGAGTGCTCGGCGATGTCGGCCGCCTATCTCGGCGAGGTGTTCGACATCCATGGCGGTGGTCTCGACCTGATCTTTCCGCACCACGAGAACGAGATCGCGCAATCGCGGTGCGCCCACGGCACCGAAACGATGGCCAAGGTGTGGATGCACAATGGTTTCCTGCAGGTCGAGGGCCAGAAGATGTCCAAGAGCCTGGGCAATTTCTATTCGATCACCGAATTGCTGGAGACGGATACCTTTGGCGGCCGCAAATGGCCGGGCGAGGTGCTCAGGCTGGCGATGCTGATGACGCACTATCGCGAGCCGATCGACTTTTCCGTGCGCAAGCTGGAAGAGGCGGAGAATACGCTGCGCAAATGGAAGCGGGCGGCCGATCTGGCGCCGCCGACGGCAAAGCCGGTGCCGGCGGGTGTGATCGAAGCGCTGTCGGATGACCTTGCCACCTATGCCGCATTCCAGTTGCTGACGCAGTTGGCTGGTGATGCTGTTGATTTCAACGCAGGTAGCGGCAACGCAGCCGCCGAAGACAACGATACTGCCGCTTCACTGAAGGCATCGCTTCTGTTCCTCGGCTTCGACATCGCAACAGCCAAGGTGGATGAAGACGCCATTGCCAAGGCGATCGCCAAACGCCTCGCGCTGATCGCCGCCAAGAACTGGGCCGAGGCCGACCGCATCCGCGACGAGTTGCTGACGCAAGGCATCCAGTTGAAGGACGGCAAGGACCCCGTCACCGGCGAACGCATCACCACCTGGGAGGTAAAAAGATGATCGATCATCTCGGCATCACCGTTTCGGATTTCGACGCGTCGAAGGCTTTTTACGACAGGGCGATAGCGCCGCTCGGCGCCTCGCTGCTTTACATGGTGCCGCAGGAATATACCGGCGGCGCCAAGGTCGGCGGCTACGGCCGCGACCGGCCGGTGTTTTGGCTGCATGCCGGCAAGGACAAGCCGAAGGATCATCAGCATGTCGCCTTCACCGCTCGCAGCCGCGCCGAGGTCGATGCCTTTCACGCCGCGGCGATTGCCGCCGGCGGCAAGGACAATGGCGGGCCGGGCCTGCGCCTGCACTACCATCCGAACTATTATGGCGCCTTTGTTTTCGATCCCGACGGCAACAATGTCGAGGCGGTTTGCCATGCCCCGGAGTAGTGCGCGATGAGCCTCGACAACAGACCGGTCTATACAGGCGGCTGCCAGTGCGGCGCGGTGCGCTTCCGCGTCGAAGGAGCTCTCGGTGATGCTTCCGTATGCCATTGCCGCATGTGCCAGAAGGCGAGCGGCAATTTCTACCTGCCGCTGGTCTCGGTGCGCGGCGCAAGGCTGGACTGGACGCGCGGTGAGCCCAAACGCTTCCGCTCGTCCAACGCGGCTTTGCGCGGTTTCTGCGCCGAATGCGGCACGCCGCTGACCTTCGAAGCGCCCGACGGGGTGGCCCTCGCCATCGCCACATTCGACCACCCCGAGGAGATCGCCCCGACCATCCAATGGGGTGTCGAAGCCAAGCTCCCGTACGTGGATCACGTCCACGAATTGCCAGGTGAGGAAACGATGGCCGACGTCTCGTCGGCCTCCTATCTCGCCGATCTCGTCTCCTACCAACATCCCGACCACGACACCGAACAATGGCCGCCGGAGGAAAAATCATGACCGAAACCGTTCGTACCGGCGGCTGCCAGTGCGGCGCCGTGCGCTTCCGCATCCACGGGGCGCTCGGCCGTCCGTCCATTTGTCATTGCCGCATGTGCCAGAAACAGTTCGGGTCGTTTTTCGGCGCGCTGGTGACAGTGCCGAGCGACGGCGTCGAATGGGTGCGCGAGGAGCCGAGTTACTTTCAGTCGTCGGTCAACATCGATCGCGGCTTCTGCGCCCGCTGCGGCACACCGCTGACCTACCGCCAGCCCGGCGCGCTGGAGATCGCCATCGGCGCCTTCGACGACCGTTCCGATCTGGCGCCGCAGATCCAGGTTAACTACGCCGCCAGGCTGCCTTGGGTCGAGACGATCTTCGACGCGCCGATCCATGACGACCCGGATTTCTACGCGCGACAGGAATCCATCATCTCCTTCCAGCATCCCGATCACGAGACGGCCAACTGGCCGCAGCAGGGCCTGAAATTATGAGCAGCGAATTCCGTACCCTCTATCCCGAGATTGAGGCTTTCGAGTCCGGCATGCTCGACGTTGGCGATGGCCATCAGGTCTATTGGGAGCGCTCCGGCACCAGAGGGGCCAAGCCGGCTGTCTTCCTGCATGGCGGGCCGGGCGGCACCATTTCGCCAAAGCACCGGCGGCTGTTCGATCCGAAGCTGTACGATGTCATCCTGTTCGACCAGCGCGGCTGCGGAAAATCGACGCCCAATGCCTCGCTTGAAGCCAACACCACCTGGCACCTGGTCGCCGACATCGAGCGCCTGCGAAAAATGTGCGGCTTCGACAAATGGCTGGTGTTCGGCGGTTCGTGGGGTTCGACGCTGGCGCTGGCCTATGCCCAGACCCACCCCGAGCGGGTCAGCGAACTGGTCGTGCGCGGCATCTACACGCTGACCCGCGCCGAACTCGAATGGTACTACCAGTTCGGCGTGTCGGAGATGTTCCCCGACAAGTGGGAGCGGTTTCTGGCGCCGATCCCGGAGGCCGAGCGCGGCGACATGATGGCCGCCTACCGCAAACGGCTGGTCGGCAGCGATCCTGTGGCGCAGGTCGAGGCCGCCCGCGCCTGGAGCCTGTGGGAGGGCGAGACGATCACGCTGCTGCCGGAACCGGAAACCAGCGGTCCCTTCGGCCAGGATGATTATGCCCTGGCTTTCGCCCGCATCGAGAACCACTATTTCGTCCATGCCGGCTGGCTGGAAGAGGGACAGCTGCTGCGCGATGCATGGAAGCTTAAGGATATCCCGGGTACCATCGTTCACGGCCGCTACGACATGCCGTGCCCGGCGCGCTACGCCTGGGCGCTGCACAAGGCGTGGCCGCAAGCGGATTTCCATCTGATCGAAGGCGCCGGCCACGCCTATTCGGAGCCGGGCATCCTCGACAGGCTGATCCGCGCAACGGACATGTTTGCCGGGAAATGACCATGGCTCGCGAGCGCCTTTATCTGTTCGACACCACGCTGCGCGATGGTCAGCAGACGCCGGGTGTCGACTTCTCCGTCGAGGACAAGATCGCCATCGCCAAGCTGCTCGACGAGTTCGGCATCGACTACGTCGAGGGCGGCTACCCCGGCGCCAATCCAACCGACACCGCCT
This sequence comes from Mesorhizobium sp. M0633, assembly GCF_040320645.1. Classification (NCBI taxonomy): domain Bacteria; kingdom Pseudomonadati; phylum Pseudomonadota; class Alphaproteobacteria; order Hyphomicrobiales; family Phyllobacteriaceae; genus Mesorhizobium; species Mesorhizobium sp. M0633. The sequence goes on from NZ_JAMYQC010000015.1 coordinate 94,771, forward strand.
TCTTTGCCGAGCGCCGCACGGCCGATGCCAAGTTCGTTGCCTTTGGCATGACCAAACGGGCAGGAGTGTCGATCTCGAACGATCCTGGGCTTGGCGCGCTGGTCCAGTCGAAGTCGGACGCCATCTGCTTCGTCGCCAAGAGTTGGGACTACCATGTCCGCGTCGCGCTCGGCTGCACCAATGAGGAGAACCTCGAGGCGATCAAGGCCTCGGTCGAGGCGGCGCTCACTGCCGGCAAGGAGGCGATGGTCGACTGCGAGCATTTCTTCGACGGCTTCAAGGCCAATCCAGATTATGCGCTGGCCTGCGCCAGGACGGCCTACGATGCCGGCGCGCGCTGGGTGGTGCTGTGCGACACCAATGGCGGCACGCAGCCCTCCGAGGTGCGCGCCATCGTCGAAAAGGTGATCGCCGCCGGCATACCGGGCGATCATCTCGGCATCCACGCCCATGACGACACCGGCCAGGCGGTGGCGAATTCGCTTGCCGCCGTGGAGGCCGGCGTGCGCCAGATCCAGGGCACGCTGAACGGCATCGGCGAGCGCTGCGGCAACGCCAACCTGATCTCGATCGTGCCGACATTGGCGTTGAAGCCGGCCTTTTCGGGCCGCTTTGCTACAGGCATTTCGGCAGAAGCGTTGACCGGTATATCGCGCCTGTCCCGCGCCTTCGACGAGTTGCTGAACCGCGCGCCCGAAGCGCAAGCGCCCTATGTCGGCGCCTCCGCTTTCGCCACCAAGGCCGGCATCCATGCCTCGGCGCTGGCCAAGGAGCCGGCGACCTACGAGCATGTGCCGCCAGAGACTGTCGGCAACCGCCGCCGCGTCATGGTTTCGGACCAAGGTGGCAAGGCCAATTTCCTCGCCGAGCTGAAGCGGCGCGGCATCGACATGCCCCGGGATGACCATCGCCTCGATGCGCTGATCGCTGTAGTCAAGGAACGTGAGGCGGAGGGCTACGCGTACGAAGGCGCCGACGCCAGCTTCGAGCTTCTGGCGCGCAAGATGCTGCATGGCCTGCCGGAATTCTTCCGCGTCACCTCGTTCCGCTGCATGGTCGAGCGCCGCTTCGACGCCAACGGCCAGCTGAAGACGGTCTCGGAGGCGATCGTGAAAGTGCTGGTCGAGGGCGAGGAGAAGATGTCGGTCGCCGAAGGCCATGGCCCGGTCAACGCGCTCGACATTGCGCTGCGCAAGGATCTCGGCAAATTCCAGAGCGAGATCGCCGACCTCGAGCTGGCCGACTTCAAGGTGCGTATCCTCAATGGCGGCACCGAGGCGATCACCCGCGTGCTGATCGAATCGCATGACGGCACCGGTGCGCGCTGGTGGACGGTCGGTGTCTCCGAAAACATCATCGACGCTTCCTTCCAGGCGTTGATGGATTCGATCGTCTACAAGCTGATGAAGAACCGCGACATGGCGGGATTGGCGGCGGCGGAGTAGCGTTGAACCATCAGCAAGACTCCATTGATCCATCAGCAATTTGCGATGGTTTTGGGCAAGCCGCTGGCGCATAGCCTTGGGCCATGACTACCCAAGCACTTCACATCGAGGCCGACACCAAAGCTCGTCGCGGCTTCCTGCTGGCGCTCGGCGCCTACCTGCTTTGGGGGCTGCTGCCCTTCTACATGAAGGCTGTCGCGCATCTGCCGCTGGCCGAAGTCATCGCCCACCGCATCGTCTGGTCGGTGCCGATCGCGGCCGCTGTCCTGGTCTGGGCCGGTCGCACTGCCGATTTCAAAGCGGCAGTTCGTTCGCCGCGCATCATTTCGATGGCGGTGCTGACGGCGGCGCTGATCTCGGTCAACTGGGGCATCTATGTCTGGGCGATCGCGGTCGACCGCACCATCGAGACCGCGCTCGGCTACTACATCAACCCGCTGGTCAGCGTCGTTGTCGGCGCGCTGCTCCTCGGCGAGCGGCTCGACCGCCTGCAGATCGCGGCGGTGGTGCTGGCGGCAATCGCGGTCGCGGTGCTGACCATCGACGCCGGCAAACTGCCCTGGGTGTCGCTGGTGCTAGCCTTTTCCTTTGCCGCCTATGGCTTCTTCCGCAAGACGCTGCCAATCGGCCCGAGCCAGGGCTTCCTGCTTGAAGTGCTGCTGCTGTCGGTGCCGGCACTCGGCTACATCATCTTCCTGATCGCCACAGGACAGGATCATTTCGTCTCCAGCTCGCTGAACGACACCGCCTTGCTGATCGGCTGCGGTCCGGTCACCGCCGTGCCGCTGCTGTTGTTTGCGTTCGGAGCCAGGCTGCTGCGCCTCTCCACCATCGGCATCATGCAATATATCGCGCCGACGATCGTCTTTTTGATCGCGGTGCTGATTTTCGGCGAACCCTTCGGCAGTGTTCAGGCCATAGCCTTCGGGCTGATCTGGGCGGCACTGGCGATGTACTCCTGGTCGATGTTTTCTTCGGCGCGCAAGACCGTTTCCGCATCAGCTCGAGCCGCGTAACGAAGAAAGGCGGCTGGCCGGTCTTAATGCCGGCAGCCGCGTCTTTCACGATCGCTCAGCGCTTCGGCCCGAAGCCGGGATATGGCTGCAGCGGCACGACGGCGGCAATATCCATCATGCCAGCCTTGACCAGCGGTAAAGTTGCAAGATGGTGGCGCACATCGGCATCGCTGCCGGCTTCGAACATCATGCCGCTGCCGGGAATGTCACCCCGATTCCACACCTGACGCACGGCGCCTTCGGCATAGAGCGTGCGGCGCTGCTCGGCCTCGCCAGGCAGCAGCGGCGCGAAATCGGCGTCGGTGAACTTTTCGGTGTTGCGCGCAAGAAGGGCAAAGAACTGCATCGGAATCTCCTGATGTTGGCCGTTGGAATGCGGAAATATTCGCTTCTGCTGGCCAGACAGTCCAAGACTGATTAGGCTAAATTTGAGACCTCACGGGACTTGAGCATCGAAGCAACAATGTTCGACCTGCGCCAGCTCCGCTATTTCATCACGGTGGCCGAAACCGGCAACGTCGGGCGTGCCGCCGAATTGCTGCACATCTCGCAGTCGCCGCTCAGCCGTCAGATCATTCAGCTGGAGGAGCAGCTGGGCGTCGCACTGTTCGAGAGGGCGAGGCAGCGTGTTCATCTCAATGCCGAGGGCCGCGCTTTTCTTGCCGAGGCGCGTGCGCTGCTGGCCCATGCAAGACGGCTGGAGGAGCTCGGCCGCAATCTCGCCAGCGGTACGGTCGGCCGTCTCGCCATCGGTTATGTGGAAGGTGCGGTCCATGCCGGGCTTGTCGCTCGGATGCTGCGCCAGTTTCGCCGCGACCGGCCCGAATTTCATCTTCAACTGAAGGGTCAGCGTTCCGCCGCCCAGATCGAAGCGCTGCGCGAACGATCGCTCGATCTGGGCCTTGTCTACACGCCTCCTTCTGCCGATGATCCCGACATCGTCGCCATGCTCATCATGCGCGAGCCGCTGGTTCTGGCGATGCCGGAAGGCGATCCATTGGCAGAAATCGCGGAGATACTGCCGCAGCAACTGGACGGCCGTACCTGGATAACGGTGGTGCGCCAGCCTGACGACACCAACCGCAGCCAATTTCTCGCCGCCTGTGCGAAGGCCGGTTTCCTGCCTGACATAGCCTATGAGACGACCGATCCGTTGACGTCGTTGGGCTTGGTCAGCGCCGGGCTTGGGCTGGCGACGGTGCAGGCCAGCCTGCGGAGTGCCGCGCCGCCTCAGATCGTGTTTCGCGATCTGCCGTGGTTCGAACGCACCGTCTCGATCCATCTCGCCTGGCGGCGTCAGGATAAGCGTGCGGTCATCGGAGACTTGAGGAAGGCAGTAGGGAAGGAGTGAATAGTGAATAGTGAATAGACAGGCGCCGGTTTGGAAAGTCTTCTACTTCACCATTCACCATTCACCATTCACCATTCACCATTCACTCTACATCTTATCAATCACCGACTGCACGCCCTCCGTCGGTGCATCGACGGAGGATCCTGCCACCATGATAGCGGCGACGATTGCTTCCGGATCCTCGACCACCAGCGGCTTGACCCGTTGCGCCGTGTGGATGAAGCCCTCCGTTGCCATGTGGTCGAGTAACGCCAGCATCGGATCCCAGAACCCGCCGACGTTGCCGAAGACGATCGGCTTGCGGTGATGGCCGAGCTGTGCCCAAGTCATGATCTCGACGATCTCCTCGACGGTGCCGATGCCGCCGGGCAACGCCACAAAGGCGTCAGATTTCTCGAACATCCTGTGCTTGCGCTGGTGCATGTTGTCGGTGATGACGAGCTCGTCGAGCCGGTTAAGCGCGGTTTCGGTCGCCTCCCGGTTGATCAGAAAACGTGGAATTATGCCGGTTACCTTGCCACCGGCCTTTAATGCCCCTTCAGCGACGGCACCCATGATCCCTTTAGTGCCGCCGCCATAAATCAGACGCAGGCCGGACTTGGCGATCGAGCGGCCAAGCAGGTGTCCGGCCTTGATATAGGTCTCATCTCGGCCCGGGGACGAGCCGCAATAGACGCAGACAGATCGAATCGTGTTCATGTTATGATTGGTGATAGGGACTATTGGCATGGTCAAGCCCTGGGGCGGGCTTTTTCTTGTCGGCTTTGGTAAAACAGGCTAGACCGAAATTAGGTGGCTAAGGGGCAGGGAAACATGGCAATTAATCCATTGAAGGCGTTTTTGTTCGCGGCTGGCGGCTCTGTCGCCGCGGCGGGAACCGCCTATGTATCGGGCGCGCTCGACCCGTATCTCAATTCTACCCGGCCTGCGGAGGTCGCGGCGCTGACGCCGCCGGCTTCGAAACCGGCCGCTCCGGCGACCGAGGGCCGGCTGCCGCCTGCGCCCGCCGCGTCCACCGATGCGGCAGCGCCCGCCGCGCCGGCCGCAGCAGGTGCAATCGTGCCGACCTTCGACATCGTGCGTGTCGAAAGCAACGGCTCGATCGTCGTCGCCGGCAATGCGGCGCCCAACGCCAAGGTCGAGATTCTCAACGGTTCGGCTGTGCTCGGCTCGACGGTCGCCGGTCCCGACGGCGCCTTTGCCATTATTCTCGACGATCCGCTGAAGCCCGGCGACTACACGATCACACTGCGCTCGACGGCTGGCAATGTCGTGACCGCCTCGGCGCAGACCGCCGTCGTTTCGATCCCCCAGAATTCCACCGGCCAAGTGCTGGCAATGGTCGAGGAGCCGGGCAAGCCGTCCGAACTGCTCACTGTTCCGGCCCCTCAGGCGAAATCTGACGCCTCGCCGCCTGTCGGCGAACAGGCGGCCGTTCAGCCACCCGCCACCGGCACCGAATTGCCGGCTGCCGCAGCGCCGGCGCCAGCCGCCCCGGCGGCTGATGTTCCAGCAGCGCCTGCTCCTGCCGCGCCGGCCGCTGTTGAAGCCGCGCCGGCTCCGGCAGCACCCGCCACACCGGCAGCGCCCGCTACTCCCGCGGTGGAGCCGAAGATCGTCGTCGAAGCTGTCGAAATCGACGGCAACAAGATTTTCGTTGCCGGCCTCGCCGATCCCGGCCGCAAGGTGCGTGCCTATGCCAACGATATCCTGCTCGGTGACGCGAAGACCTCGCCCGACCGCCACTTCCTGGTCGAAGCGACACGCGACATCCCGGTCGGCACCTACACCATCCACGTCGATGCGCTCGACGCCGACGGCGTGACGGTGGTGGCCCGTGCGGCTGTGCCGTTCGAGCGCGAGCCTGGTGAGGCGGTTGCGGCCGTGGCGCCGGCCGAGCAGAAGCCTGCCGGGGTAAAACAAGCCGAGCCGAATGCTCCGGCGACCGAAGCCGCACCGGCAACGGCCGCCGAAACGCCCGCAACTGCCCCCACTCCTACAACCGAGGCCCCGGCCGAAATGGCTGTCGCAACGCCTCCGGGCGAAACTCCCGAGACCGTGGCGCCAAAGCTCGAACATGCCGATGGCGCAGTCATCATCCGCCGCCATGACACGCTGTGGCGGATTTCGCGGCGGGTCTATGGCCAGGGCATGCGCTACTCGACCATCTATCTCGCCAACCAGGACCAGATCAGCAATCCGAACCGCATCTGGCCGGGGCAGGTGTTCAAGGTGCCGGAGAAATCGAAGGAAGGCGAGCCCGCCGATCTCAAGGCACTGGGCGACCAGATGACGACGGCGCCAGTCAAGACCGAGTAGCCGTTCTGCCCATCAGGATAGCTTGCGGCAGGGCCAGTCATCGTTTATCGCCGATGGACGATGACCGAATCCCCCCTCGTAACGGACCGAAGCCGCGCGGCAGATGAACGCGCGCCGGCCAACTGCACGCCGGCCAACTGCACGCCGGATAGCCGCGCTGTCGCTGTCCGGCTCGCGGCCCTTTCGCATCCAGCGCGGATCGAAATTCTCAAACACCTTTCCGCAAGCCGTTCCTGCTGCTGTCGCGAGGTCGTCGAGCATCTCGACCTGGCGCAGTCCACCGTTTCCCAGCATTTGAAGATCCTGGTCGAGGCCGGGCTGATCCGCTTCGAGCCTGACCGCCAGCGCTCGCGCTATGAACTCGACCGCGCCGCGCTCGCCGATGTTTCGGCATCGCTGGCCGCGCTGGTCGATTCCTGCTGCTCCGGCCGCTAAAATCATAAAGGTAAACAAGAATGGCCGAGAAAACCGTTTCCGCAGATTCCGGCTCGACCTTCAGAACGTTGCGCAATCTCTGGCCCTATATGTGGCCGGCCGACCGCGCCGACCTGAGGGCGCGCGTGGTGTGGGCAACCGTACTGCTGGTTGTCGCCAAGCTGACCCTGGTGGCCGGACCCTATTTCTTCAAATGGGCGACCGACGCACTGGCCGGCGATAGCAAATCGCCGCCGCCGCTGCCGGCCCTGCTGCTGGCGCCGGTCATGCTGGTCGTCGCCTACAATGCCGTGCGGCTGGTGCAGCTCGGCTTCAACCAGTTGCGCGACGCCCTGTTTGCACGGGTCGGCCAGCATGCGGTGCGCCGGCTCGCCTTCCGCACCTTCGTGCACATGCACGAACTGTCGCTGCGCTTCCACCTCGAACGGCGCACCGGCGGACTGTCGCGCGTCATCGAGCGCGGCACCAAGGGCATCGAGACGATCGTCCGCTTCACCATGCTGGCGACGGCGCCGACAATCGTCGAATTCGCGCTCACCGCCGGCATCTTCGCCGTCACCTATGGCTGGCTATACGTCTTGGTGATCGCGGTCACGGTCTGGCTCTATGTCTGGTTCACCGTCAGGGCGAGCGATTGGCGTATTTCGATCCGCCGTGAGATGAACGAAAGCGACAATGAAGCCAGCACGAAGGCGATCGACTCGCTGCTCAACTACGAAACAGTCAAATATTTCAATAACGAAGCCATGGAGGCCGAGCGGTTCGACCGGTCCACGGCGCGCTACGAGTTGGCGGCGACCAGGACCTGGACCTCGCTTGGCTGGCTGAACTTCGGCCAGGGTGTGATCTTCGGTATCGGCATGACCGTCGTCATGGTGATGTCGGCGCTCGAGGTGAAGGCGGGCACACAAAGCGTCGGCGATTTCGTCTTCGTCAACGCCATGCTCATGCAGCTTTCGGTGCCGCTGAATTTCATCGGCATGATCTACCGCGAAATTCGCCAGGGCCTGACCGACATCGAAAACATGTTCGATCTGCTCGACGTCAAGCGTGAGATCGTCGATCGGCCGGGCGCCAAGCCGCTGGTCGTCGATGCCGGCAGGGTCGAGTTCCGCGACGTACATTTTTCCTACGACCCCAACCGCAAGATCCTGAAGGGCATCAGCTTCGAGGTGCCAGCCGGCAAGACGGTGGCCATCGTCGGCCCCTCCGGAGCCGGCAAGTCGACCATTTCGCGGCTTTTGTTTCGCTTCTACGACATCCAGCGCGGCAAGATTCTGATCGACGGCCAGGACATTCGCGACGTGACGCAGGAGAGCTTGCGCGCTGCCATCGGCATGGTGCCGCAGGACACGGTGCTGTTTAACGACACCATCGCCTACAACATCCGCTACGGCCGCGTCGGCGCCAGCGAGGAGGATGTGCGCAAGGCGGCAGAACTGGCCCAGATCGGACCATTCATCGAGCGGCTGCCCGACGGCTATCGCTCAATGGTCGGCGAGCGCGGATTGAAACTGTCCGGCGGCGAGAAGCAGCGGGTGGCGATTGCCCGCACCATTTTGAAGGCACCGCCGATCCTGATGCTCGACGAGGCGACCTCGGCGCTGGACAGCCACACCGAGCAGGAGATCCAGGCGGCACTCGACCTGGTCAGCCAGGGCCGCACCACCCTCGTCATCGCCCATCGGCTGTCCACAGTGATTTCGGCCGACGAGATCATCGTCCTGCAGGATGGCCAGATCGCCGAGCGCGGCACCCATGTCGCCTTGATAGCCAAGCGCGGCCTTTATGCATCGATGTGGGACCGCCAGCGCGAGGCAAGCGAGGCCGAGGAGCGGCTGCGCATTGCCCGCGAAAGCGACGAGTTCGGCGTCGTCGTCCGCCGCCGCACCTCGGAGGTGAGCTGAAAATTCGTGCTTGACCTCAACTTAAGTTGAGATCGTAGGCCGTTTTGGATCGCAGCAAGATGCGTCGTTCAAAAACGGAGACAATCGATATGAATGGGATAAATCAGGCAGTTAGTGGCGGCAGTGTATTCCGGGTGGACAAGTTTGTCGTTCCGGCCAACGCCCGCGAGGAGATTCTTGCCAAGGTCCGGATGACGCATGAATTGCTGCGCCAGCAGCAAGGGTTCGTCCAGGATTTCCTGCTTGAACAATTCTCGGGGCCGGGCGAGTTCGACCTCGTGACCATTGTCGAATGGGAAGGGCAGGCCGCCGTCGACAAGGTCGTGCCGATCATCAAGGCCGCGCATGAGCGCAGCGGCTTCAATCCTCAGGAGACCATCGCGCGACTTGGCGTCAAGGCCGATATTGCCAACTATCAGCGGATTCCCGGGATGTAAGCTCTCTACGGCCAGCCGGCGCCCGGCGTGGTAGCCTCGATCCTGAGCACCTGGCCGGTACGGGCATCGCTGATCATATGTTCGAAGCCGCGCCATTCGGCGGCCACGATGAACAGAGTTTTTCCCTCGCTGCCGCCGAGCATGCAGGCAAAGCAGCCGCGGTCGACATCGACACTTTCGAGCATCGCGCCGCCCTCGCGCACCCGCACGCAATGCCGGTTCGGAACGTCGGCATACCAGGCCGCACCTTCGGCATCGAGGCAGATGCCATCGGGAAAACCGTTGCCGAGATTGGCCCAGACCCTGCGGTTGGAAAGGCCACCATCGGCAGCGATGTCGAAGGCGGTCAGCCGGTTGGCGTGGGACTCGGCAACGATAAGCGTCTTGTTGTCAGGCGTCACCGCCATGCCATTGGCGAAGGCGAGGTTCTCAGCCACCTGCTGAACCGAGCCGTCAGGCGCGACCAGCACGATGGCGCCGGGGCCGAAATGCTGGCCGGGACCCGGAGCAGGCCCACCACCATTGACATAGATGTTGCCGCGTCCATCGACGACGATCTCGTTCCACGGGCTCTTCGACAGGTGTCTCAGATCGGCATGGGTGACCAGCCTCCCGTCTGCCTCCTGCCTGAGGACCAGCCCCTCGCAGCCGGAGACGACAAGCAGGCGCCCGTCCGGCAGCCAGTCAATGGAATAGGGCAGGGTGGCCGGCACGGTGAGCGCGATCTCGCTGTTGCCTAGGGCGTCAACGGCGATGATCTGGCCTGTGCCCCAGTTGCAGAACCACAGCCGGCCATCGTGCCAGCGCGGTGACTCGCCGAAGGCCAAGCCGTTCATCACCACTTGCACTTGCCTAGCTGCTGATTTCTGCATGGGCCGAGAACCTCCGGGTTTGCGCAAATCGTCATGGCCGAAAGGCCGATGAGAGGCGCTGTCTTGCCAAGGACGGGCGAGAGTGCTGCGTTCCGACAATCGCAATGAACATTTCCGGTTGATCACTTCGGCAGTCCGGATTCTGCTAACGGCATCCTGAAACGGCGGCGACCGCCACCCCCCGAGCGCTCTCATTGTCGCGTTGCGACCGCGGGGTGTTTCCGCTATTGAGGCCGGACTTGGAACCAAGGTTGCCCTCATCCCATGAGCCTCGTTGACACGATCAAGAATGCGTTCGTTCCGATCCATCGCGAGGGTTATCCCTTTATCGCTGCGTTCGGCGCGGCGACGCTCTTTCTTGGCTACTTCTCCTCGACCCTGTTCTGGATCGGTCTCATCCTGACGGCCTGGTGCGCCTATTTCTTCCGCGATCCCGAGCGTGTCACGCCGATCGATGACCGGCTGGTTGTCAGCCCGGCCGACGGCATCGTCTCGGCGGTTGGCCCGGCCGTGCCGCCGCGCGAGCTTGGCCTCGGCGGCGGTGAAATGACCCGCATCTCGGTGTTCATGAACGTCTTTTCCTGCCACGTGAACCGCTCCCCGGTGCGCGGCCGCATTTCCAGGATCGAGCATCGGCCAGGAAAATTCCTCAACGCCGAACTCGACAAGGCAAGCACCGAGAACGAGCGCAACGGGCTGGTCATCGAAAGCCCCAATGGAACGGTCGCCGCGGTACAGATTGCCGGCTTGGTGGCGCGGCGCATCGTCTGCTGGGCCGAGCCCGGCGGCGCCATCGGCACCGGCGAGCGCTTCGGGCTGATCCGCTTTGGCTCGCGCGTCGATGTATTCCTGCCCTCGACCGCGACGCCGCGTGTCGCCGTCGGCCAGACCGCAGTTGGCGGTGAGACGGTGCTGGCGGAATTCGGCGGCGTTGCCGCAACGCCGCTCGTGCGGATCTCCTGACCGGTGGCCCCGCCGTTCAAGAAATTCGAGGCGCATGGCGGCGGTGGCCCGCGCATTCGCGAAATCCCGATGCGCATGGTGCTGCCCAATTTGGTCACGGTGCTCGCCATCTGCGCCGGCCTGTCAGGTATTCGCTTCGGCTTCGAGGGCCGCTTCGAGCCAGCGGTGGTAATGGTGCTGCTCGCGGCCTTCCTCGATGGTATCGACGGCCGTCTGGCGCGAATGCTGAAGGCGACTTCCAAATTCGGCGCCCAGATGGATTCGCTGGCCGATATCGTCAATTTCGGCGTGGCACCGGCGCTGGTGCTCTATGCCTTTCTGCTCGACAGGGCAGGTTCGCCGGGCTGGATCGCCGCGCTGCTGTTCACCATCGCCTGTGGGATGAGGCTTGCCCGTTTCAACGTGCTCGACGAAGAGCTCGACCGTCCGCAGTGGCAGACCGAATATTTCGTCGGCGTGCCGGCGCCGGCGGGTGCGGTGCTGGTGATGCTGCCGCTCTATCTGTTCTTCCTCAGGCTTGGGCTTGAACCCAGCCGCCTGGCAGCCTTCATTGCCACCGGCTTTACAATATTGGTGGCGTTCCTGCTGGTCAGCAGACTGCCCGTCTATTCCGGCAAGAGCGTCAGGATACCGGGCGACAGGGTGCTGCCGATCATCCTCGCAGTCGTCCTCTACGTCCTGCTTTTGATGACCTATCCCTGGTATACGCTGACGGCCTCGGTTGCCGGCTATCTGGTCTTCTTGCCGTTCAGCGTGCGCGCCTATTCGAGACGCGCCAAGCGCGAAGGCGAGAAGGTGCCGTCCTCGGATATTGGTTGACAGATTTGGTGCCAGTTCGCGTTGCGCCTGGCAGTGCATGATTCCGAAAAGGGTCGTCCGTTTAGACTCAGGACCGGCTCACACAGCGCGCCGCTGTGGAATGCACCTCAAAAACCCCGTTTTCGGAACTTGCTGGGCGGCTAGACCGTTTGTGTTTGGTAGGTCCGTCTGAGCGGCTGCTCGTGGTACGTCGTCTACGTCGCGCAAGCTGCCGCATCGGGCGCAGAACCATCGGAAACGAGGAGAAATGGCTGTCATCCTCATCGGCGTGTTACTGACTGTCGCCGGCCTCGTCTATATGGCGGTAGCAGCCATCATGCGCGGGCGGCTTAGTGAACCGACCGCTGTCTCCACCGCGCCGGACAGTCCGACGCCCAATCTCGCAACACCAGGTCCAACCCTGGAGCCGCGGCGGCGCGGGCTCCGTTTTCTCGGCCTGTCGCAGAACTGGCCGGGCCTGCTGATGATGGCCGTCGGCGCCATTCTGCTGTTGTCGGTGGTGGTCTTCTAATGCATTCGCGCAAAAGTGTGCAGCGGTTTTGCGATAACGGCATGCATAAAAGCAAGAATCTAAAGCGTGTCGCACAAGGCCGGTCGAACGCGACGCGCTTTAGAGTTCTCGACAGCAAACCTCAGGCGGCTGCGCTCAGTCCCAGCCTCTCGAGTGCCAGCTTTCTAGTCGAGACATAGTCGGTCTTGCCGGAGCCCAGTACAGGGATCTCCTCGACCTTGACGATGTCGTTCGGCACCATCAGTTCGGCCGCGCCGGCTTTTTTGCCGAATTCGCGCAATTCGTGGGGATCGGCATTGTCGGCGGTGGTGACCAGAACGAGGCGCTCGCCGCGCCGCTTGTCCGGCACCGCTACCACGGCGTGATGCTCTTCCGGCCACAGCGACTGCACCAACATCTCGACCGCACCAAGCGATACCATCTCGCCGGCTATCTTCGCGAAGCGCTTGGCGCGGCCGCGAATGGTGATGAAGCCTTCGCGATCGACCGAAACGATATCGCCGGTGTCGTGCCAGCCTTCGAGCGGCTGCAACTCGCCAGGCCGGTCGCCGCTCATGTAGCCCATCATCAGGTTCGGCCCGTCGAGCCACAGCCGGCCGGCGTCGCTGATGCCTTCGACTGGTTCGAGTTTCATGCGCATGGCCGGCAGCAGCCGCCCGACCGTTCCATCGCGGCCGTGGATGGCGGTGTTGACGGCAACCACTGGTGCGGCCTCGGTCAAGCCAAAACCTTCGATGATCTCGGCCTGGAAGCGCTCGCGGTAAACCCGGCGCGTCTCCGGCTTCACCGCCTCGGCACCGGCCACGACGAAGCGCAGGCTGGAAAAATCGCCGTCCTTGGCGGTGCGGGCATAGTTGGCGAGGAACGTGTCGGTGCCGAACATCACCGTCGGCCGGACCTTGCGCGCCACCTCCGGAATAAGTTTGTAGTGGAGCGGTGACGGGTAGAGGAACAGCTTTACTCCGGTGACCAGCGGCAGGATGGTGCCGCCGGTCAGCCCGAACGAGTGGAACACCGGCAGCACGTTGAGCAGGATATCGGCCGGCGAGATGGTGATGCGAGCTTCCGCCTGCATCGTATTGGCAAGAAGGTTCCGGTGCGACAGCACCACGGCCTTGGGCGTGCCTTCCGAGCCGGAGGTGAACAGGATCACCGCCGGCTTGGCTGCATCCTGGCGCTGCAACGGCCAGCGCCACAGCAAGCCGGCTGCGGCCTTGTCCAGCACGGTCACGCTTGCGCGGACATCCTCCAGCCACAGCAGTTTCGCCCCGCCCTTTTCCACCGCCTCGACGATGTCGGCGAGGTTGGCCTTTTCGACAAAGGCGCGTGAGGAGACCACGGTTCGGATCATCGCCGTGCGGACGGCGGCGGTGACGCTGGCCGGGCCGGCAGTATAGTTGATCATTGCTGCCACCCGCGCAGCCGACAAAAGTCCGACGAACGACAGCACGACGCCATTGGCGTTGGGCAGGAGCAGCCCAACCGCTTCGCCCGGCGCTGTTATTGCCTCGAACCGTCGGCCCAAAACCCTGGCGCCGATGAACACTTTCCGGTAGCTCAGGGCACCGCCAATGACGTCCTCGATTATTGGGTGCGAAGCGCCAACACGGTCGGCCGCATCGCGCATGGCGAGGAACAGCCCTCGGTCGAGATCACTGCCGAAAAGCCTGGCCTCGGCGAAGCGATCAAACAGCGCATTGGTGTTGGAGGCCTGATCTGGGTTCCGCGCCACCAGCTCGGCGATGGTCATCGGCTCCAGCGCGCTGATCGACAGCTGCGGAAACCAATGGCGCGGCGCCTTGTCCGCCGGCGTCAGCGAGGCCGGCAGGCTGCGTGCGCCGGCAACGAAGACCGGCACGATACGGGCGTCGGCCTGCATGGCGATACGGGTGATGGCGCGAAACAACCGAAACGACTTGACGTCTGGCTCGACCGCATCCGGCAGGTAAACGGCGAGCCGGCCCTTGCCCTTCAGCACCCGCACCAATCTGCGGCTGACGAAGACATGCTCGGCGTTGAAGGCGATGGTGCGGCCGAGCTCGCGCCACGGCTCCAGCCACGGCGATCTGGCCGAAGCCTGGTCGAGGATGTGCAGCGTGTCCTCCGGCAGCAGCGACAGCATCAGCGCCGGCTCGATGCGTGACTGATGCCAGATGACATAGATGACCGGGGCCACCGACCTGCGCGCAATCTTGATGCGCTCGTCGCTGATCCGGTAGGCGAGCTTGAACGGCACGTAGAGCAGCGCCTGGCTCAAACGCAGGCCGAGGCGGAACTTCTCCACCACGCCGATCAGCAGCCAGGCCGCGACAAGACCCGCAAGCAGCGCCAGTGTCAGGATCATCGCCGCATCTCCCAACGATCTCACGTCACGGCTCTTCAGTGGCCGCTTCGGGTGAGAACCTAGCCGAAGTTGGATCAACGTCAATGCGGCTCCATTTTTCCTTCTCTTCTATGTTTGATTCGGCTCGGCTGCCTATCGCAGCTACGCCGCTTTCATCCTTCCGCTGATGAACCGGAATTCCTGCGTCTTGCCGCCAAAGCCATAGGCGGCTGCAGGCACTTCATGCACGAGGGCGTAGCTTTCCTCATGCACCTTACCCAGCAGCCGGCCGAATGCCGCGAAAATTGCCTGCAGATACGCCTCCAGTTCGAGCTTGGTGTTGGTGCCGTCGACAACCTTGATGTCGAGCCAGGCCGTGTTGGTGCCATGCTCGGCCAGCGACTTGCCGCCGGCGAACCAGTGCTCGGGGTCGTGATAGGAAATGGCAACAGCTGTGATCGTCGCGTCCTTGCGCAGATGCGTGGCCGTCAGTTCGGTCACTTCCTTGGCAATGGCGGCGGACAAAGCGGCATCGGGCTTGCCGGTAACGCTGACATTGATGATCGGCATATTTCTTCTCCTCGGTTTCAAGCGGCGCCTCTTCGCCGTCGAGAAAATCATGCCATCGTCCTTTGATCAAAAAAATCGAATTGTTTTTGATAAACACGTTGATAGTGTCGAATTATGCAGATGTTCGATCCCGACCTCCTCAAGACTTTCCTCGCTTTCGTCGACGGCGGTTCCCTGGCGCGGGCCGCGTCGATCGTCGGTCGCTCGCCGTCCGCAGTGACCGCGCAGATGCAACGGCTGGAGGATGTTGTCGGCGAACCGCTGCTGGTGCCGCAGGGGCGAGGGCGCGGCCTGACGCCGGCAGGCGAGGATCTGATCGTTCACGCGCGTCGCATCCTTGCCGCGCACCGCGAGGCGTGGCTGGCCCTCAAAGGCGCGCACGCCGACGGGCGCGTCGCCATCGGCACCACGCAGGATTTCGCCGACAGCGGCTTGCCGCAGCTTCTCAGGGCTTTTGCTATCAGCCATCCGCGCGTCAGGATCGAACTGCGCGTCGGCCGTTCCGCCGAACTGGCGCAGGCTTTGCAGGCCGGCATCCTTGATCTGGCCATTGCCATGCGGCAGGTGCCGACACGGGACGAAGTCGGTGTGCTCAAGGAGCCAATGATCTGGCTTTGCTCACAGAACGGGCTGGCCACCCGCCACGACGAACTGCCCTTGGCGCTGCTCGATCCCCATTGCGGGTTTCGCGAAGCGGCGACCAGTGCACTCGATGCGGCCAGCCGTCGCTACCGCATTGCTGCCGGCAGTGCCAGCCTCGCCGGCCTGCGCACGGCGGTGCACGCCGGCATCGCCTTGACGTTGAGGACGGCGCGCTTCGCGCATTCCGGCATCGTCGAGGCGCCGCGCGATCTTGATCTGCCGCCGGTGCCGGTCGCCGAATTCGCCGTCCGCTTGCGTGAGGATGCCGACCGGCCGGCGCAGGATCTGGCAGCGTTGTTCAGCGGCAACCTGGCCTTGGCCAATTGAGCCAGCAAAGAAAAAGCCGACCTTGCGGTCGGCTTCTAAGTAGGACGGGCCGAGGGGTTTTGGGGGGACTTGGGGTGGCCCGTCGCAGCCATAATGCCTGAGCCCTATGATGGTTCCATGACTTTTCAAATTAATTTTCAGGACCGGATTTCTCGTGATCGGACCACCAACTCGCGCTCGGACGCGGCGAGGATTGGTCATGCATCCGCTGCGCGCTGCCTGGCCATCAGCCAGTCGCGGCCGGCGTGAGCGAACACCGCGCAAAGCACGATGGCGCCACCGACCATGCTGGCTGCCGGCGGGATCTCCGCCAGGAACAGGAAGGCAAACAGGATCGCGAATGGCACTTCAGCTGAACCCAGCAATCCGGACTCGGCCGCCGGAATAAGCCGGGTGCCCTCCGTCCACAGGATCGAAGCCAGCGCGAATGAGGCGCCGAAGGTGGCTAGAAGCACAGCGTCCCTGGCCGAGACAGCCAGCGGATCGGCGACGAACCAGCCGAGCACGAACAGAAGGAATGCCGACACCGCACCCGCCCACACCACCGGCGTGTCGCGGAAGGCGCGCACCATGATCATGTAGAGCGCGCTGCCGATCGTCATCAGCAGCGCCAGCCCGTCGCCGAACAAATGGCCGGTGCCGAAGCCGGACCAGACCATGATTGCCACACCGCATAGTGACACAGCAGCGGCGGCAAGCGTCTGCAGCCGGAACGGCTCGCGGACCAACAGGAGGGCCAGCAGCGCGGTGACGAACGGGACCGTGGCATAGATGATCGCGACATTGGCGACAAAGGTGAACTTGAACGCCGAGATAAAGGCGATGCTCCCGAGCGCGCCCTCGATCGCCAGCAGCCAGCCTCGCCAGCCGAGCCGCAAGCTGTCGCGACCGCCGGAGCGCTGGCGGCGCCATAGGACATAGAGGCTGATCAGGATCGAGCCGACGAAGCCGCGCCAGCAGGTAATGGTCAGCGGGTCGGCATGGATCGATTTGGTCAGCACGCCGGTGAGGCCGAAGACGGCCGCCGATGCCGAGACCAGGATGATGCCGAGGGTACGCTCGCGGGCGCTTTCCACTGTGCATGGCATGTCCAGCGATCCCGTCATCTCACCAGCCTACGCTGCCCCTTCCTGACACCATAGTGTCAGCTTGAGGCGTCCTGCATCGAAAACAGCAGGTAGGCAGCCCCGGTGAACAGGATTCCGGCAAGAACCCGTTCGCGGGTTTCCACGATGGCGATATCGGCCATATGTCCGGCGGCCTTACGAATGTGTTGCGAGAGACGGTGTGAAGGCGTTGGATGCTCCCCGTATCGTCAGGCTATACGGGCGAAACCCTGCCAAGCGCTACGCCAGTGGCGACTTGCGTTTGGGCAGGCGGCATCGCCGTTAGGCAGCGAAGCCAGGCAACTGTGGGAGAGAAAACGAAATGGACGCGATCGCATTGAAGGCCATGCAGACGCCGCTGAAGGTGGCCTATCGCGACGACGCCTCGCGCGCGCTGATTACTCTCCGCGCCAAAGGCTCGATCGACGACCAATCGATCGCCTGCAAGGTCGAGACAGGCAGGGCGATCGCCATTGCCGGGCTGCATCCGGCGACCGGCGGCACCGGGCTCGAACTCTGCTCCGGCGACATGCTGCTGGAGGCACTGGTGGCTTGCGCCGGCGTCACGCTGAAGGCGGTAGCGACGGCGCTGGAATTCAAGCTTGGGGCCGCCACGGTGGAAGCCGAAGGCGACCTAGACTTTCGCGGCACGCTTGGCGTGGCAAAGGATGCGCCGGTTGGCTTCCGCGCCATCCGGCTGACATTTGGCCTCGACACCGACGAGCCGCAGGAGCGCATCGATGCGCTGCTCAAGCTGACCGAGCGCTACTGCGTCGTGTTCCAGACCATCAGCCAGAAGCCGGAGCTGACGGTAAGCGCGCGACGCTGACGATTTCCCCCCTTGAGGGGGAGATGTCGCCGAAGGCGACAGAGGGGGTTGTCTCGCGTGAACGCCAACCGCTGCAGCAGGCCGAGCCCGGTGGGACCAACCCCCTCTGGCCTGTCGGCCATCTCCCCCTCAAGGGGCGAGATCACGCTGTCCTACTGCGCCGACGGCTCCTCGGCGTCGCCCTCGTCGGCGAAGGGCGAGGCGCTCGGCACGCACTGCACCGACCAGCCGGCCGGCGTCGGTTGCTTCTGGTATTCGGTTATGGCGAAGGCGCACTGTTCGCGGGTGTCGAATGTGCTGGGCAGCACGACCATGCCGCCTTGCGGGCCGGCGATCACCAGATACCAGACTAACGCTACGCTCGGTGTCGCCATGAGTATTTCCTCGCTCTGCTTGTTTTGGGAGTCGCACGATCCTAGCAACTCCGGCCCAGCGGCGAAAGCTGGGCCAAAGCGCGGCGTTAAGCCACGGCATCACAGCCACGTGATGGCGGGTCGTTTTGGTTCAGTTCACCGCAAAACAATAGAACAGGCCGTCGCCGCCGGTGCCCTTCAGCGCTTCCTGGCTGCAGCCACCGCGTGACGCATGCGAGGAATTCCACGATTTGGCGGCTGCCGAATCATCGAGGCCGGTACGATCGTGATGACCCATCATCGCCACACCTTCTGCTCCGCTCAGCGTCCAGTCGCCGCAGGTCTGGTCGGCTATTTTCGTGCCATCCGGCTTGGAGCCGGTCAACACGTCGTGCCGGTTGGGCGTGTCGCCGCGGCCGTTGACCATTTGGCCCTTTTCGTCGAGTGCCGTCTGTCTGCGACGACGCGGCGCCGATTACTGCAAGCAGCGCGGCGGCAGTCAAGAGAACCAGCCTCCGCATATGGTCCTCCGTTTCTCGAATTGTGGCACCCGAACAACGTTGGTGCCGGCGCAATTCTTCCGGCAAAATGCGATATGTGGCTACTCCGGCTGCCGGTAGGCGACAAAGCGATTGTGCTTGGCCTGGAAGATCAGCCCGGTCTCCTTGAGCGTAGGGCTGGCCAGCGGCACGATACGCTTGGCGATCTCCGAAGGGTGCGGCAGTGTTTCAGGATCCTCGCCGGGTACGGCCTGCGCCCGCATCGCGGTGCGCGTTGCCCCGGGATCGGCGGCATTGACCCTGAGCGGCAGGTTTTCGGTCTCATGCGCCCATGAACGCGTCATGGCCTCGACCGCCGCCTTCGACGCCGCATAAGGCGCCCAGAAGGCGCGTGCGGAGTGGGCAAGGCTGGAGCTCAGCACGATAGCACGGCCGGCATCGGAAAGCCTGAGCAGCGGGTCGACCGAGCGGATCAGCCGCCATGTTGCGGTGACGTTGATGGTCATCACCTTCTCGAAGGTCTTGGCCTCGACATGGCCGATCGGGGCGATGACGCCGAGCACAGCGGCGTTGGCGACCAGTATGTCGAGCTTGCCCCAGCGCTCGTGGATGGCGCCGCCCAGCCGGTCGATCCCCGCCATGTCGGCAAGATCGAGCGGTACCAGCGTCGCCTGTCCGCCACCTGCCTTGATCTGGTCGTCGAGTTCTTCCAACCCGCCGACGGTGCGAGCAACCGCAATCACATGCGCACCGGCCGCGGCAAGCTCCCTGGCGATGAAATAGCCGATACCGCGCGAGGCGCCGGTGACGACCGCAACGCGGCCGGAGAGATCGAGGGGAGGGGTCATGAGCTATTCTTGGGTTGCTGGTCTAAGAACGACAGCTGAATGAAGGCAATCAATTGTTTGGCGGAATTCTCATCAAGAGGGACAAAAACCGTTGCATCACCACCAATGGCTTTGACGACGACATACTTGTCCTGAGTCTCCCTCGCCTCTCTAGCTTGGCAAAAAAGAAATCCATTACCGAGAGGCGTATCGATATCGACCTCAGATCTAATCTGATCTTTGAGCAAGGATTTTGCAAATGAGAGTGAATCCTTGAGGGCTTGCCATAAGCCTCGTCGAGCGCTCATGTCTTACCTCCGTCCGGATCGGAATTCTAAGACCCGCCGGCCGCTAACAGCGACAGCGTGCGCACATTGTCGGAGCCTTCGAAGTCGGCAAGCCGGGTCGGATACTGGCCGGTGAAGCAGGCGTCGCAGAATTGCGGCTGCTCGTTGTCGCGGCCGGCCTCGCCGACGGCGCGGTAGAGCCCGTCGATCGATAGGAAGCCGAGCGAATCGACGCGGATGACATCGGCCATCTCCTCCACCGACATGCGCGACGCCAGCAGCTTCGACTTTTCCGGTGTGTCGACGCCGTAAAAGCAGGAGGCGCGCGTCGGCGGCGAAGCGATGCGCATATGCACTTCCTTGGCGCCGGCATCGCGCACCATCTGGACGATCTTCTGGCTGGTGGTGCCGCGCACGATCGAATCGTCCACCAGCACCACGCGCTTGCCTTCGATCATGCGGCGGTTGGCGTTGTGTTTGAGCTTGACACCCATGTGGCGGATCGAATCGCCGGGCTGGATGAAGGTGCGGCCAACATAGTGATTGCGGATGATGCCGAGCTCGAACGGAATGCCCGCGGCCTGCGAAAAGCCGATCGCCGCCGGCGTGCCCGAATCCGGCACCGGCACGACGATGTCGGCCTCGACCGGACTTTCCTGCGCCAGCTCGGCGCCGATGCGCTTGCGCACTTCATAGACGTTGCGGCCTTCGACCGACGAATCCGGCCGCGCGAAATAGACATATTCGAAGATGCAGAAGCGGGTCTTCTGCGGCTCGAACGGGAACAGGCTTTCGATGCCCTTGCTGGTGACGACGACCATTTCGCCGGGCTTCAGGTCGCGCACGAAACGCGCACCGATAATATCGAGCGCGCAGGTCTCGGAGGCGAGAATCCAGGCGCCGTCGAGATCGCCGAGCACCAGCGGGCGGATGCCGAGCGGGTCGCGGCACCCGATCATCTTCTTGGACGTCATCGCCACCAGCGAGAAGGCGCCTTCGACTTGGCGCACCGCATCGATGAAGCGCGAATTCAGGTCGCGCTCCTTGCTGGTGGCAACCAGGTGCAGGAGCGTTTCGGTGTCGGAGGTGGAAGAGAAGATGGCGCCTTGCTTCTGCAGGGCGCGCTGAACGGTCATGGCGTTGGTGAGATTGCCGTTATGGGCGACGGCAAAGCCGCCATCGGCAAGTTCGGCGAAGAAAGGCTGGATATTGCGCAGACCGGCGCCGCCGGTGGTGGCATAGCGTGTGTGGCCGATGGCACGGTTGCCTTGCAGGCTGTCGATGACACGCTGCTTAGTAAAGGTGTCGCCGATCAGGCCGACATGGCGCTCGACATGGAATTGGGTGCCGTCATAGGAAACGATGCCGGCCGCTTCCTGGCCTCGATGCTGCAACGCATGCAGACCGAGCGTTACGATGGCTGCGGCGTCCTGCCGGCCGAAAATGCCGAACACGCCGCATTCGTCGTGGAAATGGTCGTCGGCTTCGGCGGAAAGCACGTCGTCTGCGTCTGCCACTGAGGCTGCCATTGGGGCTCAAGCTCCGCTAAAGTCGCCATATAAGGTCATAGCGCATCGAAAGCAACGCACGTCGTGCGGCGTTCACATGATCGACAGTCTTGAGCCTGGCAAGTCTGTCGAAATCAGTTTGCCGGCGCCGGGTTTGCAGGTGCCGGCGTCGCGGGCGCATTGTCGGCCGGCGGCGCATCGCTGTCGTCGGGTGCCGGAGCAGTGGCGTCGTCGCCGGCGGCAGGGGCTTCCGCTGCAGGCGCGTCGGGGGCCAGAGGCGTCTCGGTGGCCGGCTGATTCGGATTGAGCTTGTTGAGGATGGCGTTTTCCGGATCCTCGGGCAGCAGGCTTTCGAGCTTGGCTCCGATCGATTCGAGCAACGGCTTTGACTTGGCGTTGGCAATCCAGCCTGGAGCCTTGGCGCCGGCCAGCCAATTGAAGAAAAGCAGCGCGACAGC
Source organism: Mesorhizobium sp. M0633 (assembly GCF_040320645.1). Lineage (NCBI taxonomy): Bacteria > Pseudomonadati > Pseudomonadota > Alphaproteobacteria > Hyphomicrobiales > Phyllobacteriaceae > Mesorhizobium > Mesorhizobium sp. M0633. The sequence continues at coordinate 116,576 of NZ_JAMYQC010000015.1, forward strand.
GACGACCAGGATGCCGCGCGCCGCGCCATAGAGGAAGCCAAGTGTACGATCGAGCGCGCCGATCCTGGAATCGATGATCCAGTCGGCGAGCTTCATGGTGATGACCGAAACGACGATCAGCGCGACAATGAAGACGATACCGGCGGCCGCCGCCATGGCGGCCTTTTCGTTGTCGACATAGGGCTGAATGTAAGGCAGCACCGGCTTGTAGAAGAAGAAGGCGGCGGCCGCGGCGGCTGCCCAGGAGATGATCGACAGGATCTCGCGCGAAAAGCCGCGAACCATTGCGAGCATCGCCGAGACCAGGGTGAAGCCGACGAGAATTCCGTCAAGCAGCGTAATCGGCATGTTTTTCGCCCCACTCCGATCTCTTTTTCACGACTCGACGAGCCGCATCACTCTTGCTCGTCGGCGCGGCTGCGCCGAGAGCCGGCTATGCGCGCCACGAGATCGGCAAGCTCGGTGGGCTGGAAAGCGCCGGCTCCGATCCCCCCGACCCCATTACCACCAACAAGTTCCTCGCTGCCCAAGGGCAGAACCGCGCGTCCGAAACCCAGCTTTTCGGCTTCCTTGAGGCGCTGCTGCGCATGCGCAACCGGCCTCACCGCACCCGAAAGGCTGATTTCGCCGAAATAGACGCAATCGGCGGGAAGGGCAAGACCGGTGAGCGAGGAAACCAGTGCCGCCGCCACTGCCAGGTCGGCCGCCGGCTCCGAAATGCGGTAGCCGCCGGCAACGTTGAGATAGACGTCGTGCGTGCCGAAGCGGACGCCGCAATGGGCTTCCAGAACCGCCAGGATCATCGACAGCCGGGCACCGTCCCAGCCGACGACGGCGCGGCGCGGTGTGCCCAGCGTCGATGGCGCCACCAGCGCCTGGATCTCGACCAGCACCGGCCGTGTGCCTTCCATGCCGGCGAAAACCGCGGCACCCGGCGACTTCGCATGGCGCTCACCGAGGAAAAGCTCGGACGGGTTGGCGACTTCCCGCAAGCCCTTGTCCGACATTTCGAAGACGCCGATCTCATCGGTTGGCCCGAAGCGATTCTTGACCGTGCGCAGGATGCGGTAGTGGTGGCCGCCTTCGCCCTCGAAATAGAGCACCGCGTCGACCATGTGCTCGACGACGCGCGGTCCGGCGATCTGGCCCTCCTTGGTGACGTGGCCGACCAGAACGATCGCCGCCCCTGTGGATTTTGCGTAGCGGATCATCGCCTGGGCGGCGGCACGCACCTGGGTCACCGTGCCGGGCGCCGAATCGGCCATATCGGTCCACAGCGTCTGGATCGAATCGAGAATGACCAGATCCGGCCGCTTGCCATCGGCGATGGTGGCGAGGATGTCCTCGACATTGGTTTCGGCGGCGAGCTCGACCGGGGTGTCGGCGACGCCGAGCCGCTGGGCGCGCAGCCTGATCTGCGCGACCGCCTCTTCGCCCGAGACATAGACGATGCGGTGGCCCTTTGCCGCCAGCGCGGCCGCGGCCTGGGTGAGCAGCGTCGACTTGCCGATGCCGGGATCGCCGCCGACCAGCAGCGCCGAGCCGCGCACGAAGCCGCCGCCGGTGGCGCGGTCGAGTTCGCCGATGCCGGAGACGATGCGCGGCGCGTCCTCGATGTCGCCGGAGAGGCTGGTCAGCACCACCGCGCGGCCCTTGCGTGCATTGCGCGTATTGGCCGGGCCGGAACCTATGCCGCCTGACGTGCCTTCCTCGACCAGCGTGTTCCACTCGCCGCAGGCATCGCATTTGCCGGCCCAGCGCTGATGCACGGAGCCGCAATTCTGGCAGATGAACTGGACGCGCGATTTGGCCATCAGGCGCGGCCTGCGGCAATTGAAAGACAGGTCGGCGGGACAGCGCCCCCCTCTGTCCTGTCGGACATCTCCCCCTCAAGGGGGGAGATTGGCAGCTCCGATATTGCCGTACATCTAGCAGCATTGACGATTGCCGAAAGCCGAAATGACATCCGATCTCCCCCCTTGAGGGGGAGATGTCCGGCAGGACAGAGGGGGGTGCGAAGGAATGAGACCTGTATCAAGAGGTCACTCGAACCGATCCGGCAAATGATGCTCTTCCGCAAGGTCCGAGAAGCGGGTGAATTCGCCCTGGAAGGCGAGGCTGACCGATCCCGTTGGGCCGTGGCGCTGTTTGGCGACGATGACCTCGGCCTTACCGCGCATCTCGTTCATCTCGTGTTCCCATTTGATGTATTCGTCGGTGCCCGGCTTCGGCTCGCGGTTCTTCAGATAATATTCCTCGCGGTAGACGAACAGCACCACGTCGGCGTCCTGCTCGATGGAGCCCGATTCGCGCAGATCCGAAAGCTGCGGGCGCTTGTCGTCGCGGCTCTCGACCTGGCGCGACAGCTGCGACAGCGCGATGATCGGCACCGCCAGCTCCTTGGCTAGTGCCTTGAGGCCGGTGGTGATCTCGGTGATTTCCTGGACGCGGTTTTGCGAGGATTTCGCGCTCGATCCCTGCATCAGCTGGATATAGTCGATAACGATGACGTCGAGGCCGCGCTGGCGCTTCAGGCGACGCGCGCGGGCCGACAGCTGAGCGATGGAAATGCCGCCGGTCTGGTCGATGAACAGCGGGATTTTCTGCATTGTCTGCGAGCAGGCGACCAGCTTTTCGAAATCCATCTCGCTGATCTCGCCGCGCCGGATTTTCGACGACGGGATTTCCGTCTGTTCGGAAATAATGCGGGTGGCCAGCTGTTCGGATGACATTTCGAGCGAAAAGAACCCGACGACGCCGCCATTGGCCGCCTTGAACGAGCCGTCCGCCTGCTGCGCCGGGACATAGGCCTCGGCGATGTTGAAGGCGATATTGGTGGCGAGCGAGGTCTTGCCCATGCCGGGGCGGCCGGCAATGATGATCAGGTCGGACGACTGCAGGCCGCCCATGCGGCGGTCGAGATCGCGCAAGCCGGTAGCAACGCCCGACAAATGCCCATCGCGCATATAAGCCGCATTGGCCATGTCGACGGCGGTCTTGACGGCATCGGTGAAGCTCTCGAAGCCGCCATCGTAGCGGCCGGTTTCGGCCAATTCGAACAGGCGCCGCTCGGCATCCTCGATCTGGTCGGACGGCGACATGTCGACCGGCGCGTCATAGGCGATGTTGACCATGTCCTCGCCGACAGTGATTAGCGCGCGCCGCGTCGCCAGATCATAGATGGCGCGGCCATAGTCGGTGGCGTTGACGACGGTGACGGCCTCGACCGCCAACCGCACGACATATTGCGCCACCGTCATGTCGCCGACCTTCTCGTCGGCCGGCAGGAAGGTCTTCAGCGTGATCGGCGTCGCGATCTTGCCCATGCGGATGAGCTCGGCCGCGACCTCGAAGATCTTTCTATGCAGCGGCTCGTAGAAATGGCCGGCCTTCAGGAAGTCGGAGACGCGGTAGAAGGCATCGTTGTTGACCAGTATGGCGCCGAGCAGCGCCTGCTCGGCCTCGATATTGTTCGGCGCCTCGCGATAGAGCGGTGTTTCCGCCACGCCGAATTTTCGTGCTGCCTCTGCCATGATGTCCCCGGTCCTGATCCCCGTCTCTCGATATCAGAACGAGACAAGTCGGTGATGACTTATCTGCATCAGTCCCCAACCAACCAACTTTGATGCCCGCGATTCACAGCCAGGATCTTTCGGTGGAAAGAATCTCGATTGACTCGAATCAAGATGGCGAGCCTAGCCGTTCTCAGGCGAGAACAAAACAGGAAAATAACTGCCGGTCATTCCGGCAAGGCATCACCCCAATCCAGTCGCCGCGCGGCCTTGAACGTCTCGCCGTCGCGCTTGGTGAACAGTCGCTCGGCAGCACCCCCATCCTGTTCGCAAAGCTTCAGCAAGACCTTGCCGGAGCCCGACTTCGGCGGTGCGATCACTCGCGCTCGAGGCGGAGCGGCCGGATGGCGGGAGGCCGCGACAAAGATGAATTTCTCGTCCTCCCACGGCACCTCGGCATCCTTGGCCAGACGGTGTAGGCGCGAGCGGGCGACGCGGCGGGCGAAATGGCACCAGTCGGGGGCGACGAGCGGGCAGGGCGCCTCATGCGGGCAGGGCGCAAGCACGTGCGCGCCCGCCTCGATCAGCTGCCGCCGCACGGCAAGAATACGCTGCCAGCCGGCCGGCGTGCCCGGCTCGACCACCAGCAGCGTGTCTGCGGTCAGCTGCCAGAGCCGGTCGACGAGTTTTGCCAGCGATGCCGGCGCGATCTCATCCAGCACATAGGCTGAAGTCACCAGCTCGGCCGGCTCCAGATCGACCAGGTCGATGGTGATGTCGCCGGTCCGCCAGGCGGTCCTGGCCGTGATCGAATCCGCGGCAAGTGCTTCGCCGACCCTTCGTACCGCGGCGCCGGCCTCGAGTAGCACCGCCTGTTCGAGATCCGGCCAGAGATTGATTGTGGCCCAAAGCACCGTGCCAGGGCCGGCGCCGACATCGAGCAAGGTCTTCGGAGCATAGTCGGGCCGAGACTCGCCCACCGCATCGAGGCTGGCGCGAACGGCCGCATAGGTCGCCGGTAGCCGCGTTGCCAGATAGGCCTTCACCGCCATGTCTTCGGCCATGTGCAGGCGACCGTCGCGCAACTCTGCGCGGTAGCGGTCCGACAGCGTCTTTGCCGCTTGCTTAAGCATCGGCAACGGCACCTGTTCGAGAAGGCGGTCGACGCCTTGTCTAAGCGGGACGGGCAGTTCCATCGCTTAGGCAGTCCGAGGTGCGAGCAGAATGACCGAGGCGCCAACGATGCAGATCGCGGCACCGGCAAGATCCCAGCGGTCGGGGTGCACGCCTTCCGCCAGCCACAACCAGGCCAGCGAGGCGGCAATGTAGATGCCGCCATAGGCGGCATAGGCCCGGCCCGCCGCGCTGGTGTCGACCAGCGCCAGCAGCCACGCGAATAGCACGAGCGAGACGAGACCGGGCGCCAACCACAGCGGCGACTTGTCCAGCCGCCACCACGCCCAGAACGAAAAGCAGCCGGCGATCTCGGCAAGTGCGGCGGCGACGTAGAGGAGGTAGGTCATGAAAAAAGGTCCTGCGTTGACGGGACCCTTTTCAGCGTGCCGGCCGGCAATGACAAGCGGCAATGGCGTGATGCCGGCAGTCTACTCCGGATCCGCCACCTTGCGGCGGCGAGTGGGCTTGGCCACCGGAGCCTTTTCGCGACGTCCAAGATCGCGCATCTCCAGCGCCTTCTCGCAACTGGCCATGTAGTCGCGCGTCATCGGCAGCGTGTCGTTCTTCTTGGCAATCTGGATCTGGAAGATCACCAGATCCTGCCAGCGGAAGGCAGCTTCCGAGGCGGCAAGATAGAACTCCCACATGCGGCAGAAGCGCTCGTCATAAATCGCCTTGGCCTTGTCGCGGTTGGCCGCGAAGCGCTCGCCCCAATGCTTCAGTGTCTCGGCATAATGCAGCCGCAGAACCTCGATATCGATGACGACGAGCCCCGATTTTTCGATGGCCGGCATCACTTCGGATAGCGACGGGATGTAGCCGCCCGGGAAGATGTACTTGCGGATGAAGGCGCTGGTTGCCCACGGCACGCCGGAGCGGCCGATCGTGTGCAGCAGCATGACGCCGTCCGGCTTCAGCAGCGTCGCCGACTTGTCGAAGAAGGTGCGGAAATGATTGACCCCGACATGCTCGAACATGCCGACGGAGACGATGCGGTCGAAACGCTCATTGAGCTCGCGATAGTCCTTGATGTCGAAATGCACCCGGTTTTGCAGGCCTTGCGCATGGACGCGGTCGGTGGCGACGCCGTGCTGCTCGGTCGACAGCGTCACGCCTTGCACGTCGACGTCGAACGCCTTGGCTAGATAGAGCCCAAGCCCACCCCAGCCGGAGCCGATATCAAGAACCGTCTGGCCGGCCTTCAGCCTGAGCTTGGCGGCGATATGGCGCTTCTTGGCCGTTTGTGCCTCGTCGAGCGTCATGTCCGGCTGCTCGAAATAGGCGCAGGAATATTGCATGTCCTCATCGAGGAAGAGGCGGTAGAGGTCGCCCGACAGATCGTAATGGCGCTGCACGTTGCGGCGCGCCCGCGACGCCGTGTTGATCTGCTGCAGGCGCCGGAAGGCGTGGCGCAGACCCTCGATCGCCTTCGACCAGGTGGCATCGATGCCGCCGCTGCCCATGTTCTGGAAAGCAATCCGCATCACCCCCAGCACGCCGCCCTCGAGAATGTCGAGTTCACCGTCCATGTAGGCTTCCGGCACCGCCAGCATCGGATCGAAGGTTATTGCGCGCTCGGCATGCCTTGTCTTGATGTGCATGTGCACCGGCTCGCCGCTGCCGTCACCGAAAGTCACCATCGAGCCTTGCGGCCCTGTCACCTTGAGATTGCCTATGCGGACCAGGCGGTCGAGAACGCGTTTCAGCAGAATATTCATGACCAATTGTCCCCTCTCGGCCAGACATGCTGTCCTATTCTGCATCAAGATATAGGGGTTCGAAAAGTTCCATTTGGCATAAAAATGCCCGGGTACGAGGCCCGGGCATTGGTCCAGAATAGCGATTAGCCGGCGAATGCCGACGAATGACGATCAGCCGTTGTCTTCGCCGCCTTCGAACTCCGCATTCGGATCGAAGAAGTTTTCCGGCCGCGCATTATCGTTGATGTCCTCGCCGTAGATGGCTTCGGCGGTGGTCAGTGTTTCGCCCTTGGCCTGGCGCTCGGCTTCGTCGGCCGTGCGGGCAATGTTGAGCGTGATGGTAACCTCGACTTCCGGGTGCAGCGCGATCGCCACATTGGTGACGCCGATGGTCTTGATTGGCTGGTTGAGCAGGATCTGGTTGCGGTTGACCGAAAAACCTTCCGCCGTCACCAGCTCGGCGATGTCGCGCGTCGAGACCGAACCATAAAGCTGACCGGTTTCGCCAGCCGAGCGCACGGCGATGAAGCTCTTGCCGTCGAGCTTTTCTGCAATCTGCGCGGCTTCGGACTTGCGCTCCAGGTTGCGGGCTTCGAGCTGGGCCCGCTGTCCCTCGAACTTCTTCTTGTTAGTTTCGTTGGCGCGCAGCGCCTTGCCTTGCGGCAGCAGGAAATTGCGGGCAAACCCGTCCTTGACCTTGACGGTATCGCCCATCTGGCCGAGGCGGGAAACGCGTTCGAGAAGAATGACTTCCATGGTTTTGTTCCTTCGCTTGGGCGCTATCCTCAGGATCGGCGCCGAGTTGTCTGGAACAGGTCAGGAAGCTGGGGCGTCGCCGCCTGTGTCGCTGTCCTGCCTGTCGCGGCAGTTAGGATCTCTTGTCGAAATCCAACCCGGGATTTGGTGTTCGATCCGGCTACGCCCGTCGTGGCCGGTGAAAAAGCGGGCGGCGAACCGCCCGCGTAGATTTTAGCGGACCACGTAGGGCAGCAGGCCGAGGAAGCGGGCGCGCTTGATCGCCTTGGCGAGTTCGCGCTGCTTCTTCTGGCTGACGGCGGTGATACGCGACGGCACGATCTTGCCGCGCTCGGAGATGTAGCGCTGCAGAAGCCGCACGTCCTTGTAGTCGATCTTCGGCGCGTTGGCGCCGGAGAACGGGCAAGTCTTGCGGCGACGGTGGAAGGGGCGCCGGGTTGGGATCTGGTTAATGTCGACCATTATTCTGCGGCTCCTTCAAAGCCTTCGCGCGGACGGCGCGGGCCACGATCGGCACCGCCATCGCCGAAGCTGCGCGGCGGACGATCACCACGGTCACCGCGATCGCGGTCGCCGAATGAGCGCGGGCCACGATCGCCACGGTCGCGGTCGCCGAAGCCGCCGCGTTCCGAGCGCTCTTCGCGCTTCTGCATCATTGCCGACGGACCTTCCTCATGCGAATCGACCTTGATGGTCAGGAAACGCAGCACGTCCTCGGACAGGCCCATCTGGCGCTCCATTTCATTGAGCGCGGCCGGCGGGCAGGTGATGTCCATGAGTGTATAATATGCCTTCCGGTTCTTGTTGACCCGGTAGGTGAGGGACTTCAGTCCCCAGTTCTCGACCCGGCCGACGGACCCGCCATTCGCGGTGATGACGCCCTTGTACTGTTCGACAAGCGCATCGACCTGCTGCTGCGAGAGGTCCTGCCGGGCAAGAAACACATGTTCGTATAGAGCCATAGTGTTCGTGCCTTTCTTCGTTTCTCTCCCGGTTCCCGGCGGCAAAAGCCTCTGCAACTTCTCTGACCCGCAATCCTTGCGAAGGCGGGGAAGAAAGGAGCATGACGAGACGGTCGAGAGCGGAGACACGGGAGGCGGAAGCGCTTCTGGCTTCACGCGAAGGTTTCGAAAAACCTCCGGCCCTCCGTTCAGCCCCCAGCAAGGACCGGCAGATTGCGGGCGTCTATACAGGAATTTGACCGCAAAGCAAGGCCAAACGACAGGGCAAACGGCCCTACCGTCCCAGAGCGCCACGGGCCTCGACGGCAAGGCGTACGGATTTCCTGAAACCGGACCTTAACCACCATGCGAAGTTCCAGCACCGGCGGGCGTGGCGGCAACCCGTCGTTCATCATGCGGATGCAAAAGCAAACAGTCTGTGCGAGGTCGGCAGCAAGGCGGTTTTGGGGACAAAAATGCTTTTCGACAAATTCTGCCGTTCGAAGAGCGGCAACTTTGCCCTGATGCTGGCGTTCGGGCTGCCTGCGGTTCTGACCGCCGTCGCCTTTGCCGTGGACGTGTCCACCTTGATGAGGGCCAAGGTCAGCTTGCAGAACGCGCTCGATGCCGCGAACCTTGCATCTTCGCATCTCGGCGACATCGAGGCTTCGCGCAAGGACGTCTTCGACCGCTACTTCCAGACCAATGTCGCCGGCCACAGCGAGTTGAGGAACGCCGAAGCGACGCTTACCGTGGAAAGGGGCCTCAATTACATCCAGACAAAGGCTGTCGCCATGGCCGACGTCAATTTGAACTTCGCCTTCCTGTTCGGCAACGACAAGCGCATCACCGTCGATGCCGGCGCCGTCGAATCGACCAATCAGCTCGAAGTCGTGCTGGTGCTCGACAATACCGGGTCGATGGCCAGCAACGATCGCATCGGCGCATTGCGGACGGCGGCGACGGCCCTGATCGACATGCTCGAAACGGCGAAGTCGCCGACGCGCAGCGTACGTGTAGCGGTGGTGCCGTTCGTCACCGCGGTCAACGTCAAGGGCGAGGACTACGATCCGGCCTGGATCGACATGGCCGGCAAATCGCCGAACAATGGCGCCAATTTCCCCTTGGTCGGCGGCAAGCGCGTCAACCATATGGACCTGTTCAAGCAATTGGGCGTCGAATGGAGAGGCTGCGTCGAAGCGCGGCCCGGAACCAACAATGTTTCCGACATTTCGCCCGACCAAAACAAACCGGACACCCTGTTCGTACCCTATTTCGCGCCGGACGATCCAGGTAACGCTAAAAATCCAACCAGCTCCTACGGCAATTCAGCGACCGGCTACAACAATTCCTATCTCGACGATACCGTTGTCACCGTGCTTCCCGGCCTCACCAGCGACATGGCGAAGTACAGTGTTTCGACGATGAAGCTGATCAACGACAAGAGAGGCCCACTGACTATCGGCCCAAACCGGGCCTGTCCGACGCCGATAGTGCCGCTGACCGATGATTTCGACAAATTGCGGAAGGCCGTCGGTGAGATGATCGAATGGAACGGCTCGGGGACCAATGTTTCGGAAGGCTTGTCATGGGGGATGCGGGTGCTCTCGCCGGAACCGCCTTACAGCGACGGCGCGCCGTTCAGGGCGTCAGGCACGACCAAAACGGTGCTGCTGCTCACCGACGGCGAGAATGTTGTCTATGGCGCGAAGGATACGCCACAGAAGTCGGACTATGGCTCCTACGGATTCCTGGCCTCGGGTCGGTTTGGATCCAGCGACCAGACCGCGGCTGCGCGCAATGTCGACGATTGGACAACCAATGTATGCAACACATTGAAGAAGCAGGACGTGCAGATATTCACAGTGCTGCTGCAGGCCGACACCGCAGCCAACCGCAAGCTTTACGAGGCCTGCGCATCGTCGCCGTCGGATTATTACCCGACCAACGACGTCAGTCAGCTCGAAAGCGTCTTCCTGAAAATCGGAAGCTCGATTTCGCAGCTGCACTTGACGAACTGAACGACGTCGGCCGCTCTCCCGCCGCCGCTGCTCAACTCGTGTGTGCAGCCACTTTGCCTGTGGTTTCGGGGAAGAAATCGGGCGCCGCATGGCGCTTGCCGAACATCATGTCGTATTGCAGCAGACGGAAGTCGCGGATTGCCGGATCGATCTCTTTCTGACGCGACCAATCGGGGGTGGCGTCGCCCCCCGGTGCCAAAAGCAAATTGCGGTCGATAACGCGGTAGCGCTCTCGCAACTGTCCGAGGAAGCCGGTGTAATAGGGATGGCTGATGCCGGCTGTCTTCAGGATATGGTAGGGCAGGAAGGACGGGCTGACGGCGCCCAGATCCTCGGCCGGGCCGCTGCGATTCGACCAGACGATCAGCGGCGTCTGGTGGTGCAGCAGCATCTGGTCGGCCGCCTCCTTGCGCGGCGCAACATTGTCCTTCAGGAAGCCGGTCTCGACGTAGACCGGCCCAAGCGGCGGCAGATGGTCGCCGAAGAACGCGATGACGGTCGGCCGCTCGCGTTTCTTCGCCCATTCGATCAGCCGCTCGAGGCCGCGGTCCGCGTCGGAAGAGCCTTCGGCATAGCTCAACAGCGATTCACGCGCCCATTGGCTGATCGGCGCCTGCACCTTGTGGGTCGGATTGTTATAGCGATACGGCTCATACGGCCCGTGGTTCTGCAGGCTGACGGCGAAAAAGAAGACCGGCTCGGCGCTGGTATCGGCTTCGTGGATAATCTCGTCGGTCATCGCAGCGTCCGACGCGAGCGGTCCGCGCTTCTGCATGGGCGGCAACGTCTCCTCGGACTTGAAGTCGTTGAAGCCGAAATCGGCATAGACGGCCCCCCGGTTCCAGAACCAGTTAGTGCCGGGATGGATAGCGCGCGCCCGGTAGCCTTGACTTTTCAGGAAGGTCGCCAGCGAGGGAGTCGGTGTCCGCACATATTGCTGGTAGGGAATGCTGCCCGCCGGCAGGAAGGCGTTGGAAAAGCCGGTCAGGGCCTCGAACTCGATGTTGGCCGTCATGCCGCCGAACTCGGGCGAGAACATGTAACCCGTGCGCAGTGCCCGCACATTGGGGATAGGGTCGGGCGTGATGGTGACGCCGGGTAGCTTGGTCGGATCCCAGAAGGATTCGCTCATGACGACGATGATGTCGGGCTTCTCGGCGGGTACCGAAGCCGTCACCTGCGGTTTGCCGATCGCTTCGATCGCCTTGCCGGAATAGCCGGGCGGCGCCGAGACATGCGCCATCGGGACGTTCAGCGCGAAGGCGAGCGCAAAACCGTTCGAGGCATAGTTTTCCTTCTGGTCCCACATGATCGGGATGATCTGCAGCCGGTCGCGTGTCCACGAGAAAGTGGCATAGTCCATGATGGAGACGAAGAAGGCGATCAGCGGCACCGTCAGCGTCAGCCGGGCAAGGCGGCCCTTGTGGCTGAGTGCCGGAACGCGGCGGCGCCATAGCCGCCAGCCATAGACGAGCAGCGACAGCCCGCCGACGATGCCGATCGCCAGGGCAATGGCGGTTCCCGGGCGATCGCGTACCAGAAGCGGCATCAATGCCACGATCTGCCGGGAATAGAGGAAATCGGTCGGATAGAGCGGATCGCCGAGATACAGCGACTTCTGGTGGCCGACGAACGCCAGCGACAATGTCAGCGGCGCGACGATCATCAGGCTCTGGTGACTGCGGCCGAGCACGGCGTCGAGGCCGATGAGGATCAGCGCAAAAATGATGATCGTGGTCCAGCCGGGTTTGAAAGGCTGCAGAAAGAAATCAATGGTGCCGGCAAAGTTGCCGCGCACGATCAGTTCGATGGCAAACACAAGGATGGCCGCAGCCAGCAAGCTGATAAGGCCATAGCGGATGACAGGCCATTTGCGCGCCGGCAGATAGCCGGTCGACGGATCGCCTTCAAGAAACTGGGGCGCCGCCTCGGCTGCGCTCTGCTTGGTCTTTGCCACTTCAATAGTTCCCCGGCCCGCAACAAAAGCGTCACTCGATTGTCATCGAACTGTCACGCAAAGCTTAGCGCCTGCGGCGGAAATAAGAAGAGCCAGCAAACAAATCGTGAGCGGTTTTCATCATGAGTGATCGCCAAAAAGCCTGCCGAAACAGGCACTCGGCCGATATTACGCGATCAAGGTTGGACTTGACTTGGCCGCACGCCTTGCGTCACAGGCAACGTGAACCAGCAGCTGGGAGCCGCCGATGGCCATCGCATTCACCTTTCCGGGGCAGGGCAGCCAGGCTGTCGGCATGGGCAAGGACCTCGCCGATACCTTTGTGGAATCGCGGCGGATCTTCGAGGAAGTTGACGACGCGCTCGGCGAAAACTTATCGAAGCTGATCTGGGAAGGCCCGGAAGAGACGCTGACGCTGACCGCCAACGCCCAGCCGGCGCTGATGGCGGTGTCGCTTGCCGCAATCCGGGCGCTGGAGGCGCGCGGCTTCTCCCTGAACGGCAAGGTCACCTATGTCGCCGGCCACTCGCTCGGCGAATATTCGGCACTTGCGGCCGCAGGTTTCGTTTCGGTCGCCGACGCCGCCCGGCTGTTGCGCATCCGCGGCAACGCCATGCAGGCGGCTGTGCCGGCCGGCGAGGGCGCCATGGCGGCGATCATCGGGCTGGAACAGGCCGACGTCGAAGCCGCTTGCGCAGAGGCCGCCCAGGGCGCCGCCAAAGATCCCGCACAAGCCTTGGTTTGCCAGATCGCCAATGACAATGGCGGCGGCCAGCTGGTGATCTCCGGCGCCAGGCCAGTGGTCGAACTGGCGGCGAGGCTATGCACGGAGAAGGGCGCCAAGCGGGCGCTGATGCTGCAGGTCTCGGCGCCCTTCCATTCGACATTGATGAAGCCTGCGGCCGAGATCATGCGGGAGGCGCTGGCCGCCGTGACGAAGAGTGCGCCGGTCGTGCCGCTGGTCTCCAATGTTACGGTGACCCCGACGAGCGATCCCGACGAGATCGCCCGCCGACTCGTCGAACAGGTGATCGGGCGCGTGCGCTGGCGCGAAACGGTGGAGTGGTTCGGCAGCAACGGCGTTGCGACGCTTTACGAAGTGGGCGCCGGCAAGGTGCTGTCGGGGCTGGCCCGCCGCATCAACCGCGATATTGCCACCACTGCCATCGGATCCGCGGCGGATGTCGAGGCGGCGCTGGCGGCGCTTGCATAATCAACTGGCGATTTGACCCCGCTCCATGCGAAGGGTGTTCGCTCAGATCAGGAGGCAAGAATGTTCGAATTGACCGGCCGCAAGGCGCTCGTCACCGGCGCATCGGGAGGTATCGGCGAGGCGATCGCCCGCGTGCTGCACGGCCAGGGCGCCATCGTCGGCCTGCATGGCACACGTATCGAGAAACTGGAGGCGCTGGCCGCCGAACTGGGCGACCGGGTCAAGCTTTTCCCGGCCAATCTTTCCAACCGCGACGACGTCAAGGCGCTCGGCCAGAAGGCGGAGGCCGACCTCGAAGGCGTCGACATCCTCGTCAACAATGCCGGCATTACCAAGGACGGGTTGTTCGTGCGCATGGCTGACGCCGACTGGGATAGCGTGATCGAGGTCAACTTGACCGCCGTGTTCCGGCTGACCCGCGAGCTTACCCATCCGATGATGCGCCGCCGCCATGGCCGTATCATCAACATCACTTCGGTGGTCGGCGTCACCGGCAATCCCGGCCAGACCAATTACTGCGCCTCCAAAGCCGGTATGATCGGCTTTTCCAAATCGCTGGCGCAGGAGATCGCTACCCGCAATATCACCGTCAACTGCGTCGCCCCAGGCTTCATCGAATCGGCGATGACCGCCAAGCTCAACGACAAGCAGAAAGAGGCGATCATGGCGGCGATCCCGACCCGGCGCATGGGCACGGGCGCCGAAGTCGCCTCTGCCGTCGCCTACCTAGCTTCTAACGAGGCAGCCTACGTCACCGGCCAGACCATTCATGTGAATGGCGGCATGGCAATGATCTAACACTTGGGAAAACGCTTCATTCCGTCTTGGATGCACGGGATTTTTCGTGTAATGCCGCCCGCAACCCGGCGGTTCGGGCAAAAACCGGTCCTGTTCCGCTGCGTTTCCGGCAGGACCATCTTTCAGCTTGATTAGCGGCATTCTGCCCGCTAACGAAGACAGACAACCAAAAGACGAGGATGCCCAAATGAGTGACACCGCAGAGCGCGTCAAGAAGATTGTCATCGAGCACCTTGGCGTCGATGCCGACAAGGTGACGGAGCAGGCGAGCTTCATCGATGATCTGGGCGCGGACAGCCTCGACACGGTCGAACTTGTCATGGCGTTCGAAGAAGAGTTCGGTGTCGAAATCCCGGACGACGCCGCCGAGACCATCCTGACTGTTGGCGATGCGGTGAAATACATCGACAAGGCCTCCGCCTGACGCTATTTGCAGTCATCACCGGGGAGGACCTGCGATGAGGCGTGTCGTCGTCACGGGCCTTGGGCTGCTTTCGCCGTTCGGCATGGGCTTCGAGCACAGCTGGAAGGAGCTTCTGACCGGCCGCAGCGCAGCCAAGCGCATCACCGAATTCGAGGTGGAAGACCTTGCTTGCAAGGTAGCCCACGTCATTCCGCGCGGTGACGGCTCCAATGGCACTTTCAATCCTGAAGCCGTTCTCGAGCCGAAGGAACTGCGCAAGATCGGCGACTTCATCCTGTACGGGATCGCGGCCGCCGACGAGGCACTCAAGGATTCCGGCTGGCAGCCGAAGACGCATGAGGAACAGTGCGCCACCGGCGTGCTGATCGGTTCGGGCATCGGCGGCATCGAAGGCATCGCCGAGAATGCGATGATCCTCAAGGAACGCGGTCCGCGCCGCATCAGCCCATTCTTCATCCCTGGCCAGATCATCAACCTCGTCTCCGGTCAGGTCTCGATCCGGCATGGGCTGAAAGGCCCCAACCATGCCGTCGTCACCGCTTGCTCGACCGGTGCGCACGCCATCGGCGATGCCGCCCGGCTGATCATCTGGGGCGATGCCGACGTTATGGTCGCAGGCGGCGCCGAAGCGCCGGTGACGAGACTGTCGATCGCCGGGTTCGCCGCTTGCCGCGCGCTCTCCACCGAGCGCAACGACGCGCCACAAACGGCCTCACGCCCCTATGATCGCGATCGCGACGGCTTCGTCATGGGCGAGGGCGCCGGCGTTGTCGTGCTCGAGGAGCTCGAACACGCCAAGGCCCGCGGCGCCAAGATCTATGCCGAGGTCACCGGCTACGGTCTGACCGGTGACGCCTATCACATCACCGCGCCTGCCGAAGACGGCGACGGCGCTTTCCGTTGCATGACCGCGGCGCTGAACCGGGCGAAGCTGACGCCGGCCGATGTCGACTACATCAACGCGCACGGCACCTCGACCATGGCCGATACGATCGAACTCGGCGCCGTCGAGCGGCTGGTCGGCAACGCCGCCTCGAAGATATCGATGTCGTCGACCAAATCGTCGATTGGCCACCTGCTGGGCGCGGCTGGCGCTGCCGAGGCGATCTTTTCGATCCTCGCCATTCGCGACAACATCGCGCCGCCGACCATCAATCTTGACAATCCGGAGCGCGAAACGGCGATCGACCTGGTGCCGCACAAGCCGCGGGCCCGGCAGATCGACGTGGCGCTGTCCAACTCCTTCGGCTTCGGTGGCACCAACGCCTCGCTCGTCTTCCAGCGCTACAATGGCTGACCGCTCTGCCGGTTTCCGTCTGCCGTCAATTTTGCCATATTCGCCCCTACTCTGCCCGAGGGGATTCGTCGCAAGATCAAATGGTAGGGCGCTATGAACACAAATCCGGCCGATAACGGGGAATTCGGGCAACGGGCAGCAACGCCCGGCCCGATCGTGCCGAAGACGGCCAGCGAGGCGTTGCGGCCCGAGGCCGGCACGCCGCCGCCGAAGCGCTCGCGTGCCTCGCGCAGCCAGTTCGTCGTGTTCATGAACTTCGTCATCTCTTCGGTGATGCTGATGGTGCTGGCGGCAGGCGTTGCGCTGTATTTCGGCAAGCAGGAGTTCAACGAGCCCGGCCCGTCGGCCAATGGCGACACTTTCCTGGTCAAGCCGAATAGCGGCGTCCAGGAGATCGCCGACCAGCTTGAGCGGCGAGGGCTGATCAGCGACGCCCGCATTTTCCGCCTTGGCGTGCGCGCCTTCGGCAATGATTCCGCCCTGAAGGCCGGCGAATACGAGATCAAGCCGCAGGCGTCGATGCACGATATCATGGAACTGCTGAAGAGCGGCAAGTCGGTGATGTATTCGCTGACTATCCCCGAGGGGCTGACGGTCGCGCAGGCGCTGCAACGGATTGCCGAGCAGGACGCGCTGACCGGCGATATGCCGTCGACCACTCCACCTGAGGGCAGCCTCGCCACCGACACGCTGCGTTTCACCCGCGGAGCAACACGCCAGCAGATGGTCGACAAGCTTCTGGCCGACCAGAAGAAGCTGGTCGACGAGGTCTGGCAGCGCCGAGCGCCGGATTTGCCGATCGCCAACGTTGAGGATTTTGTCACCCTAGCCTCTATCGTCGAGAAGGAGACCGGCAAGGGCGATGAACGCTCGCGCGTAGCCGCCGTCTTCCTCAACCGGCTGGCCAAGGGTATGCGGCTGCAGTCGGACCCGACCATCATCTACGGCCTGTTCGGCGGCAAGGGCAAACCCATCGACCGCCCGATCTATCAGTCGGACATCCAGAAGCCGACGCCCTACAACACCTATCTGATCAACGGCTTACCGCCGACGCCGATCGCCAATCCCGGCCGTGCGGCGCTGGAGGCAGTCGCTAATCCGTCGAAGACCAGCGATCTCTACTTCGTCGCCGACGGCACCGGCGGGCACGTCTTTGCCTCGACGCTCGATGAGCATAACGAGAATGTCGCTCGCTACCGGGCACTGCTGAAAAAGCAGGCGCAGGACGCCGCCAAGGCCGGGGCAACCAATACCGGAGCCGACACGCCGGCGGGAGCCATCGTTGACGATGCGGGCGCCACCGCCGCCCAGTAGGGCCGGACGCCATCAGGTTGGCCCTGTGCATGTCCGGGTGGATGTGCAAGGGCTGCTATGGCATTGAAATTCACATGATCCTGTCCGGAGAAAATCGCTCCGGCTTGAGGGGCATTCGGCAAAGGGACGCACGGCTACATGAACTTGCAGAGCATGACCGGTTTTGCGCGCAGTGTCGCCGAACACGACGGCACTTCGATTGCCTGGGAAGCCAAGTCCGTCAACGGCAAAAGCGTCGAGGTCAGGCTGCGGCTGCCGCAAGGTTTCGACCGGCTGGAGCCGGCCGTCCGGCAGACGGTGCAAAAGCGTTTTGCGCGCGGCAATTTCCAGATGACGCTGACCATTGGCCGCGCCGCCGGCGCTCAAGCGCAACCCGTGGTCAACGAGGCTTTCCTGAAGGATCTGGCGGGCTTGGCCAAGCGGCTGCAGGAGCAGTTCGGAGTAGCCCCTGCGGCGGCCGACGGCCTGCTTGCGCTGCGCGGCGTCCTCGACATTCCCGAAACCATCGAAACCGAAGAGGCGCGCAGTGCGCTCGATACCGCAATACTGTCGGCGCTGGAAGCAGCACTGAACGGGCTGCAGCAGGCGCGCCAGGGCGAAGGTGCGGCACTTCGTTCCCTGCTGTCCGGCCATATCGATGCCATCGAGGCGCTGACGCTGCGGGCCGAGGCCGATCCATCACGCGAACCGGCCACGATCCGCGAAAGGCTCGCCGAGCAGATCCGCCTGTTGATGGACGCGTCTGCCAACCTGGACGCCAGCCGGCTGCATATGGAAGCGGCGTTCCTGGCCACCAAGGCCGACATACGCGAGGAAATCGACCGGCTGAAGACACACGTGGCGTCGGGGCGGGCACTGCTCGCCGGCGGTGGCGCCATCGGCCGCAAGCTCGATTTCCTGGCACAGGAATTCAACCGCGAATCGAATACGCTGTGTTCCAAGTCGAATGCTGCCGCGGTCACCGCCATCGGGCTGGAACTGAAGGCGGTCGTCGACCAGTTTCGCGAACAGGTCCAGAATCTGGAATGATCCCGATGCCAAGCCACATGACTGCCAAGCCCCATGACCGCTAGGGATGTGGGTTCCCGCATTCGGCGCCGCGGGCTGATGCTGGTCTTGTCGTCGCCGTCAGGCGCCGGCAAGTCGACGATTGCGCGCAATCTGCTGGAGAGCGATTCCAGCCTGGAATTGTCGGTCTCGGTCACCACGCGGCCACGCCGCGGCAGCGAGATCGAGGGCGTCCATTACCACTTCCGTACCATGCGCGAGTTCGAGCGGCTGCGCGATTCCGATGCGCTGCTCGAATGGGCGGAGGTGCACGGCAATTGCTACGCGACGCCGCGCGAGCCGGCTGAACAGGCGCTGGCCGAAGGCCGCGACATGCTGTTCGACATCGACTGGCAAGGCGCTCAGCAACTCAAGGAGAAGATGCGCGCCGACATCGTCTCGATATTCATCCTGCCGCCATCGATGAAGGAATTGAAGGCGCGGCTGAAGCGTCGCGCCGAGGACCAGGAAGCGGTGATCGAGACGCGGCTCAAGAACGCCCGCAACGAGATCGAGCACTGGAAGGAATATGATTTCGTCATAGTCAACGACGATCTCGACCGCGCTTTCGCCGAGGTGCGGGGCATCGTCACGGCCGAACGGCTCAGACGCGATCGCCGGCCGGGCCTGTTCGATTTCGTCTCGGGGCTGCTCGACGAAAAGACGGATTGATCAAGGCGCTGTCCCCGCGACCAGGATCAGATTGCGGCTGAGCGCGGCGTCGCGCAGTTCCAATGCCGCGGCATATTCGGCGGAGCGGTACCAACGCCGCGCCGTGTCCATGTCGGGGAATTCCACGATGATCAGCGGCCCGGGAGACCAGTCGCCTTCCAACCTTTCCACCTCGCCGCCGCGTACCAGATAGCGCCCGCCATGCTGGGCGATGGAGGCAGCCGCGCTGGCGCGATAGGCTTCGATAGCCTCTGCGTCACGGATCGTGACGTCGGAAATGACATAGGCGGCCACTGTTTGTCTCCGGGCAGGGTTTGTCCGGCTATCTATGCCATGAGAGCGGAAATTCCACGCGGACGCTTCCCGGCATCACACCGCGTTGGTCAGGCGAACGAATTCCTCGACGCTGAGCGTCTCCGCACGCCTGGTCGGATCGATGCCGGCGCGGGTGAGCAGTGCCTCGCCGCCGAGGCTTTTCACGCTCTGCCGCAGCATTTTCCGGCGCTGGCCGAATGCCGCTTCGGTGACGCGGCTGAGCCGTTTCACCTCTGCCGGCAAGGGGTTGGCACGCGGCACAAGATGCACCACCGAGGACGTCACCTTGGGTGGCGGCGTGAACGCCTGCGGCGGTACGTCGAAGGCAATCCTCGCCTCCGTCCGCCAGCCGGCCAGCACGCCGAGCCGACCATAGGCCTCGCTGCCGGGGCTGGCTGCAATGCGTTCGGCGACCTCGCGCTGGAACATCAGCGTCATCGATGTGTAGAACGGCGGCCACTCGGTGACGGTCAGCCAGCGGATCAGCAATTCGGTGCCGATATTGTAGGGCAGGTTGGCAACGATTTTCGCCGACCCGCCGCTTCCCGGCACTCCTTTTGCAAGCGCTGCAAAATCAGCTTTCAGCGCATCGCCGGCTACGATCTCGAGCCGACCCGGATAGTGGTTCGCGATCTCGGCCAAGGCCGCCAGGCAGCGCTCGTCGCGCTCGATCGCGACGACCCGCCGGGCGCCGTTGAGGAGCAGGGCACGAGTCAGCCCGCCCGGACCGGGACCGACCTCGATAACCGTAACGTCGCTCAGGTCGCCGGCGGTTCGCGCAATCTTGCTTGTCAGGTTAAGGTCGAGCAGAAAATTCTGGCCCAGCGCCTTTTTCGCCTGCAGCCCATGGCGCTCGATCACCTCGCGCAGTGGCGGCAGGCCGTCTATGCTCATCGGGCTGGGCTCATCAGGCGGGCTCATCGGGTTAAGGCCATCGAATTTGGCTGATTGGGCTCAGGGCCTACGGCCTTTTCCCGGTATCGGCAAGAACGCGAGCGAGTTTCAGCGCTGCAATCAGGCTGCCGGCACGGGCGATGCCCTTGCCGGCGATGTCGAAGGCGGTGCCGTGGTCGGGCGAGGTGCGGACGAAGGGCAGGCCGAGCGTCACGTTGACCGCCTCGTCAAACGCCAGCGCCTTGGCCGGGATCAGCGCCTGGTCGTGATACATACAGAGCGCCACGTCGTAGCCGGCGCGGGCGCGAGCATGAAACAGCGTGTCGGCCGGCAATGGCCCGAAGGCGTCGATCCCTTCCTGCCTCAGCCGGTCGACTGCCGGGCGCACGATCCGCTCGTCTTCGGTGCCCATGGTGCCGCCTTCGCCGGCATGCGGGTTGAGGCCGGCAACGGCGAGCCGCGGCTTGGCAATTCCGAAGCGGTTCGCAAGGTCGGCGGCGGTGATGCGGCCGGTGGCGACGATAAGGTCCGTCGTCAGCTCTTTCGGCACCTCGGCCAGCGCGATGTGGATGGTGACCGGCACGGTGCGCAGGTCCGGTCCGGCAAGCAGCATCACAGGCGTCACTTCGGTGCCGGTGTGAAGCGATGCCAGATGCGCCAGATATTCGGTGTGGCCGGGAAAGCGAAAGCCGGCGTCGTAGAGCGGCTTCTTGGCGATGGGGCAGGTGACGACCGCGGCAGCGCGGCCAGCCAGGCAGTCGGCAACGGCGCGGTCGATCGCCTCGATGATGCCGGCGGCGTTGGCTGGATCCGGGCGGCCGGGACTGTCGACGAAACGGGCAGCAAGCGCCACCACCGGCAGCGCGCGCGAAAACACCCCCGGCGCTAACGCCGGCGTCGTCTCGGCAATCGCGATATCGGTGCCGAGCCTGTGCGCCCGCGCGGCAATCAGTGCCGGATCGGCAAGGAGATAAAAAGACGGAACGCCAGCGCTATCGCGGGCCTGCCAAGCAGCGATGGCGATGTCCGGCCCCACGCCGGACGGATCGCCGACGCTCAACGCCAGCGGAAGCTCTGCGTCAGCCACGGCGCTTCGACTTCAGCGCTCGATTATGCGGGCTTTCTTCCGCAACTCCTCGACATATTTCTTCGAGAGTTCGTCGGCGTTCTTGTCGTTCGAACCTTCACTCTGGAACACCATCTGCGCGGCTTTGTCGTCTGACACTTCGCGCGACGAGCAGATGCCGATGAATTCGACACCGCGGTCGGTTTCGCGCGTCGTGGTGGCGCCGCCGACCTTTGTAGCCTTTATCTGCTCGGCCCAGTCCGCCGGCAATTGGGGCGCCAGCACCCGGCCGAGATCGCGAACGGTGACATCGATCAGGCCCTTGGCGAATTCGCGGGTGGTGTTGCAGCCGTTGAAGCGGGCGCGCATGGCATCGGCTTCGCGTTTGCGCTTGGCCAGCGTCGCGGTTCGCTCGGCGGCCGGCACCACGAAGATGACCTGCTGCAGCATGTACTCTGTGGCGCTCGGTTTGCTGCCGCCTTTTTCGAGCATGCGCTTGACGAGGTCCTGCTCGCTCATTGCGCCGCCACCGTCTCCGGAACGGGAACGCGCGGTCAGCGCCTGGTTCCAGGCCATCTGTGCCCGGATAAACTCCTTGAAATGCTCCTTGGTGACGCCGGATTGCGCCATCGCGCCGTCAAGCTGCTTGAGCGGCATCTTGTTGCTGGTGGCGAAACGCTGATAAGCGGCATCGACCTGCGCGTCGCTGATGCGGATGCCGAGCCGCCGGGCTTCGGCCAGACGCAGCGTCTGGTCGATCATTTCCTGGCCGGCATCGCCCTTTCTGTGCTGCAGGCGCAGGAAAGCGGCCCGATGCTGGATGTCGCCGGTGGTGATCGGTATATTGTTGACGACGTATTTGATCTCGGTGGCGAAAACTGGCCGCGTCACCGCGGTGGTCGAGAACGCCACCAGCAGCGCGAACCCTGCCGAAAAGAGGTATTTCCTCATCGAAAGCATCCCAATTCCATCCCGATTCAGCCGAACCTATCCCAGTTCAGGCCGTCAAAATTCGTGCCTGCTCTATGCGGCGAAACAATGTCGTCCGCCAGCCGCCCCGTTGCCGACCGCTGCCCGTTATTGAATGGTGTCGATGGAGCGTTGCGACGAGCCGAAATCGCCGAGCGTGCGGAACGACAGGTTGAAGCCGACGTTCTGCGATACTTCCTTGGTGTTCAGGTCACGTCTTTCCGAAAACGTCATCAAATAGGTAAAGCACGAATCACTATAGGCAAAGCCGACCCCGTCCTTGACCAGAACGCTCTGCTCCAGATCATATGTGCCGGTGCCAAAGACGCGCCAATTCTCGGCAAGATGTGTCGAGGCGCCGAGCGTAACCTCATGGCGATCGGTCGAGAAGCCATAGAGTGGCTGCGCCTGGATGAAGGCGTATTTGGCGCTCAGCGACACCGGCAGGCCTGAAAAGGCGGCCTTTACCTCAGCGCGGCGGATCTCGAAGCTTTGCTCGTCGAAACGGCCGCTGACCGAGCCGGAAAACCCGCTGGGGCTGTTGAAGCCGACAAGGCCGACATAGTCGGAGGTTGCAGTTTCAAGACCTGAATAGGCGCCGACATTGACCAGGTCCGGCGTGCCGAACGAGTTCTGGCCGCCGAGCTGGTAGGATTGGCCGAACACCGCATTGGTGCCCCAGCCATTGTCATATGCGCCGGAATAGCGCAGCCCGACATTGGCGCGTGTGCCGCCTTCCATGCGGTCATAGCCCGAGAATTTGTCGCGCTCGAACAGCGTCGTGGCGTCGAAGACGAAGCTCTGGGCGTCCTCGTTGGGGACCGCCAGCCCGCCGACATATTGCTCGTTCGGACGCATGAATACCTGCGCCATCGGTTCGAAGACATGGCTGGAACTGGTCATCGAAAACAGCACCGGCCAGCGCATCTCAAGGCCGGCGGTCGCCATGTAGCGGGCAAGCGATGAACGCATATCGTCCTCGACGCCGAGATTGGTCGCCATCTGGTTGACGGCGTCGAGCGAGGCCGAGGAGGCGTTGACGTAGCCGGCGTCGCCGCGCAGCGCCAGGAGCGGTGTCAGCAGAAGCCCGCCATCGGTGGTGAAGGTGCGCTTCCATTCGGCTTCCGCGGTAAGGCGCCCGGATTGACCGTCGATGCCGCGGACGTTGTTGACGGACGAAGGGATGCCCGAATTTGCAAGAGCCGTATCGAGCCTGTCGCGGTCAATGACCCGCGCGTTGACGTCGAACGACAGCTGCCCGCCGGCCACCGGCATGTCGGGGATATAAGCGTAGTCGAGCGAGGGCAGCACCCAGGGCTGCTTGGCGGCGCGTGCAGTCGGATCGCTGGCGAGCGTGTCTTCCTGAACCTCGAAGTGCATGGCGCGCACGTCGAAGTAATTGCGATCGTTGAGCCCCGTCAGGTACACCTCGGAGCGGTGCACGCTATCGTTGAAGCCATCGATGTCGTAGGTGCGCGCGAAATTCTTGTCGCTCTGCAGCAGGATGTCCCAGCCGAAGTCCCAGCGCGGGTTGATGGCGAACTGGCCCTGGGTGCCCATCATGCCGCGGAACCTGTTCGGGTCGCCTTCGGTACCCGAATTCACGTTGTGGCCATTGTCGTCGATGAAGGCGTCGGGATTCTCCTGCCGGATGCCCGCAATCTTCAGGCTGTACTGACCGTTGTTGAAGCGCTGCCTCCACTCGGCCTCACCGAGGAAACCTTGCTTGGTATAGCCGCTGCCAGTGACAGTGAGATCGTAGGTCGGCGAGAGCGCGAAATAATAGGGGACTTTAACACCGACGCCGAGATCGCTCTTGTAGGCGACGCCGGGGATCAGGAAGCCGCTCTTGCGCTTGACCGTTGGGTCGGCGATCTCGAAAGCCGGCAGATAGGCCAGCGGAAAGCCGAAGAACTCGAAATTCGAGTTCTCGAAGCGAACCGTCTTCTTCTCGCCGTTCCAGATGATCTTCCTGGCCTTGATACGCCAGGTCGGCGCTTTGTCGGGCTTGTCCTCGCACGGCTCGCAGGCGGTGTAGACGCCATTGTGGAACGTCGTCAGCACGCCGCCCATGCGCTCCGCGCTTTCGGCGGCGAAATACGCCTTGTCTATGGTCTCGACCCGCAGCGCGTTGACGAAGCCGTCGGCGAAATCGTCAGTGATGTCGGCATGCTGCGAATAAATTTTGGTGCCGTCGCTATTGACGAGTTCGACATTGCCGCTGGCGACGAGGCGTTTGGTGTTGCGGTTGTATTCGACCCGCTGGGCGACGAGACGGTTGCCGCCGTAGTCGATCTGGACGCCGCCGACGGCCGTCACTGTCTGCTTGTCGTTGTCGTAGACCAGCGTATCGGCTGCCAACAGCATCTGCGTGCCGCTCGGAACCTTCGTTGCCAGCTCACTGACGTCCTGGGCGAAAGCCGGAGCAACCGGGGCGGCGCTGGCAAGCAGGCATGCCAAGGCGCTCGCCGCAGAGAGGCGTGCCAAACCGGCGTGCCTATGGCTGCGCAAAACCGCCTCCCTCACTAGCCGTCTTCCTTGTATAGCAGGAATGTCACCCCGAAGAACATAGCCACGACAACCGGGACCCAAGCCGCTACGGCAGTGGGTACGAATCCCGCTACGCCGAATGCCTTGACCAGCACCGAAACGACATAAAGCAGAAAGCCGGCCACGATGCCACCCAGAATCATCGTTGCCGACTGCCCCATCCTCGCAAATCGCATTGATACCGTTGCCGCAATCAGCGTCATCGCGACAAGCAGGAAGGGCAGCGCAATCAGGGAATTGAACTGCATGGCGAAGGCGTTTGCCTTGAGGCCGAAGGAGCGGGCCACTTCGATCTTGCCGGGCAGATCGTAGAAGGGAATGGTCTCAGGGCGCGCCAACCGCTCTTGCACGAATTCCGGCTTGAGATTGGTCGGCAGCCGATCGCTAGGTAACGACTGGATGGTACCGTCCCGGAACACCTTGACGTCCTGCAATTCCCAGTAGCCGTCCCGCAAAAAGGCGCGCGCCGCATCCTTGCGCTCGATGATGTCGCCTTGCGGGCTGAAGCTGAAGAAGACCGCGTCGGCCATCTCCAGGCCTTGATTGAGAATGGCGCGCGCGCCGATGATGGTGTCGCCGGCGTTGGTTTTCTGCCTGATCCAGGGCGCAGCATCGGCCGAGACGCTGTTCGACTTGCCCGAACGGAGCTGGGTCTCGATCTCCTCGGACCAGGAATAGGCGTGCGCGGCTACCGGATTGATGACGCCGACCGACAAGGCTCCAAACAGCAGCGCCCCGATGCAGCACGGCAGCAGGAATTGCCATGCGGAAACCCCGGCGGAACGGGCAATGACCAATTCATATTTGCGGTTGAGCGACACCAACGTCGCCATCGCCGAGAACAGGCCGACGAACGGCACCGTCTGCAGCATGATCATCGGCATCCTGAGCCCCGAAATGGCGAACGCAGTTGCGTAGGTGAAGCCCGGCACGCCGGTCGTGCGGCCGGAAAGCTCGGTGAAATCGATCAGGAACACCAGCGCCAAGAGGCCGATGAAGAACCAGATGGTGATCGTCACATAGCGAAAGAAGAAGTACCGACCCAGAGTCCAGCCCATCAGCCGGCCCCCTGCCCGGATGCGCCACGCCTGGCAAAACGGAGCTTGATGGCGCTCCAGCCGTCACTGAAGCGGCCGGCAAGATTGGTTATCCAATCGGCCCAGGCAACCGGCAGTTCCATGGTCCGGTTGGACACGATGAACCAGATGGCGATCGCCGATGCCACGATCGGGACGCCGTAGACCATATAGGCATATTGCGGCACCTTGTCGGCCTTGCCGGCGGCAAAGAACCCGAGCCAGCGCACGAACAGTGCGATCGCGATTGCCGTGATCAGCGGGTGCACACGCGCCTCGCGATGCGAGCGCGCATCTCCGGCAACGGCGAGCGCGATCAGCGCGAAGACGAGCGAATAGGACCACTCGGAAAAACGCTGGTTGAGCTCGGCCAGGTACCTGTTCGGCTTTTGCTGGTACATCTTGTCGTTCGGACTTGGATTGAGCAGATACTGGGTCGTCCGGTCCTTCGGCAAAAGCAGGATGTCAGATGATGCCGACATGAAAGCGGACAAGTCGAAGGCGTAGGAGGTGAACCGGATCACCGAGAGGTCGCCAGTCATGGTTTTGCGATGGATGACGCCGTCATTCATCATCAGCACCTTCTCGTCGCCGCGTTCGATGATGCTGCCGGTCTTGGCGTAGTAGATGAGATTGACGCCTTCTTCGCGCGAATCGGCGACGAAGATGCCGCCGAGACGGTTGTCGGGAAGCCGTTCGCCAACCTGCAGGAACAGGCCGTCATCGATCTTACGGAAGGTGCCTTCCTGGATGATCAACGACAACAGATCGGCACGCGACGACGCAATCAACTCGCGGTTCTTCTGGCGTGCGTAAGGGTCGACGCCATTGTCGACGGCGAAGGAAAAAACGCTGGCTGCAAGTGCCAGAAGCATGATCGGCCTGACGATGGTCCAGCGTGAAGCGCCGGCGGCATTGATGACGGCCAGCTCCGAATCCGAATTCATCACGCTGAGTATCTGGGCGACCGCGACCACCAGGGCGAACGGCACGACGATCGGAACGATCGTCGGGATGATCAGCGCTGCGACTTCGAAGAAGGTGAGGGCCGACTGACCGCTATCGGTGACGAGGTCGATGCGGGCGAGCACCTGAGTCGTCCAGACGATCGCCAGCGTCCAGACGAGCGCCAGCGCGAATACCGCGAAAGCACGGCGCATGATGTAACGTTCAACGACCTTCATGAAGGCTTTTCTCGGCGATTTCGAACGGCATCATGCCTTGGAACAAGGTAGTCGTCCGGCGCCGGCTGCACAACTGGCTCAGTTTGGCGGTTCGATCTGGGTTCTGTCCCGGATCGCAAAATCCGCTGGGCCGGAGTGTCGGCGGCAATGGATAAGAAAGAGCGAACATTGTTGGTTAACAACAGGTTGCGGCGGGAAGCGGGGCCGTGCCGCGACGAATCGTGGATGGTTCGATATCGCATATGGGAGCGATTTCGGCCAAAGTCTTGTCAAATGCGGCAAAACGACCAAATGTCGCGCCGGTCGCGACCGCCGCGACATGATAAGACGGGTCAGGATCTGTGAGCCCCAGCATGGAAGCGGAAAAATTGCGCGGTCAAACCGGTCGGGAAACGATCTTTGACGGCGCGATCGTGGTCGGCGCCGGCGCAGCCGGCCTTGCCGCCGCCCACGCCTTGATGAAGGCCGGCGTACCGACGCTCGTCCTGGAAAAGGAGAGCCGGCTTGCCGAACCCTGGCATCGGCGGCACCAGCGGCTGCACCTCAATACGCATCGCGATCTCTCGACGCTGCCCGGCGTCGGCTATCCCGCAGGCACCCCGGCTTTTCCGCATAAATCGGCCGTCATTCGCCATCTGAACGATTTCAGCCAGGCGCATGGTCTGCCGGTCGCATTCGGCGTTGCCGTTGAAGAGATCACGTTCGACGGCGATCACTGGACCGTGCGGACGAACTCCGGACGTCGTCTGGCGCGCCATGTCGTCGTCGCCACCGGGCGCGACCGGCAGCCGTTTATTCCCGCGTGGAAAGGCATGAAGGATTTTGCAGGCCGGATTATCCATTCGGCCGATTTTGGCGAGGCGAAGGACTACGTCGGCAAAAAGGTGCTGGTCGTCGGAGCCGGCAATTCGGGGTTCGATGCACTCAATCATCTTGCGAATGCAGATGCCCAAAGCATCTGGCTGTCGGCCCGCAACGGCCCGTCGCTGCTGCCGAAACGCATCGGCAAGGTCGCCGTCCACAGGCTTTCACCGTTGATGGCGAGCTTGCCGGTGCGGTTGGCCGATGCGGTGATGGCGACAACCCAGCGCCTGGTTTTCGGCGACCTGACGAAATTTGGGCTTCCGCCGGCTCCCATAGGCGGTGCGAGCCGTCTGAGCGCCGACTACACCGCGATCGCAGCCGATGACGGCGCGGTTCGCGCCATAAAGGCAGGCACGATCGTGGTGGTGCCACTATTGCGGGAATTTACCCAAGACGGCATCGTGTTGAATGAAGGCAGGTTGATCACGCCCGATATCGTCATTGCGGCGACCGGCTATCGCACCGGTCTGGAGCAGATGGTCGGCAAGCTCGGCGTTCTCGACGGCAAGGGCGTTCCGCTTTTCAACGGCGGCGATGCCGATCCGAAATTGCCCGGTCTGTGGTTTACCGGCATGCGGCCGAGCATTCGCGGTTGTTTCGCCAACGCCCGCATTCAGGCCAGGGCGATAGCGGCGCGGATTGTCAAGCAGCGATAATGAGCCGGACTATGCCGACTGTTCCGCCCGCAATAGACACGCCTTGTTGAAACGTGCTCGAACCGAAAGGTCAATAGTCATGACGCCAGTCAGCATTCGCTACATGGTCGATGATGTCGCCGCCTCGATCGACTTCTACTGTGGACATCTGGGCTTCGCTGTTGAACAGGACGCCCGACCGGCTTTTGCTTCCGTCACACGCGGCGCTTTACGGCTCCTTCTAAGCGGACCCGGCAGTTCGGGTGCACGGGCGATGCCGGATGGCCGGCAGCCGGTGCCGGGAGGTTGGAATCGCATCCTGTTGGTGGTGCCGGACCTGAAAGAAGAGGTTGCGCGCCTCAAGAGTGCTGGACTTGTCTTTCGCAACGATATCATAACGGGCGTCGGCGGTTCCCAGACGCTGCTCGAAGACCCATCGGGCAATGTCATCGAGCTGTTTCAACCCGCCGCTCACTGACGAACGTTTCTCGCAATAATCCAACTCACTTCCCCGAAAGCAGGACATGATGAATTCGAGACCTTCGATCGCCTTTGCCAAATTCGCCGCGCCCAAAAAAGGCAGCGTTTTCGTTCTGGTGGCCGACGAGGGCGGCCTCAGCGATGCCGCCAGGGCTTGCGATCCGGCAAAGACCCTCGAGCGGGCTTTTCCGGTCGCCGACTTCACCGGCAAATTCGCCAGCCTGGTCGAAGTGCTGGCACCGGAAGGGACATCGCTCGAGCGGCTGGTGGCGGTCGGTGCCGGCAAGGGTTCCAATCTCGATGATTACGCCTGGCTGAAGCTCGGCGGCACGATTGCCGCGTCCTTTCGCAAGGCAACCGAAGTGGCCGTCGTGCTCGATCTTCCCGGTGCGGCCGTCAGCGGCAGGCAAGCCGTTCAGCTTGCAGCGGGCATCCTGCTGCGCAGCTATTCCTTCGACAAGTACAAGACCAAAAAGAACAATGGTGACGACAAGCGCGAGCCAAAAAAGCCGGTCAAGGTGACTATTCACACCGCCGATCCGGCAGTTGCAAAGAAGGCCTTCGCCGATGAAGCGGCGGTGATCGACGGCGTCTTGCTGGCGCGCGATTTGGTCAATGAACCGGCCAATGTTTTGGGACCGGTGGAATTCGCCGCCCGCATCGCCGAACTGGAGGCGCTCGGCGTCACGGTCGAGATCCTGGCCGAGAAGGAGATGAAGAAGCTCGGCATGGGTTCGCTGCTGGGCGTAGCGCAGGGTTCGCCGCGTGGCGCCCGCATCGCGGTCATGCGGTGGGACGGCGGCAAGGCCAAGGAAAGCCCGGTCGCCTTTGTCGGCAAGGGCGTCACCTTCGACACCGGCGGCAATTCGATCAAGCCGGCGTCGGGCATGGAGGACATGAAGGGCGACATGGGCGGCGCTGCTGCCGTCACCGGGCTGATGCACGCGCTGGCCGCGCGCAAGGCGAAGGTCAATGTCGTCGGCATTGTCGGGCTGGTTGAAAACGCCGTCGACGGCCACGCTCAGCGACCGGGCGACATTGTCACCTCGATGTCGGGCCAGACTATCGAAGTGCTCAATACCGACGCCGAGGGCCGCCTGGTGCTGGCCGATGCGCTCTGGTACTGCAACGACCGCTTCCAGCCGAAATTCATGATCAATCTGGCGACGCTGACCGGCGCCATCATGGTCGCGCTCGGCCAGTATTATGCCGGCCTGTTCTCCAACAATGACGAGTTGGCGGACCGGCTGACGGCGGCCGGACAGGCGACGCAGGAGCGGGTGTGGCGCATGCCGCTCGGCGCCGAATACGACAAGCTGATCGATTCCAAGAATGCTGACATGAAGAACATCGGCGGCCGCCATGGCGGCGCCATCATCGCCGCGCAGTTCCTGCAGCGCTTCGTCAAGGACACGCCCTGGGCGCATCTCGACATCGCCGGCACCGCGATGGGCGCGCCTTCCAACGAGATCAACCAGTCATGGGCTTCCGGCTTCGGCGTCAGGCTGCTCGACCGGCTGGTGCGCGATCATTACGAGCAATGAGCGGCTGGGGCGGGACTCCGACAATGTAGACTGAACGCATGGCCGAGATTCTGTTTTATCACCTGACCGAATCGACGCTGGAGGATGCGCTGCCCGGCCTCCTGGAGCGCAGTGTCGATCGCGGTTGGCGCGCCGTGGTGCAGACCGGCACCGAGGAACGGCGCGACGCGCTGGACCAGCATCTGTGGACTTTCCGGGACGATTCGTTCCTGGCCCACGCGACGGATCGCGAAGCCCATCCCGCCGAGCAGCCGGTGGTTCTGACCGTCGGCCCCGACAATCCGAACCAGGCGCAGATACGCTTCCTGGTCGATGGGGCGGTGCCGCCGGAGCTTGGCGGCTACCAGCGCGCCGTGTTCCTGTTCGACGGCCACGATGCAGCCCAGCTAGAGGCGGCACGCACGCATTGGAAGACAATGAAGGAGGCCGGCCACACCGTGACCTACTGGCAGCAAACGCCTGACCGGCGCTGGGAACGCAAGGCTTAGAGAATTTGCCGGCAAGGGAATCACTGGCGCCGCAAGAGTGCGATGACAAAAAGATGGACCGCCGGCTATTCAGAAGACCGGAGCAAGCTCGATGCCGCCCGATGAACGAACGCCAGGCATGCCGATAGATGCCGCACTTGTTCGCCGGCTGATTGCCGCGCAGTTCCCCAAATGGGCGGACCTGCCGGTAGAGACGGTCGAGCCTGGCGGCTGGGACAACCGCACGTACCGGCTGGGCGACAGCATGTCGGTGCGGCTGCCGAGCGCTGCCGCCTATGTCGCCCAGGTCGAGAAGGAGCATCGCTGGCTGCCCCGCCTGGCGCCTCACCTGCCTCTGCCGATACCCGTGCCGCTGGCCAAAGGCGCGCCCGGGGAAGGCTATCCATGGCCTTGGTCCGTCTATCGCTGGCTTGGCGGCAGACCGGCGGCTGGTGGACTGATTGCCGATCTTACCGAGTTCGCCCGTTCGCTGGCCGGCTTTCTGGTTGCGCTCTACCGGATCGACGCTGCCGATGGGCCACCGGCAGGGCAGCATAATTTCCACCGCGGTGGCCGGCTTTCGGTCTACGACGCCGAGACCCGAGCCGCGCTCTCGGCGCTCGGCGGCCGCATCGACAAGGCCGCCGCCGAGGCCGTGTGGGCGAGGGGGGGGGGGGGGGGGGGGGGAGGGGGGCGGCGGGGGGGGGGGGGCGGGGCGGGCGCGCGGGCGCGTTGGGGTGGGAGGAGGCACAGGAGAGCGGG